>NZ_BRYH01000055.1:0-183887 GCF_054772055.1 Lacrimispora brassicae | reverse complement strand
AAAAACATAACCCCCCGATCCGGGAGGTTATGTTTTTTTATTTCAATATTTTCTCTATCTGTGTATCATCAAGAGCCACATGATAAAACAGTTCGTAGAAGTCCTTTACCTCTTCCTTGATATCAACATTATACTGTTCCGGATACACAAGATTGCCCAGCCACAGAATTCCTATCATCCGGTTGACGGAAGGCGGACTGCTCATAAAGCTGTAGGGAACAGAGGGTATCTGATATACCTTCCCTTCTTTCACTGCATTTAATTCTCCCCAGACCTTATCCGTTGTTATGGTTTGGTACAGAGCCTCAGAATCTGCGATGATGATATCCGGCTGCCACAGAAGAAGCTGTTCAAAGGATACTTCACTTCCGCCGCCGCTTGATACCTTTTCAACTTTGGCTGCATTTTCCGCTCCGATCTGTTCGATGACCCGGGCATGAATGGAACCCTCTGCATTGGTGTGAAGTCCATCATCTCCAACAGCAAAATAGACTGATTTCTTTTCTGTCTCTGCCAACTGCGTCTTGGCTGTTTCAGACTTTTTTAGTATGTTGTTACAATAGTCCGCCAGTTTTTTTGCCTGATCAGTCTCTCCGGTAAGCTCTCCCAGCATTTCATAAGCAGAACTCATGGTATCCAGATCCGCTTCCACAAAGATGACTGGCATGTTAAGCTGCTCCTGAAGGGCATCCATATCCTCTTTTACGGTTTTTTTCGCTTCTCCGATATCGATAATTACATCCGGGCTTTCCGCAATGAGGGCCTCCATATTAAGGTTTGCATTCTTTCCATAAAACTGGCCGAATTTGGGAAGTGCCCAATATTTTTCGTCAATATACTCCTTTGCGCCCTCAGAAAAATCAGAAGCAAGTCCGGACATCTTATCTGGACAAAGGGTATAAAGCACAATCTGTGCCAAAGGCCCGGAAGGAGCAATCTTATTAATTTCCTTTGGCAGTGTAACTTCTCTTCCTGCCGAATCAATAAACACTCTGGTATCTGACTGCGCCCCTGCTTCGCTCTTCTTTTCTGTTTCTGCCTGAGTTTCCGCTTTTACAGACGCAGTTGTCTCTGCCTGACTGGCCGGAACCTCCTTACCGCTTCCTTTTTGGCAGCCATTTGCCAGTACCGCAGCAGCAAGGAACGCAGCAAGCACCAGCCCTTTTCTCATTTTTTTCATACTAATCCTCCATTCTGCCGCTTTTGCGGCTTATATCTATTTTGGTGAAAGCCTTACCGGCAAACCGGAACGGATTACCGCCTTGTGCTCTCCTTTTTTAACAAATTCCTCTGTAAGCTTTTTATCTGTAATAAGAGTACCTGCCAGCTCCCACACACCAAAGTCAAAAAGCACAGGAGCAAGGGCCACACTGGGCCCCACTAGAATGACTTTGGCATTCCGGGACAGCTCTAACAGTCTTGGAAGGGTTTTATTAACCAGGGTAAATCCAGTGATAAATACATAGTCTCTATCTGAAAGTACATATTCACAAGCACTGTCCGGATAATCCCCATCCCTTGGATTGCGTTCCAGAATTACACAGGACTCCGCTTCTTTCAAATATTCTTCTGCAAAGCAGAAATGTCCGATGGTGGCTACCTTTTTCCCTTTCATATCCTTACTATGGGCCATAAAGGCATCTTCCTTAGAAAGCTGCCTGATTGTTCCTTCCTTTTCAAGTCTGCTGATCCGGTCCGGTTGATTATAATAGGCATTTACCGCTGCAGCACCTATGCTGGCCTCTGTAAAATTCCAGGACTTTATAAGCCCTGCAGCTTCCTTCCAGGACATATCCAGAATGTTTTTTTCAGTCCTTTGAATGGTCTGAAGCGGATTTGTCGCTGTTGCACCGGTATATCCGCAGGCAGTCACCGAAGTCCACTGGATCCCGACAATATAATCTTCTATCTTTACGTCATCTGGTATTGGTTCTATCAGACTGTCATACAATTCCCACATACACATCACCTTTCCCCAGGCATACACATTTTTTTCCCGCGTTTTAAATCTTCATAGATCTCAATAGGCACCTGGTATACGCCTTCCAAAAGTTCTTTTGTCAAGATCTTGTCCGGCTCGCCCAAGGCAGTTATCTTTCCATCCATCATCACCAGTGCTTTATGGGCAAAATAAAAGACATGCTCCGGATTATGGGTGGACTGCACAATTAAATATCCCTTTTCCGACAAGGTCCGAAGTTCCTCCATGACCCGGATCTGGTTGCCGTAATCCAAGCTGGAACATGGTTCATCCATAACCAGTATTTTTGCTTCCTGGGCGATGGCCCTTGCAATCAGAACAAGCTGCTGTTCTCCGCCGCTGATCTGTCCGAAAATGCGGTCCTTTAGACCGTCAATCTTTAAAAGCTTCAGAGCATTCAATGCCCTGTCTTTTTCTTTCTGTCCCGGACCTGCAAATCGAGGCAGTGAGGCAGTTGTTCCCATCAATACCATGTCCAGAACCGAAAAAGAGAATGCAGTATCGTGGTTCTGGGGAATATAAGCAATCTTTCCGGCCAGTTCCCGTTCTGAGAAGTGCCGGCGTTCTGTTCCATCGATCAGAATCTCTCCCTGGTACCCCTTTAGCAGACCTAACATGCAGCGAAACAGCGTACTTTTCCCAGCACCGTTTTTTCCAAGAACACAGACCAGTTCTCCCTTATTGAATGAAAAATTGATACCCTTTAATACTGGAAAACAACGATAGCCGAATTCCAGATTTTTTACCGTCAGCTCCATAACTCCTCCCCTTCTATAGCCGGTTCCCTTCCCGCAAAATAAGATATAAAAAGAACGGAGCACCAACAAATGCAGTCAAAATACCAATGGGGATCTCACTGGTAGCCAAAAGCCTTGCAAAATTATCCACGATCAACAGAAAGCTGCCTCCCATAAGCAGAGAGGCCGGCAACAGCCTCCGGTAATCGCTTCCTACCAGCATTCTGGCAAAATGAGGAATTACCAGTCCCACCCATCCGATGTGTCCGCTTACTGAAACTGCAGCCGAGGTAATCAAAGTTGCACTGACTACAACGATCAAACGGAGTTTTCTGGTATTGATCCCCATGCTCTTGGCTTCCTCATCACCAAGGCTTAAAACATTGATCCGCCACCGAAGGAGATAAATCGGAAGGATCCCAATCAGAATCCATGGTGCAGCAAACATCACATCTTTCTGCCGGATGGATGCCAGGCTCCCCATAAGCCAATAGGTAATGACCGGAAGGGTATTGGTCGGATCTGCCACCAGTTTTAAAAAAGAAACCGCTGAGGAAGCAAGGGAGCTTACCATCATACCGGACAGCACCAGGCCCAGCACGGGATTATACTTTACCCGGCTGCTGATGAGACAGACAATTCCTACCGCACCAAGACCAAAAGTAAATGCACTGATTGTTACTCCGTTATATCCCAAGGAAAAAAACAGACCAAGGGCCGCCCCAAAGCCCGCCCCAGAAGATGCACCCAGAACATCCGGTGATACCATGGGATTTTTAAAAATTCCCTGATAAGCAGCGCCTGCACAGGACAATCCTGCACCGATCAATGCTGCCATGAAAACTCTTGGAAGGCGGACCCGAAAAACAACAGTTTCGATCTGGGCAGGCCAGGTGGTTTTTATGGGAAAAACTGCAGAAAGAAGGACCTTTAAAAGCGTGTCCGGGTATACCGGGTACCGGCCAAGCAAAAAGGAACCAAAAAAGCAGGCAATAAATAAGAGCACTATGATTCCAAAACGTCTTTTATAAATCTGGTCCCTTTCTACCATGTGTTCCTTTTCCTTCCTTTTCCGTATATTCTCTCAAAAATTCCATGATTTCCGTCCGAATGTACTCTTTCTTTTCACGCTCAAAGGTAAGAATGCGTCCATTTGACCGTTTTCCAAGCTTTTCTTCCAAGTCCAAAAGGAGTTTGTCCGGCTCCGGCTGGGTGGGAACTCTGGTCCTCATGGCTTCCAGATTTTTCCGGCTTTTCAAAACTCCAATACAGGGAACTTCGCTATCAATGCAGCCAAGAACTGCAGCCATAAATTCCGGTACAAAAAGTTCCACCCCGCCTATTTCATCCAGAAGGCAGAGCCTGCTATGAGTGGAAGAACGCAAAATTTCCTTCCCAGCGGTTTTAAAAAACTCAAGATTTTTATGGAAGCCGTTTTCAGTCCGTTGGATAAATACATTCGTCATTCCTTTTTTATAGGAAGCTGCCGGAATCCATTCTTCGTCTGCCGGGACCATGCGAAATCCCATGGTCATTCCCTCTTCATCAATCAATCGCTGGGAATAAAACCCTCCCATCATCCGGTGCCAGGGCTTTAAGCATTCAAAAAGCAGGGTTGTTTTTCCTTCTCCTGAATCACCTTTTAAAAATAGAAATCCTCCCATTATTTTTTTCGCCCTTCCCGCAAAGCCCTGACAGCGATCAGTTCTCCGGCCACACTGATGGCGATTTCAGCCGGCGTTTCTGCATAGATTTCCAGACCAATGGGGCTGTGACAACTGTCGATCTGTTCTCTGGTGACGCCGTCTGCCATAAGCTTTCCGGCCAGAGTCTCCAGCTTCCTGCGGCTGCCAATCACACCGATGTAGCAGGCATTTTTTGTAAGAACCTGTCTTTGAACAACGTAATCCGACTGGTGTCCTCTGGTCATGACGCAGACATAATCGCATTCCCTTAATTCAAGAGAATCAAAAATCCGCTCATAATCCCCCACAATGGTCTTCTCTGCCTGGGGAAACAATTTTTCATTGGCAAATTCCGGCCGGTCATCAAAAACGGCACACCGAAATCCTACATGTGCCAGAACCGGTACCAATTCCTGGGCCACATGTCCGCCGCCGAAAACATAGACACAGCCGGCCCTGACTAAAGGCTCGCTGTAATACTTACGATCACCAAAGTTTTTCTGAACTGCTTTATGTTGAAGAAGAATTTCTCTTTCTTCTTTTTCAATTTCCTTTATTCCTGTAACCCCTGCTGATTTGCTGTAAATACCCAGCCCCCATGCGGTTTCATTGGTAATATCCATAATAAGCCAGCTATCTTCATCCTTGTCATAGGCTTCTTCTATCTTCCTGCATAAGTCCTTAAATTCCTGATTTTCATGGTCTAAATACTGGAAGTAAACCACCACATCACCGCCGCAGATCATGCCTAAATCAGCCACCTGTTCCTTTCCCAGTACAAAGCCGTGGGTGTAGGATGCCTTTTCCTCAATGGCCTTTTGAGATCTCTGAATGGACCGGTATTCCACCGCTCCGCCTCCAATCGTTCCTTCCGTGGTCCCGTCCCGCCTTACCAGCATATGGGATCCTGCACCTCTTGGAGTGGATCCAGAACTTGCAATAATGGTTACTAAAACTCCATCTTCGCCTTTTTCCAGTGTTTCTAAAACTGTTTTAAACAACTGCTTCATTTCAATACCCCCTCAAAATATTTTAAAAACAGTTCTTCTGTTTTTTCATTTAATTCTTTTTCCATATCTAAAAACCGGTTGAGAAAATCCTTTGTTTTGGGTGTGAGTTGGGAAAATCCTCCCTCTGCTCCGCCTGACCGGGTGATCAAAAGAGGATATCCAAGCTGTTTTTCTGCCTCTTTCATAATTTTCCAACCTTTGCTGTAGGACATGTTCATCTGCCGGCAAGCCGTCTGCATGGAACCGTTATGCTCAATCAGCATCAAAAACTGGGCAATCCCCGGCCCAAAGAAGATCTCGTCCCATTCCAGAAACAGATTTGCAACCGGATGCATGGAAACCCGTCCGGCATCATAGTTTCTTGCATAATCTTCCTCTGTTTCAATTGATTCTATGATTCCTTTATCATCAACTGGGATTTCTTCAATTAAAATATCTAATTCCGTCTGCTTAAAAGCTCCACGCAGCCCGCATTTTCCGTCGTATGACAGGATGGCGGGTATCAGCTCCTTGCTGATCATAACCGGATGGCCTCTTCGGCCGTCAAAGACCGGGCAAGCAGCTGGCTGGCTGCTGTTCATAATTTTTTTAATGGTTTCCGGCAGCAGCATGGGGAATTTTACCGGAAGAATAAGAACCCGGTCACACAAATCCTCAATGTAATTAAGGCCTGTACAGATGCTGTCAAACATCTGGGAATTTTCATAATTCTCATTTCTAAGGCAGATCACTCTTAGCTTAGAAATGTGTTTTTCCAATTCCTTTGCGTCTTTTCCGGTTATGACCACGATGGGATCCACACCGGACCGTTTCAACATCATAATTATCCGTCTAATAACGGTTGTGCCTCCAATGGGCATCAATGGTTTAAATGTACTGGTGGCACTTTTATGCCCCGCCGCAACAATAACCGCACCTGTTTTCATACCGGATCCCGCCTTTCCGTTATATTTTTCAAAATATAACGGTTGTGCTCATTATAACCCTTTTTCCAGAATTTGTAAACCCAAGAAAAAAGGTAAAAAAAACAAAAGACCCCCGGATTGAAATTTAATCAAAACATCAATCAAATTTCAATCCGGGAGCCTTGAGTTAATCACCGATCATATTTCGGATCTTTACCGGTGTCCGGTAATTCCATGTGGAAATTTTAATGCCGCTTCGCCTGCTGGCTGCATGTACGATCTGACCGTTTCCAATATACATGGCAACATGGTTGATAGTCCCTCCGCTGTTTGCGTAGTAGATCAGATCCCCAGGTCTCATGTCACCGGATTTCACCGCCTTGCCCATACCGGCCTGAGAGCCGGAATAATGAGGCAGACCTATGCCAAAGTGAGCGTAAACGGACAAGGTGAAGCCGGAACAGTCAGCACCTTTTGTAAGGCTGGTTCCTCCCCACACATAAGGATTTCCCAAAAACTGCAGGGCATAATTTACGATCTGGGTCCTGAGCGATGCCTGTACATTGGCCTTTTCCTCCAATGGGGAGAACTTGATTGCCTCAGGAAGAGCATACCGCACATCAATATAATCCGTGGATACAAAAGCACTGCTGTTTTCCTCCAGCTCGATCTCTACCCAGCCATCCACCTGCTTTAATACAGGATACCGTTCGTTGTTGGATATCTGAGTCCAAATCTTTGAATCAGTAGAGGGCTCGCTTCTGGCATTTAACATATCCGTGCTGACGATGGCCATAAGCTCCGCCACCTGCATGGCTTCATCCTTTGCCGCCTGTCCTGTCAGGATATAATCAGACTTTACATAGCCGGTAATGTTGCCGGACTGGATCTTATACCAGCCATCATCGGTAGTTTCTAAAATATTTCCTGCAGCCTTACTGGGCATCTTAGCAATGACCTTGCCGTTTTCATTGGGCTCTTCTCTTACATTCAGATAATTATCCACATCGGAAATTCCGATATTTTTATAGAGATTAAACACCATGGCCTTTAAATCCAGTTTTCTGGCCTCATTCAGTCCGTATTCCAGCTTTACATAATCTGCGGACAAATACCCGGCCGTAGTCTGTACCCAGCCCTCGGTCTGGTCCACAACCTCATAACGCTCATTTATAAGCGCCTGGCCTATTACATCCGAACTGGTGGAAGGCTCCTTCCTGATGTTCATGTTGTCGGTCTGGACGACCGCTCTAAGCTTTACTAAATCCATTGCTTTTGTTTTTGCATCTTCCCCTGTCAGTACATACTGGGAAATTATATACCCTTCAATTCCGCCGGAAGATATCTTATACCAGCCGGAGTCCGTCTTTTCCAGGATGTCACAGGCGCTGTCTCCCTGAAGTTTTCCGACTACATCCTCCTCGGTGCCCGGTGCCTTTCTCACGTTCAAATAGCCCGACACCTGGATGATTCCTAAATCATTGTAGGAATTTACTGTTTTCTCTTTTTCTTCTTTTTCCTTTGCTGCTTCCGCCTCAGACTCAGCTTCTGCTTCCGCCTTTAAATCTGTGGATTCCTCTAACTTTGCCCCTAAGGCCTCAGATCCTGTGGCAAGGCCTGCCGGTTTTGCAGTCATGTGTTTCTTCACTGCCATTCCGGCGGCTGAAATAACTGCCACGCAAAGAACTGCTGCGCCGCCCAGTGTTAAAAGTTTCTTATAATCATTCTGGCTGCGTTTTTTTCTGGCTTTATCCAAACGGATTATATAATCTTTTTTCTCATTGTTGTTTTCCATCCTGTACTTTCTCTCCATCTCCCTGTATTCTTGCGGAAAGCTGATTCAGACTATGAGCCTATCTGTCTAAGTATAGCATAAAATGTCATACTTTGCGATATTAGGTCTGCAAAAAATTATTAAGATTATGTTACAAACATATAAAAAAACACATTCTGGAAAGGCTTTGAACATAAGTTTCCAGACATTACAACAAAAAACAGGACCGGAAACGCCTGTAAAAGGCTCCCGGTCCCATGTTTTTTACCTGCTATTTCGCCAGTATCATTCTGTCATTGGCGAATTCCTCGCCGCTGGCCTCCTCGAATTTTCTAAGAAGGTCTTCTACTTCCAGCTTCTTTTTTTCTTCCCCTGATACATCATAAATAATGCGGCCTTCATGCATCATCACAAGCCGGTTGCCGATCTGGATCGCATCCTTCATGTTATGGGTGATCATGAGGGTGGTGAGATTCTGTTCATTCACAATCTCCTGGGTGATTTCCAGAACCTTTCTGGCTGTCTTTGGGTCAAGTGCAGCGGTATGTTCATCAAGCAGAAGAAGTTTTGGTTTCTTCAAGGTCGCCATCAGAAGAGTAAGGGCCTGTCTCTGGCCTCCGGAGAGAAGTCCCACCTTATTTGTCATGCGGTCCTGAAGTCCAAGTCCCAGCTTTTTAAGGGATTCATAATAAAATGCCTTTTCATTGGTCCTGATTCCCCAGGCAAGGCTTCTTCCCTTGCCCCTGCGGTAAGCCAGCGCCATATTTTCCTGTATTTCCATTCCGGCGGCTGTTCCCATCATGGGATCCTGGAACACCCTTCCAATGTACTTGGCCCTTTTATACTCCGGATCCCTGGAAATATTGACTCCATCGATCTGGATCTTGCCGGAATCAATGGGGTACACCCCTGCTATCATATTTAACATTGTGGATTTTCCTGCTCCGTTTCCGCCGATCACAGTGACGAAATCGCCTTCGTTTAGATGGAGGTCAATGCCATTTAATGCTTTTTTTTCATTGATGGTATTCTTATTAAACGTTTTTCTGACATTCTTAATATCCAGCACGGTTTATTCTCCTCCCTCAGTATAAGCTTTCCTGATGCGCCATTTGTTTGTCATAACCGGAACGCAAAGCGCTACGGCCACGATTACAGCCGACAACAGCTTCATATCGTTGGCATCCATACCCATTCTCAAAACCAGGGCGCGGATCACAAAATATATGACGGAACCAACTACCGCAGAGGTAAGCCTGCTTCCAAAGGAGCGTAATTTCCCCATGAGCACATCGCCGATAACAATAGAGGCAAGGCCGATGACAATGGCTCCGGTACCCATACCGATATCCGCATATTTCTGACTTTGACAGACCAGCCCTCCGGAAAGTCCCACAAGCCCGTTGCTGATGGCCAGGGCCAGAAGCTTTGTCCAGTTGGTATTGACCCCCTGAGCCCGGATCATTGCCTGATTATTGCCCGTAGCCCGCATGGCGCTGCCGATTTCCGTTCCAAAGAACCAGTAAAGAAGGGCGATCATAACAATCGCCATCCCGATCCCGATGATCATGGTGGCGCCCTGTTTGCTTAAACCGGTTACTGCTATAAATTTAGACATAATCGTATCCGTCTTTAAAAGGGGTACATTACTCTTTCCTCCCATGATCCGGAGATTGATGGACCAAAGCCCGATCTGCGTCAGGATTCCGGCCAGAATCGCCGGTATTTCAAAGATTGTATGTAACAATCCGGTTACCGCTCCTGCCGCTATTCCGGCTACGGTTGCAACCCCTAAGGCAATCCAGGGATCCACATGAAAATTCAGTATCATGACGGCGCATACACAGCCGCCCATGGCAAAGCTTCCATCCACCGTCAAATCGGCAATATCCAACAGTTTGTAGGTAATATAAACTCCTAAAACCATAATCCCCCATAAAACTCCCTGAACAACAGCATCCTGAAGAGATACCAGTAAACCACTCATGAATCATTCCTCCGTGTGTTTTCTCTTTTCATATTTTCTGCCCATGGATTTTGAGCACAAAGGTATGCCCGAAGGGCGTTCATAGGCATAAATGCCTTACATAAAAAATGAAAGCCCCATTCTTTATGTAAAGCATCTATGGATAGCAGGCGGGCCAGTCATACAGGCACCGCCTGCCGCTCATTCCTGTTTCAATCTGCCTATTTAAGGCCGGAAACGTCGATTCCAAGAATCTTCGCTGTTTCCTCGTTGACAGTCAGCTTACACTTATCGGAAGGAAGGTATTCAATGGGCATCTTGGAGATGTCCGCACCGTCTTTTAAGATCTTCACTGCCTGCTGTCCTGTTAAGTAACCAAGTTCATAATAGTCAATGCCGTATGTAGCAAGACCGCCGGCATCTACCATGCCTTCTTCTCCGCAGATCACCGGAATGCCGTTTTCATTGGCTACCATGCTTACGGTTGCCATGCCTGCGGCAATGGTATTATCCGTAGGAGCATAGAGGGCATCTACCTTGCCGACCATAGAGGTAACAACCGTCTGGATCTCATTGGAGCTGGATACGGTGTAATCCACTGCTGTCATACCTTCCGCTTCAATGGCGTCTTTTGCCATCTTAGCCTGGATCTCAGAGTTGGACTCTGCAGAGCAGTAGATGATTCCTACGGTTTTTGCATCAGGGAGAATCTGCTTTAACAGGGAAATCTGCTCTTTGACCGGAGTCAAATCAGAGGTACCGCTTACGTTTCCTCCCGGATTATCGTTGCTTTCAACCAGATCTGAAGATGCAGGGTCAGTAACCGCTGTCATCAGGATCGGGATATCGCTTGTGGCTCCTGCCACAGCCTGAGCTGCCGGTGTTGCAATGGCAAGGATCAAATCGTCTTTGTCATTGACCAGCTTGCTGGCAATGGTCTGGCATGTAGGCTGGTCGCCGGATGCATTCTGCTGGTCAACGGTGTAGTTAAGACCTGCATCATCAAGGGCCTGAATAAAGCCTTTATTGGTGGCATCCAGGGCCGCATGCTGTACAAGCTGGAGAACTCCGATTTTAAACTGCTTTCCGTCTGCAGTCTTTTCTGCTGTGGATTCTGCCGCTTCACTTGTCTTCTCTGCTGCCGTGGTTGTTTCCGGTGCCGCAGTGGTGGTTTCCGGAGCTTTGCTGCCGCATGCCGTTAAAGACATCATCATGGCGCCGGCAAGAACCAGTGATAATACTTTTGCTGTTTTTTTCATAATCTTCTCTCCTCTTCCTTCCAAAATATCGTCCTTTCTGGAACTTAATTCGTATCATACTACAAAAAAGACATGCCGTCAATTTTATTGCTTTAATTTTATGTGTTTTTAAAGCACTAAAGCGCATTTTTGTAAAAAATGACGGTTTTAAAAGTCTTATCTCCTATATTATCCGTCAAAAAACCGGAGAATTGGTATTCTCCGGTTTTTTTCAATTGGCGAGAAATCCTTTGCCTATAATCTCACTGGAATTGGATATGAGGATAAATGCCGTTGGCTCCACGGTACGTATGTAATTTTTAAGCTTAAGGGCCTGGGAGCGTTTCATGGTCGTTAAGATGACCGTTTTCTTATGATGGCTGAAAGCGCCTTGTGCCTCATAAACCGTAGCGCTCCGGTTAAGCCCGTGAATGATATAATCGCAGATAGGCGCCGGATCATCACAGATGATGCTGAAGCACTTGCATAGGTTGATATTCTCAATGACATCGCCGATGATAAGGGATTTGGCCATTAAGCCCAGGGAAGAGAATAATCCCGTCTCCGGCCCGAATACAAAATAGGCCATGATGACACCCGTTACATCTACCAGCAAAAGCACAGTCCCTATGTTAAGGCAGGTGTACCGTTTCAGTATCATGGCAATAATATCCGTTCCTCCGCTGGAAGCTCCTGCGCTGAAAAGGATGGCAGAGCTAACGCTTGGCAAAAGAATCGCAAAAATCAATTCCAAAAGCGGTTCCCCTGTCAGCGGTCTTGTCATGGGATACAGCCGTTCTAAAATATAAAGGGATATGGACATGAGGATGCTGGCATAAACCGTCTTAATCCCAAAACTCCGTCCCAGAAATAAAAAGCCGGTCACCAAAAGAGCCGTGTTCACAATGTTTGTAAACTCACTGGCCGACCAATGGGTCAATGCGCTGATAACTGTTGCAAATCCTGTAACGCCTCCGAATGCAAAATTATTAGGGAATTTGAAAAAATAGATCCCTATCACCATAATCCAGATACTGAACGTGATCAGTCCATACTCCCCAAGCGTTCTCAGTGTTTTGTTTTCTATCTGCTTCATGACTGTTTATCTGTCCCCCTCCGGCTCCTTTAAGCCGGTTTTGTATGTTTATTGAGTGAGCATAAAACTTCCTTTCACTCCCACTCGAATATACCTCAAAGGGGCGGTAATTACAAACACCAATCCATCTGATATTCTCACAGTCTTTTTACTGTGAACAAGGGGTAAATCCCACGCCGGCAAGGAACCGTCCGAATCCGTTCCGCCCTTGTTCATCGCATTTGTAAACGCCTGAATCCTCCAGCACCTGTTCAAATACCAGGCCTACTTCCTTCTTTAAAATTTCCTCCACATTCTCTTTTGTCACTTCATCGTATTTCTTAAGAAAGGCTTCTGCCCAGTCTCCGTGCTTTTCAATGACTTCATCATCTCTGATATTTTTTCCTTCCACAATGCATTGGACCAGAAGATTCAGCTCCTCCTTCAGCCTGGAAGGTAAGACCGCCAATCCCATGACTTCAATTAAGCCGATATTCTCTTTCTTGATGTGGTGAAGCTCCTGATGGGGATGATATACACCAAGAGGGAATTCCTCCGTGGTAATATTGTTTCTCAAAACCAGATCCAGCTCGTACACCCCATCCCGCATTCTGGCAATTGGGGTAATGGTGTTATGAGGCTCTCCGTCAGTTTCCGCAAAAACAAAGAACTCCTCATCCGTATAAGCCCTCCAGGCATCAAGAACCTTTGTTCCCAAAGCGATTAAGTCCTCAGGATTCTTGCTTCTGGTACGCAGCACAGACATGGGCCATTTCACGATCCCGGCTTCCACGCCGTCAAAGTCTTCTATCCGGAAACAAGCTTCCATGGGAGCCTTTGCCATAGCAAAATCATAATTTCCTCCCTGGAAATGGTCGTGGGAAAGAATGGAGCCGCCTACAATGGGCAGATCCGCATTGGAACCAAGAAAATAGTGGGGAAACAGCCTGACAAAATCAAACAATTTTACAAAGGTATCTCTCTCTATCTTCATGGGGATATGCTGTCCGTTGAAAACGATACAATGTTCATTATAATAAACATAGGGGGAATACTGAAAGCCCCATTGGCTGTTGTTGATCTTAAGACGGATGACCCTGTGATTGTTTCTGGCCGGATGGTTGGTCCTTCCTGCATAACCTTCATTTTCCATACAAAGCTGGCATTTGGGATAGCCGCTTTGTTTTACCAGCTTTGCCGCTGCTATGGCCTTTGGATCCTTCTCAGGCTTTGATAAGTTTACCGTAATGTCCAGATCTCCGTATTTGGTAGCAGTCACCCAGCGCATATCCTTTTTGATCCGGTATCGCCTGATATAATCGGAATCCTGGCTCAGTTTATAATAATATCCGGTTGCAGCCTGAGGCGACTGGCTCCGGTACAGTTCCCAGAACGTCTTTTCTATTTCGCTGGGCCTGGGCATCAGGCAATTCATCAGCTTTGTATCAAACAGATCCCGGTATGTAACACTGCCTTCCTCTATGATCCCGGTCTGGCAGGCATAATCAAGCAATTCCTGCAAAACAGCTTCCAGTTCAATTTCTCCCCCTTCTCCTGCCGGTTCCTCATACTCGTCCATCATCATTGCATCAAGGATCTGGTTGAGAGCGTAAAACCGGTCCGTTTCCCCGATCAAGCCTGTGTCAAGTCCGTACTGTACCAGTTTCTTAATTGCCTCATAAATCATTGTGGTATCCCTCCTGGTTTCTTTTTCTCCTAATAGCCTATCCCATTATACCTTTCCTGTAGCCGCAAAACAATACGATATATTTTGATTTTATTGCATTTTTTTTATAAATCCATTGATCCGGCTTATGATCATGCCGCCCAGGATCCCTATGACCAGTCCGGCAGCCGTACCGGCGATTAAAAGCATGGGAAGATAAAAGAATACTCCGGCCTGCTTGACCACAAGGGCTGCCACACAAACCTGTCCGATGTTATGTCCCACACCCCCCAGTATACTGGTGCCTGTTGTTCCGATCCAGTTCTTTTTCCTGCAAAGAACCATTAAAAGAAGGCTTAAGCTCCAGCCTCCCAGGCTGTAGAGCATGGCAAATAAGTTCCCAAAGGTGAATCCGGTGAGAACGATCCGCAAAAGTGAGATAATGACCGTTCCGCCTGCTCCTACCGTATAGAGCCCCACAACTGTGACCAGATTGGCAAGCCCCAGCTTTACTCCCGGTATCCCAAGGGAAATGGGGATCAGGGATTCTACAAAGCTGAGAACAAATGCCAGTGCAATCAGCATCCCGTACAACGCTGCCACATGTGCCGAATTTTTTCCTTTCATAAGAGCTCTCCTTTTTTCTGCATTCAGCCTCTATCTTATCACATTTTGACATTTATGTAAAAGAAAATCCCGGAGAGCATCCTAGCTGTTAGGAAAATCCCTCTCCGGGATAAAACAATTAATTGACTCCTGCCGTACCCGGCTTAAGCCATCCTGTTCCGGTCTAATCCGTTCTTTTGTCTCCCCAGAAAAACAGTGCAACGGTACCAGGTCCGGTATGAGAACCGATGACAGTACCAATGCTGTTTAACTGCGCGTTTCCCGAAAGCTTGGGGAAGCGTTCCTCTACCAGGGCAGCCACCTCCCTGGCATCATTTTCACAGGCGGAATAGGAAAGATAGCATTTTCCGTTGTAATTCCTTCCGTCCTTTGCATGGGCTTCCATTGTTTTTACGATCTCCTGGACGGCCTTCTTCTTGGTACGGATCTTCTGCCTGGGAATCAAATGCCCCTTGTCATTAATGCTCATAAGAGGGCAGATGTTAAGCACGGTACCAAGCATTGCAGATGTGGCCGAAATCCTGCCTCCCCGCTTAAAGCTGGTTAAATCCGTAGAAAAAAACCAGTGGTGCACAAATAGCTTGTTATTCTCTGTCCACTCTCTCGCCTCTTCCAGGGAAACACCCTGATCCCTTAGGTCTGCCACTGCATCGGTCAGAAGTCCGTAGCCGGCAGATGCGCCGAGGGAATCCACAATGATGATCCTTCTTTCCGGGTATCTGGAACTCATCTCTTCCCTGGCCACGCATGCAGAATTATAAGTTCCTGAAATGCCGGAGGAAAGGGTGAGGTGGAGAATATCCTTGCCCTCTTTTAAAAACGGTTCAAAAAAATTACAATATTCTTCCACATTAACCTGGGAAGTCACAGGTGCCGCACCTTTGGCAATCCGGTCATAAAATTCCGGAAAGGGGATGCTCTGTCCTAAGTCATCCGGATAGGTAACGCCATCCATTGTATAATGAAAACACACATAGGGAATCTGGCGCTGCTCAAAAAATTCTTTCTTCATATCCACCGTTGAACAGCAGGTTAAAATAAAATTTCCCATATCTGCACACCTCCTATCATTTACTGAATCAATATTAACATATTTTTTCCTGAATTGGAATCTTTACGACAAATTCCGTCCCCACATCAAGCTCTGAGCGGACGGTAATGGTACCATGATAGAAATTTACAATATGCTTTACAATAGAAAGCCCCAGTCCGGTCCCGCCCTGCTTCTTGCTCCGCCCTTTGTCCACCCGGTAAAAGCGTTCGAAAATGCGGCCTAAGGATTCTTTGGGAATGCCCATTCCGTTATCTTTAACACGGATTATCACATTGCGGTCCACTTCTGTCACCGTGACCCATACCTGACCGCCAGGCCTGTTATACTTTACCGCATTGCTTATGAGGTTCCCAAAAAGTTCTTTCATCTGCTGCCCATTGGCATGGATACAAAGGGGCTTGCAGTCCATGTGGATGATGACTTCATGGGACGCCGCCAGGGGCTTTAAGGATTCAACAATATCATCTACAAGAATGGACAGGCGTACATCGCTTTTTAAAACCTCTGCTTCTTTTGCCTCAAGCCGGGAGATCATAAGGATGTCATTGATGAGATGATTCATATTGACCGCTTCCTTTTTGATGCGTCTTATGAAATCCAACTTTTGTTCTTCATCCTGGATGATTCCGCTTTCCATAAGCTCCGCATACCCCTGAACCGATGTAATTGGGGTTTTTAACTCATGGGAAGCATTGCTGAAAAACTCCTGGCGAATCTGCTTTTCAAGCTCAATCTGGTTTAAATATTCCTTTATATTTTTAGACATTGACCTAGTGGTTTCCGCTATAATATTAATTTCCGGATACTGGTAGGTTTCAAAGGACAGATCCGTATAATCCCCGTTTACTTTCAGCATCTCCTGAGAAATCTCTTTTAACGGCTTTGTAATGGATTTTGAAAAGCTGTCTGCTGAAAATGCGGAATACATGATGGCCATGAGAAAGCTGAGCCAAATGGCAGGCAACAAGAGCATTAAGTATTCTTTCATTCCGGAATAGGGAATGGCCATACGAAGAATATAATCCGCCCGTGAAGAGCGGATTGCCACATAAAGCATGTTTTCTTTAAGAGTATCGGAATAGCGCCTGGCCGTACCGCTTCCCTCTGCAAGAGCTTCTTTCACTTCTTCCCTGTCTAAATGGTTATCCAGGGAAGCGGCCGGTACATTTCCAGTATCGGCCGCAATGCTTCCATCCATGCGTATAATTGTAAAACGGCTTTGGTTTTCGCTGAGTGTCTGTTTAAGGTCCTCTATCTCACCGTCAAGATTGTCGGAATAATCCAGGATCTCATCCATTGCTTTTAAAGTGTAGGTCATATCTTTTCTGGAATTTTTGAGCAATGCGCTGCTGGAGGCAATATAAAAAACAGTACTGCTGAGTATCAGAACAACCAGAATGATCTGGATAAATTTCTTAAAGATCACACTTCTCATAAACTCCTCCATTCTGCGGCATATGCAGCCAGATCTTAAAATCCCCTACTCTTCCGTCTTAATAAAACGATAGCCTACACCCCGGATCGTTTTGATACAGGAACCGCCGTTTTCTCCCAGCTTTTGCCGAAGAGTACGGATATGCATATCAAGGGTCCTGGTCTCTCCATCGTAATCATATCCCCAGATGTGGTTTAAAAGCTCATCTCTGGTGACGACCTTATTATGATTCTCCATTAAATACTGTAAAAGTTCAAACTCTTTTAAGGTCAGCTCAACCTTGACGCCGTCACAGTGAACCTCTCTTGTTTTTTTATTTAAGCTTAAGCAGTACTGGTTCAACTCATTTGATGAAACCTGGTCCCTGGTGCTGCGGCGCAGAAGGCTTCGGATTCTGGCAGCCAGTTCCATGACTCCAAAGGGCTTTGTCATATAGTCGTCAGCTCCGCCATCCAGTCCTGCCACCTTATCAAACTCCCTGTCTTTCGCAGTCAGGATAAGAACAGGAATATCTTTTAAAGACTCTTTTTTCCGAATTCTGCGGATGGCTGTCAGCCCGTCCATACCGGGAAGCATCAGATCAAACACAGCCAGGGCCGGCTTATCTGATTCAATGTGCTTTAAGGCTTCCTCCGCCATCTCAAAAGCAGATACTTCATATCCAAAACCTTCCAGGGCGATTTTTATTAAATCCCTGATGTTGTCATCGTCTTCAATCACATAGATAAGTTCCATACAGTCTCCTTTCTTTTTCCCTGCCCACGCTTTCCGGGCAGTGCCTGCCCGCTTTAGAGCCTGCCCCGCTTTAGAGCCTGCCCCGCTTTAGAGCCTGCCCCGCTTTATCGGGCATCGGGCATCGGGCATCGGGCATCGGGCGTAAAGGTATGCCTCCAGGACGTTCCGTCACAAAGAAAAAGTCATGCCGTCTTCTGTTACATTTCATCCCTCACATAACCGGCGATATTATGAGCATGGTCTGAAATACGTTCCAGATTGCTCAGGGCATCCAAAAAGATGACTCCGTTTTCCGGTTTACAGGTCTGAGCCGATAAGCGCTCGATATGGCGCTCCCTTAATTCCTCTTCCAGGCTGTCCACACGTTCTTCGCTTTGGACCACAGCGCGGACCTCAGACATATCGGAAGTTTCCCTGGCCTTAATGGCATGCTCCAGAGAGGACCGTACTTCTTTAATCATTTCTTTAATCTCATTTTCTGCATCCATTGAGAAAACAATGTTCCGGTTGGCTTTTTCTACCGCCAGCTCGGATAAGTTCTCACAGTGATCACTGACCCTTTCAAAATCGCTGACAGTGTAAAATAAATTTTTAACAAGAAGATGCTGCTCTTCATTTAAAGACTGGTTGTTGATTTTTACCAGATAATCAATGAGTATTTTCTCATAATCGTTGATCTTCTGTTCCATTTTTTCCACCAGCTCTGCCTCTGCTTTGTCGCTGCCAAGAAGAGCTGCCGCTGCAAGGTCTAAGTTTTCCATGGTAGCATATCCCATGCTCACCACCTCATGGTTTACGTTTTCAATTGCAAAGGAAGGAGTTTCCAGAATTCTGTCATCCAAATGACGCTTCATCTGGGCCTCAGAATCCATAGGTGCTTCCTTCTTATCCTCCCGGACAAGGATCCCGGAGGCCTTTACCAAAAGCCCTGCAAAGGGGAATAAAATTATGGTATTGCTCACATTAAATATGGTATGGAAAATGGATATTCCCACACTGCTGATTCGTGAAGCCGCAAAAACCGGATTCAGCTTAAACACAACAAACATGATGCATCCGAAAATCACAGCTCCTATTACATTAAATAGAAGATGAATGACAGCGGCACGCTTTGCAGTTTTGTTTGCCCCAACGCTGGAAAGCAGGGCGGTTACACAGGTACCGATATTTTGGCCTAAGGTGATGAAAATCGCTGACTGCCAGTTTACAATTCCATTAAGCGCCAGAGTCTGCAAAATTCCCACGGAAGCCGAGGAGCTTTGAATGATGCCGGTAACCACAAGACCTGCTAAAATTCCGAGAAGTGGATTTCTTCCTAAAACGGAAAATGCCTGGCTGAAAATCGGAGCATTCCGGTAAGGAGTGATGGAATCCGACATAAATGTAAGCCCTATAAACAACACACCAAAGCCGACTAAAATCTCTCCGATCTGTTTTTTCTTTCCGCTTCCGGTAAAAAGACTTAAAACAGCACCTACACCTACCAGTGCCGGAGCGAAAAACTCAGGCTTAAGCATTTCTCCCCATTCGCTCATGGATACGATCCAACTGGTAACGGTTGTTCCGATATTTGCTCCCATAATGATGCCTACAGCCTGAGCCAGATTAATGATTCCGGCGTTTACAAAGCCCACTACCATAACCGTGGTGGCCGAGCTGCTCTGGATGATGGCAGTAATTCCGGTTCCTAAAAGGACTCCCATGAGCCGGTTGCTGGTCAGAACGCCTAAAAGCTGCTGCATTTTATGACCTGCTGACTTTTGAAGCCCATCGGCCATGGCATTCATTCCATAAAGGAACATCCCCAGCCCCCCGATGAATTTAAACAGCATTTGTATCTCTGTGATTGACATAGTATCCTCCTGATTTTTCATGATAAGACATGCTATGTAAGTACTATATCAAATCTATGTAAAATAACATGCACATAAATGTAAAATTTATGTAAATTTTTGTCTTAATGTAAAATTTCCTTATAGACCCGAAGAACATTTCCACAGAAGACCGCTTCTATTTCACTTTCTGTAAATCCTTCCTTTTTCATATAAGCTTCCAAAAGAGGCAGATCTTCTGGAGATTTTACCTCCATATTCCCCCCAATGCCGTCAAAATCCGACCCAAGCCCAATACACCGGATGCCTCCCACCTGCTTCATGTGCTTCATATGGGAAACCATATCCTCCAGCCGGCTTAAAATTCCTTCTCCTTTTTTCCAGTCATGAAGGAAATCGGCACAGTAATTGATACCGGCCACACCGCCGCGTTCCGAAAGCCTTTTAATCATATCATCTGTTAAGTTCCGGGGATTGGAAGCAATTGTCCTGGCATTGGAGTGGCTGGCCACAAACGGTTTTTCCGTATACCGGAACACGTCTTCTATTCCTGCATCCGACAAATGGGACACATCGATGATCATCCCCAGTTTTTCCATTTCCTGAACAAAAGCAATTCCCGTTTCCGTAAGCCCGTGCTCCTTCTCCGGCAGGAAAAAAGCCTCCCCGTTTTCCTCCCAGATCCGGTTGGGATGCCCCAGTTCGTTTTTATAATTCCAGGTAAGGGTGGCCATGCGGACTCCCAGCCGGTAAAAATTCCTTAAAAACGCCAGCTCTCCCTGGCAGACACCGCCTTCCTCTATGGTGAGCAGGGCAGACATCTTTCCATTTTTCCGGTTCTCTTCAATATCCCTATAGCTTTTTACAACGCCAATAATATCCTCATATTTTTCCAGCTCAATAAAAAACAGGTCAACAAGCTTCATACAATATTCAAAAGGATGCTCCTGCCTGGCGAGATTTGTGAACATGGCAAAGTTCTGCAGGCAGTAATCCCCTTTTTTCATGCGCTCCAAGTCAATATGGCAGTCATTTTTTAAGATGGAATACTCCTTTCCCTCCTCTTTGCGGTAAAAAAGCTCTGAAATGGTATCGCAGTGCATATCAACAACCTTCATAATTTCTGTCCTTTCTCATGATTCTTAAAATTACCTCTCTATACAAAATATGCAAAAGGAGCAGCCCAAAAATGAGCTACTCCTTTGGTAACTATGCAAATAGTATCACCAATATGACATATTTGCAAGAAAATGTTAGATTCCTACTCGCTGCGCAGGGCGTCAATGGGGTTTAAATCAGCAGCCCTTCTGGCAGGCATATACCCGAACAAAAGGCCAATTCCTACGGACACGCTGAAGGAAACCATAACGGCACCAGAGGTGGGGGTAGCATTCATCCCCATGGCGGTCCCAATGATTGTGGTTGCCACAGAGCCCACCAGGATGCCGGCAACACCGCCTAAAGAACTGGTAACTGCTGCTTCTATTACAAACTGCTGCATGATGTTGCGCTTTTTTGCTCCCAACGCCTTTCTGATTCCGATCTCCCTGGTCCGTTCTGTTACCGACACCAGCATGATGTTCATAACTCCTACTCCTGCAACCAGAAGAGAGATCCCTGCGATTCCCCCAAGCATCATGGACATCATGGAGATCATGGAATTTAAGGAGTCTAAAAGCTCACTCATGGCAGTGATCCGGTACAGATCCTCATCTTTGAAAATACCAAACAGAAAAGCGTTAATGGCTTCCTTGGCCTCGGCCGTATGATCCATGCCGGCAGTTGCAAAAACATAACTGTTTATGTCGGCGGTATTGTTCATCTTGGCAGCGCAGCTATAGGGCAGGTATAACACATCATCGGAACCTCCGGCCTTAAGCTCATCCTCATCCTGCCTGGAAATCACGCCAACGATCTGATAAGCATAGCCGTTTATTTTTATAGTCTGGCCAATGGCCTTTTCCGCTCCCCCGTATAATTCCCAGGCAACATAATAGCCTGCCACGCAGACCTTTTGCCTGGATATGATATCGGAATACTGGAGAAACCGCCCTGAATCCAAGGTCTGATCCTTCATTTGTAAATATTCCTCGCTGACACCGGATACCGTGGTATCGGTCAGGGACTGGGTTCCGTTTTTTAAAGTGGAGGACAAGGAAACTTTTGGCGTCATCTGAGCAAAGAGACTTCTGTTGTCCTCATAAAATTCATACATCTGGTCCACGGTTACGGTCCTGGATGAAAGATTGGTCAAGTTGACATTGATCTGGTTGGTACCCATGCTGGCAAAACTTTCTGTCATATAGGACATCTGTCCGTTTACAAGGCTCACCAGAATGATGACCGATGCCACACCGATGATGATTCCAAGCATGGTGAGAAAGGAGCGCATCTTATTTCCCCAGATGCTCTTTAAGGCCATTTTAAAGGATTGCAGAATATTCATTTACGTCTCCATCGAAATTAATCTTACCGTCGTGTACCTGGATCACCCGCCTGGCCTCCCGTGCAATGGCGCTGTCATGGGTGATCATAACAATGGTATTTCCTTCATTGTTCAGCTTTTTTAAAAAATTAAGGACTTCACGGCTGGTTTTTGAATCCAGGGCTCCCGTAGGCTCATCGGCCAGAATCAGAGAGGGATCTCCCGCCAGCGCCCTTGCAATGGATGCCCTCTGCTGCTGACCTCCGGAAAGCTGGTTGGGAAAATTTTTCCATTTTTCTGCCAGGCCTACCCGCTCCAGAGATGCCATGGCCCGTTTGTTCCGTTCATTGGCCCCTGTCCCTGCATACAGCAGGGGCAGCTCCACATTTTCAAGAAGGTTCAGTCTGGGAAGCAGATTATATTGCTGGAAAATAAAGCCGATCATCTTGTTCCGTATGCTGGCAAGCTGGTTATCCGACATCCTGCCCACATCCTCGCCGCCCAGAAGATATTCCCCTGAGGTGGGGACATCCAGGGCGCCTATGATGTTCATGAGGGTGGATTTTCCGCTTCCCGACTTTCCTACGATAGCCACAAACTCTCCCTGGCAAATCCTTAAGGATACTCCGTTATTTGCGCGGACCTCCTCCTCACCCATCTGGTATACTTTATAAATTTCCTTTAATTCAATCAAAGGTTTTTCCACGGGTACAACCTCCTTGCTGCCATTAAGACTGAGGGGGGCCGCTGTTGCCGCTGCGCCCTCCGCTGCCGGAATTACCCCCGCTGCCACCGCTGCCGCTGCGATATCTGGTTCCTGAGCCGGAACCGCCCGGATCCCCACCTATGCCGCCCATTCCGCCTGGTATCATCACACTGTTTGTGGTGGTCACAGTGGTTTGTGTAACGTAAACTTCCTGGTTCTCTTCCAGTCCGCCGGTAATCTCCACATAATCATCATTGATCAGGCCTGTGGTGACTTCCACGGCCCGAAAGCCTGCCGGAACGTTCCCCTGGGCCTCCTTTACTGTTTCATCCTTTACATAGACCTGATTCCCCCGCATCAGCGCATCGGCCGGTACGGCAAGAACATCGGCCGCTTTATCCAGAATGATCACTCCATCTACGTTCATGCCGGGAAGAAGCTCATCCGTACCGTCATTTAAGGTGACAGTGACCGGATAATTGGTAACGCCGTTTGAAGTGGAACTTTCCAGGCTTACATTGGTAACTGTGCCGGAAAAGGTTTTACCTGTTACCGCATCCGCCGTGACTGTCACCTCCTGGCCTACTTTCACGGACTTGACATCTAATTCATCCACTGACATTTTAAACGTATAGCCGGACATATCGTATATGACCGTTAAGGTTGTGCTTCCGCTGGAGCTTTTGGCGATCTTATCTCCTGCCTTTACGGTTTTAGTAATGACCTTTCCGGATATGGGAGCGGTAATGGTGTAGTTGTCATAGGTATCTCTGGTGCTCTCCAGTTTGCTCTTGGCCGATTCCAGGGTCTCCTGGGATTTTTCCATGGTTTCTTTATAAGTGCGCAGCAGCTTATCGGCAGACCTGCTCTCCATGGTAAAGATGGGAGTGCCTTTTGTTACATAATCCCCTTCATGGACCAGCAGCGTTCCCACCTCCACACTGGATGATAAATCTGCTTTCATAGTCGTCTCAAGCTTGGCCTCAAAGGTTGATTCCACAGTACATACGAAATCTCCCACCGATGCTGTGGCCGGGGTTTCTGTGGTAAGGCCGCCTGGATTTGTCACTTCAATGGTGGCATAACGGACAATACGTCCTCCTGTCAAAGTCACATCCATATTGCTGACAGAAGTGACAACGCCCTGAATCTGTTCTCCTGTATCCGTAAGGGTCAAAACAGCACCCTGTCCTGCCCCTATCTGGGCTGCCTCGCCGGAAAGGAAGGGAACCTTGATCTTCATGGTTTTATCATCATAGATGGAAGCGATTTCCGTATTGTTTCCCACTTTATCCCCTTCTTTAATGGAAAGGGATTTTATGTACCCGCTCTCTGTGGACTTGTAGGAATTTCCACTGTAATCACTTAAAGCAGCATTATAATCTTCCTGAGCAGCTTCATAATTTTCCTGAGCCCTGGTCAGGGAGTTGTTTACGGATGTTATCTCCGATTCCATGGATGAGGTGTCAATCCCATAGAGGATCTGCCCCTTTTCCACCTCATCCCCCTCTTCAAAATCCGCTGTAATGACTTCACCTTCAACCAGAGAGGTAATATCATAGGTATTCAAAGGGGAGATGGTGCCGGAGGAAGACAGTTCAGAAACAATATCCTGCCTTGTTACCTTTGCGGTTTTTACGCTTTTTGCTGCGGCAGATGCTTCCTTTGACTTTTTAAAGCCTGCTGCCCCCACCGCTCCTGCCAGCACTGCAAGGATCACGATCAATAGAATCAAAACCTTTTTTCCACTTATCCGGCCCTTTCTTTTATCTTTTGAAAATAATTTCTGAATGACTTTTTTCATTCCGGCTTCTCCTGTTAATCTTCTATATAATCAATGACAGTCCTGGTTTCATTTCCTTCATTGTCCACTGACAGGGTATAGACCAGATTCACGGTATCGCCTACCCGTAAGTCCCCGTAGGAAGAAAATGCAAACTTCATTTCAGTGCTGGAAAGCTCATAGGTGTTGCCGTCATCCAGTATGATCGCTCCGGGAGTCATTAAATCCGTAGAATCGTAGACCACGTTGGTGATTTCTCCAAATACGGCGGAACGGCCGTTTTCATTTTCATTACCAACAGTATAAAGCCACAGGGTTTTGGAAAGGGTATGATAATATACCAGAACTCCGTCCGAGCTTTCTAAGGCAACATTGATTGCATCACTGGAATTGGAAACAGCTTCTCCGTCCAGATAAACATTGGCGTCACCGAGCTTAAATGGCAGATAGGAATTGAGCCGGCTCTTGCTTCTTACGACCTTCGGCCCCTTAAGACTGTTGTCTACCATGGTAAATGGATTGATCTCACCGTCGGCGGTCAATTCACAGTCCAGGCTCTTTCCAAACATGGTTCCAGCCTTGGTATCGGTTTTTAACAGGTTATAAAAAAGGTTGATGCAGTCCTCTTTATTTAAGATCTCCAAAGCCTCCTTATTGAGATTCTCATCTAATTCCAGGAAATGATATTTGGAAAGCCTGGAACCGGTCTGGTCACCGGTAAAATCGGAATTCACATATCCTAAAAGCCCCAGAACCCCTTTTACCGCCTCCTGAAGCGTTATGGATTCCTCCGGTTTAAAGCTTCCTCCCAGATATCCGTTCAGCCACCCCTGCTCTGCTGTGACCCGGATCTGGGCTGCGTATTCATGGTCTCTCGGCACATCTGCAAATACGGAAGTGTTGCTGTTTTTTCCGGCCGTACTTCGATAGGAGGAAGCATTTACCAGCATGCTGGCAAATTCTCCCCGCGTCACCGGCATATTCAGATTCCCGGTGTTCATGATTCCCGAAACTCCGATTACCTTTTTCCTTAAATCAAAATTACTTGATGCCTCCGTTATCATAGGGCTGACTGCCGTCGCAGCCATTACAAAAGCCAGGGAGGCCGCAATTTTCCGTCCGTTCATCCAGTTTCTCCTCTCATCATTCAAATCTGTAGCTTATTTTAGCAGGCTCATATGTCTGTTTTGTGACAGTAAGCTGAAATTAACCTGAAACTTGTCATTTCACTTTATGATGAGCCCGTAACCAAAGCAGTCTCCTTCCAGGATATTTCAGCCTATTTTAAGCTTGATCCATTATGATTGACACAACTAAGAAAAACACGCAAAATGGAAGATTGCTTAAAAAGCAGTCTCAACTTATAATAGATGTCAACAGGTTCATAAGGAAACAAATAATGGATAAGGAGAGTCTGACTATGAAAGTATTGATTGTTGAAGATGAAGTAAGGCTGGCCGATGCATTGGGACAGATTATGAAGGAACAGCATTATCAGGCTGATATTGTATATAATGGAACGGACGGTCTGGCCTGCGGCCTTTCCGGGGAGTATGATGTCATTGTTTTAGATGTAATGCTTCCGGGAGAAAACGGTTTCCAAGTGGTAAAGAAGCTGAGAGAATCCCACATACAAACTCCTGTTCTTTTGCTGACTGCACGGGATGACATACAGGATAAGGTGGCCGGACTTGACCGAGGGGCTGACGACTATATGACAAAGCCCTTTATTCCGGAGGAGCTGCTGGCCCGCATCCGTGCCCTCTCCCGCCGTCAGGGGGAAGTGATCGTGGAAGAAATGAAATTTGGTGACCTGACCTTAAATTTATCCGCCAATGATTTATGCAGCGGCTTGAAATCCATTCATCTTGGGTATAAGGAATTTGAAATTCTTAAAATCCTTATGAGCAATTCCGGCAGAATCGTTTCAAAGGAAACCCTTATTTCAAGGGTATGGGGCAGTGATTCTGATGCAGAGGATAATAATGTGGAGGCCTATATTTCCTTTTTACGTAAAAAGCTGAAATTTGTGGGATCAAGGGTAGAGATCAGTACCGTCCGAAAGGTGGGATACCGGTTGGAGGAAAGGTCATGATAAAAAATTTAAGAAGAAGGTTTGTTTTGATCAATATGGCTTTTGTCATAAGCATCCTTTCTACCGTTCTTGGCATCTTTTACTATGCTAATTTAAAACGCATTGAACGGCAGACTTTCATGTCCCTGGTACAGGCCATCGACCATGAACGGCTGGATAGGCAGCCGGATAAAGTGGAATTTGGCCGCAGGCCCCCAAAAGATCAGCCCCCTCTCATCCCTGTTTTTGTGGTGACCTTAAACAACCTCAACGCCATAGACAACATAAGGGAAAATAACATTACCATCACAAAGGAACTGGCCTCCACTTTGGTGAAGTTAGCAGAGGCCAAGGGCTCTCCCCAGGGAGAACTTAAGGATTATTCTCTTCGTTACCTTAAAATTTCTAACGCAGAAGGAATAAAAATAGGTTTTGCAGACCAAAGCTATGAACGGAACAATTTAAAGACCCTGCTCATTAGCTGTCTGCTGGTCTTTCTTGTAGCAGCCTTTCTGTTTTTGATCCTAAGCATGTATCTTTCCAGAATGGCCCTAAGGCCTGTGGAAAACGCATGGCGGGTGCAAAACCAGTTCATTGCCGATGCCTCCCATGAATTAAAGACACCGCTCACCGTGATCCTTGCCAACTTACAGATTCTGTCCCTTCATAAAGAATCCACTGTCAGGGAACAGCAAAAATGGCTGGACAACACAAAAGAGGAGGCAGAGCGGATGAGACTTCTTGTAGAAGAACTGCTCTTTTTGGCCCGTTCCGATACCGAGGCCGTTCAGGCCCCCCAAGCGGTAAAGGCATCTCTGGATTTCAGCGACATGGTGTTAAACGGGGTCCTGCTTTTTGAATCTGTGGCCTTTGAAAGCAAGGTGGATCTGGAAAATGAGATTGAAACCGGTATTATCCTGGAAGGCTGGGAGGCCCAGCTAAAGCAGATGACCACCATTCTCCTGGACAATGCCTGCAAATACGCCGGAAAAGACGGTTCCGTATCCGTCAGCTTAAAGAAATCTTCCCATTATGCTGTTTTGACTGTACAAAATACAGGGGATCCTATTCCTGAGAAAGAACAGGATCATGTTTTCGAACGGTTTTACCGGACGGACAAATCAAGAGTGCGAAAAGAAGGAGGATATGGACTTGGCCTTTCCATTGCAAAAACCATTGTTGACCAGCATAAGGGGAAAATCAGCTTAACCAGCGGCCCTGAGACAGGAACGGTTTTTATTGTCAGCCTGCCTCTTCCCTCCCGCCAGCACGTAACCAGAACTTAAAAAGAAGGGAGCAGTTGTGAATTTTCCAACTGCTCCCTTCTTTATTTATTTTGAAACGGAAATCCCGTGATCCTCAATTCTCTTTCTGATATTGAGCATCCGTTCGTCGGTCTGAGCGATCACATCCGCACATTCCCGCAGTTCTTCACTGATTTCCTGGGAATATTCTTCCACTTCTTTCTTATATTTTAATTGGTGATCCAGACTGGCCCAGAAATCCATGGCAATGGTACGGATCTGGACCTCGGCTCTCATCCACTTTTTCTGGTCGGAAAAGAACACGGGAATCTCTACGATCATATGATAGCTGCGGTACCCGTTTTTTTTCGGATGCCGGATATAATCTTTAATGGCAATGATATGCACATCATCCTGACGGGCCAGCATCTCTGCCACCGCATAAATATCATCAAGAAAGGAACAGATGACACGGATTCCTGCAACATCATCTAAGTTGTCCATCATGGATTCCAGGGAAACCGGCAGCTCTCTTCGCTGCAGCTTTTCTACAATGCTTATGGGCTTTTTGACTCTGGATTTGACCATTTCTATTGGGTTTCTGGAGTTTCTCACCGACAGCTCGTCGTTTAGGACCTCCAGTTTTGTCTTGATCTCCCTGATGGCACAGGTGTACATCATCATAGCTTCCTGAAACTGGTATGCCTGCTTCATAAGCGGATCCGGAACCTGAACCAGATTGGGAACATTTACTATGGACTGGTTCAATTCACTGTTTGGGTTCATGCTAATATTCATTTTTATCCCTCGAAATGTATCTAACTTAAGCTTTTTCGGCTGTCAATAAAGCCTCATTGAGCCACTGTGCCTCTAAATACTCAATGGTCCCTTCATCCACTGCCGCTGCGATCTTTGGATCAATGGGGATCTTCGCCAGCACCGTAAGGCCGTTGTTTTTTGCCGCTTCATCCACACGGCTTTCTCCAAATACAGAAATCTGTTTTCCGCAGTCCGGGCAAATTAAGTAACTCATGTTTTCCACCAGGCCGAGAATGGGTATATTCATCTTTTTTGCCATATTTACCGCTTTTTCAACAATCATGGTAACCAGCTCCTGAGGGGAGGTCACAATGATGATCCCATCCACAGGAAGGGACTGGAATACAGTTAATGGCACATCTCCTGTTCCCGGAGGCATGTCCACGAACATGTAGTCAATGCTCTCCCAAAGGGCTTCCTGCCAGAACTGCTTCACTGCTCCTGCAATGACAGGGCCTCTCCAGATGACCGGATCCGTCTCGTGGTCCAGAATCAGATTTGCCGACATCACTTCGATTCCCGTTGCAGTGGTGGCCGGGATCATAAGGCCGTTTGGGGTCATGCCCACACCGTAATCCGTAAGGCCAAAAGCCTTAGGAATGGATGGGCCGGTAATATCCGCATCCAGAATGGCCGTTTTATATCCCTTGGCGTTCATTCCCACAGCCATCATGGAAGTTACCAGGGATTTTCCCACGCCGCCCTTTCCGCTTACAACGCCGATTACCTTTTTTACTGTGCTGGCAGGGTTAAGGGGTTCTAAAAAGCTTACCGGCTCCTCCCGGCTGCTGCAGCTCTCACCGCAGGTATTGCAATTATGAGTACAGTTTTCTTCAGTCATGGATCATTCCTCCTAATGAATTATAATCTAATATATGGAAGACGGCCTTTTTTAAGCCATCTGCTTCTATTGAATTTGTAACATATCCGGCAGCATCTTTGACCTCATCAGAAGCATTTCCCATGGCGATCCCAAGGCCTGCACCTGTGATCATGGAAATATCATTTTTGCCGTCTCCGATGGCAGCCATTTCATGGGCAGAGAAACCGTAATGCTCTGCCATCTTTAAGATCCCGTTCCATTTGCTTCCGCCTGCAGGAATCACGTCACAGGCCATCTCGTCATGCCACCGTATGAACTCGCAGTCCACAAGGCACTTTCTCAGTCTATCCTCCATGTCCAGTGAAACGTAAGGTATGATCTGGTAAATGGGCTGACTTCTGGCGCGTTCCACATTTAAAACCTGCGGAACCCTGGTCCCTATTTCCAACTGGACCTGCTCTACCATGGAATTCACCATATTGATGTACATGCGGTCCCCTTCCATAAACAGGCATGGAAAAGGCTTCTCATCCAACAGTGCCAAAGTTCTCTCAACTTCCAGAGGATCTATGGGAAAATCATAAATGACCCTGTCCCCGCAATAGCAATACTGACCGTTTAATGTCACATAGCCGTCAAAGGGGATTCCCTCCAAAAGATTCTCCTCTTCCATTTCCAGCTTATGGCGTCCCGTAGCAATAAACAGCAGGATCCCCGCCCTCCTGGCTTCCAAAAGCGCCTCTTTTGCGCTGTCTGGAATCCTTCCTGTTTGAAAATCCCGCAGCGTACCGTCAATATCAAAAAAAATGGCCTTAATCCGCCTTTCCATTTTCCATCATTCCTTCTTAATCTGATTATTCTTATCCGCCTGATTATGCAAACACTTATGATTATAATATAACTTATTTAAACTTGCAATGCAAGTGAGGATAAAAGAGGCTTCTGTCTACGGATTTCATTGTTAAAAGGCCTGTACCGTCATTTATGACGCTACAGGCCTAAGTTCATTATTCTCGTGAAAGCAACGAGTCAAGGTCAAGCCAGCTTGACTTTGGCGACTGCCCACGGAGTCAAATACTCTGCAGCTTGCTACAGGGTATTTGATTTTGTTCCAACGGTCCCTGCTCTGCGGATTGCCTTAAAGACCCCCATAGTATCCAGCGATTTTGCCATGGTATAAAAAATCATGGAGTCAATAGGCCACATGACCAGGTTTTTAAGCGCCCTGGCCGGAAGAAGCACCATAAAACCTTTTCCGTACAGGATGGAAAGACACATGGTATTAAGGATCACATTACAAACCAACATGACCAGAAGCTTGGAAACCAGGACCCTTCTTAAAGTGACAGGCTTTCTGTAATACATACAGCCGTACATGATGCCTGCTAAAACAGTGACCAGAGTCAGTCCCGGGAAAAATGCCCCCGTAGGCTTTAACAGGTATTTGAGGATATCCAGGCTTCCGGAAAACAGGCCTCCTACTACCGGACCAAACAGGTAGGATACCATTCCGTTGGGAATGGAAGAAAAACCGATCCGGATGTAATTTCCCATGTTAATGGAAAACATGCCTAAAACAATTGCTACTGCGCCAAACATGGCTGAGGTGGTAATGGTCCTTACAGACTTCAGCTCTCTGTAAGAATCGGTGAACAAAGTGACGAATTTTTTCATAAAAAATACCTCCTTTGCAGACCTCAAACTACAACCGGAGATAATATTCCTATCTTCTGATGCAGCGGGATGCGACCGGTGTACCGCAAGAAAATCTTTTCGTCCGGCTGACAACTCCCTGTTCAGCCGGCACTTAACGCACACGGGTCTACTCTGCGATTATAATATTGTATTTTGTAACGCCATCAGTATATCACAGATTCACTGGAAAGCAAGTATTTTTTTTAGAACTTCTTCTCTTTTCCACCATGAAATGAACCAAAACAGCGATTAAAATACCTAAAACCATCCCTCCCAGCACATCGGTTGGGAAATGAACAAACAGATACAGCCTGGAAAAACTGATGAGGACCGCCAGGATCAAGGCGGCAGTTCCCCATTTCCGGTCATAAAACCAGATGCTGACTGCTCCTTCAAAGGAAGCCAGGGTATGCCCGGATGGAAAGGAATAATCTCTGGGATTCTTAATCAGGAGGGGGATGCTCTTATCGATCCAACAGGGCCGTTCTCTGGCAATTAAGTTCTTAAGGACTATGTTTCCCATCAAAAGTCCTGCCGCCAGGGACAACATAACGCAAAAGCCCATTAGTCTTGTCTTTTTAAAGCACAGCAAAGCGACGCCGGTGACGATCCAGAAGATCCCGTGATCTCCCAGACCGGTTATCTCCCTCATAAACACATCCAGCCAGGAAGTATGTAACGATTGTAAAAAATATAGAATGTCAAACTCTATTCCAGCCATTATAATTTTCTGCTCCTTTTCATTCATGGTCCTATTATACCCTTCTGCCCCAAATTTGCCAACAAAAAATGGGGCAAGTCAATAAAACCATTTGACAAGCCATATATTTAAGTTTAGGATAAACCATAGTTGAAAAAGGAAGGTAATCAAGGAGGCTTTGCAATGAAATACATCAGACAATTTACCATTATTCTTTTCATATCCCTGGCTGGAGAAATTATTCATCTGTTTGTTCCCCTTCCAGTGCCGGCAAGCATCTACGGCCTGCTGATCTTGCTGATCGGGTTAAAAACAAGATGGATCCCGTTGGAGGCAGTGGAAGACGCCAGTACATTTCTCATAGACATCATGCCATTGATGTTTATCCCGGCAGCCGTCGGACTACTGGATTCCTGGGGAGTTCTTCGGCCAATTTTAGTCCCTTTTCTGGTCATCACCCTGCTTTCCACTGTTATCGTGATGGTCATTACCGGAAAAGTGACCCAGTTTTTTATCAAAAGCAACGGCAAAAGAAAGGCAGAAAAAGATGAGTAATACAGTAAGTGATTTTTTATTTTTTGGCGCGGTGCTGAGTCTCTTAAGCTATGAGCTGGGACTCCGTTTGAAAAAAAGATTCAAGTGGGCAGTCTTTAATCCACTTTTAATATCCATTTGCGTTGTTATGGTATTTTTGTCCGCATTTCATATTGATTATGAGGTGTACAATAAAAGCGCCAAATACATCAGCTATCTCCTGACCCCGGCAACCATTTGCCTGGCTATCCCACTTTACCGCCAGTTGGAGCTGCTTAAGAAACACTCTAAGGCCATCATAGCCGGGACCCTGACCGGAGTTCTTTCCACAATGAGCACCGTACTGCTTCTGGCACTGGTTTTTGGTTTAAATCATCAGGAATATGTTACATTTCTGCCGAAATCCATTACCACGGCCATTGCAATGGGCATTTCAGAGGAAATGAAGGGATACGTGACCATTACGGTTGCCAGTATTATTATCACCGGCATCCAGGGAAGCATCATTGCGGAAACCGTATGCAGGATATTTAAAATTACGGAGCCAATTGCCAAAGGAATCGCCATCGGCTCCGCCGCCCACGCTGTTGGAACCACAAAAGCAATGGAAATGGGGGAAATTGAAGGGGCTATGAGCAGCCTTGCCATTGCTACCTCCGGACTTTGCACCGTTTTATTTGCCTCTGTATTCTCTAATTTCCTATAGAGGTTTGAAGGGAATATACTGCAGGAAGCAACTGTTTTTGCGGAATTTGAGACAAAAAAACAATATAAGAATGCCGGAACCATTCAGGCTTATGCACTCCTGAATAGTTCCGGCATCTGCTGTTTCTTCTCTCAATCTCTTAAAGCATCTGAAGGATCTCTTCCAAGCCAAAGCTTTTATCCCTACAGAATATTTTCTCCAGCGTATTGAGATTCTCATCCAAATGCTCTACCTCTCTGGAAAAACGGTGGGATAAGTGAACAAACTCCTTAAAATCCAGACAGCCTTCATTTCTTTTAAAAACCGCCTGAGCCATTTCCTGAATGAGAAGCGTGCTCACTGCAGCAAGCTTTGTTTTTGCATAAGGGTGTCCGTCATAAACAGCCCCGCAGAAATAGGTGAAAATAAAATACACCATAAGCTGTTCGCTCCACTGTTCCCATTGGCGTTTCCGTCCCTTTTCTTCCATTAAATACCGGTCAAAGGCACTCCTGTTTTCTTCGTAGCTCTCTGCCCCGGCGTCAAACAATATCCTTTTAAGGCTGCCCATATATTGGGGCCAGTCCTCATTAAGCACTTCAAGTTTTCCGAATATGGAAAACCATTCCTTCATCCTTTCATAGCGCATCCGGCCATGAATTCTGGAGCCGGCCATTTTCTTTTCCACAAACGCCTCTGCAGCCGGCCCTTGATACCGCTTCATCAACCCATCCAACTGATCTGGCTTTTCCTCCCAGATCCTCCTCTGCATGTCATGGGAAAAGCCTAAAACCATGGCAATGCGCAGGCGGCAATCCAGATCCCTGTTTTGCAGGATGGAAAAAACTAAGTCTCTTGCATCCATGAGCTTTGTAAAAAGGAAAAAATCAAAATCCGGGTAGGACTCCTCTCTCCCATCTTCTTTCGTGAGAAAGCGGACAGGCTCTTCACAGCCAAGAATCAGTCTGGCGGCTTCCTCACAGGACAAAGACAGGGAGATCTCCCTGACGCCTTCATATTCCTCCTTATGCCTTGGATAGTCCCGGCAGGTTTTGCAAAGCATTCCCGGACCGGCCTCCCTGTAAATATCACACAGGTTGTCCTTATTCAGAAAAGCGCACCGCCGGCCCCGCTGCTTAAAGGAGCTGTTTTTCCAGTCAATGGAATGATGGAGCCTCCTGCCCAAGGCATCCTTTCGCATCTGATACCGCTTTTTTGTGAGATCATCGATCATAATGGCCCAGCCTGCACAGCAGGTATCCTGGCACTCTCCGGCCACACAGCGGAATTTATTATAATAATGTGGAATTGTAAACTGCATAAATAATTGCTCCTGTTTTTTGATAATGATTATACTCCATTTAAAAATGAGGTGCAACTCATTTAAAAGAATGCACCCCATTTTTAAATCAGCCGGTCAAAGTTTTCCAAATGCCAGAAACAAAAACAGTATGCCGCTGACCCAGGTCAGATCCCAGCCCTTTAATGAAGCAAGCTTATGTCCCAGGAACAGGCCGATGTACATGACGGCAATTCCCACAATTAAGGAGGAAAGGGCTGTAAGTCCAGGGGGGATCATTAAAAATCCGGATAAAGCCCCGGCTACCAGACTGTCCAAAGACATGGCCAGAGAAAACATGATGGTTTCCTTCCAGGACAGGGACTTGGAATGGTCCCAGTCCGCTGCCATGGGATTTCCGTATATGTTTATGATGATGCTCAGGCCGGAGATGGAAAATGTCAGATCCTTGTGAATATTCACATGGCTGTTGATATATTTTTTTATGGTATAATCCAAAAGCTTTATTACACCCAGAAGAAACAGGCAGGAAAAAGCTGCTCCCTTTGCAAAACCTTCCGGCACCAATCCACTGATCATACTTCCAAGAATAAGAGCAGCTCCCAGACAGCCACTGCAGATCCCATTGACCGCAATCACCTTTCCGCAGGAAATCTTCAGGCGGTTTGCCCCATAGGCAATGCTGGCAACAAAGGTGTCGGTGCTAAGTGCCAGCACAAGAATTAATATATCACGCATATCCCGTCGAACTTACCTTTTTATTTTAATATATTCACCCAGGTCCCCTTTGGCCCCCAAAACCACCGGATTTTCTAATACTGGGTAATTCCGGATTAAATCAACGTTCCTTTAATCTTCTATTTAAGCATAGATCAGAAACCTAAAAAGGCAGGGGCTGGAATACGCCCCTGCTTTTATGACTATTTATTACTGGCACATCTTCTTAAACTCATCTGCCACAAACTGTACCTGAGGTCCTACAATAACCTGTACGCTGGTTTTGCCTGGCCTGATGATACCGGCCACACCTGAGGATTTGATCTTCTTTTCATCTACCAGAGTATAATCCTTGATCTCCAGTCTTAATCTTGTAATGCAGTTGTCGATGCTGGTGATATTATTCTTTCCCCCAAGTCCTTCCAGAATAATGGCAGCAATAGCCGTATAGTTATTATTGGAAAGAGTAACTGTGTTTTCATCTAGATCATCATCTTCCCGTCCCGGAGTCTTAAAGTCAAACGCCAAGATTGCAAAGCGGAATACAAAGTAGTAAATAGCCGCATAAACAAGGCCCAGCGGGATAATAAGAAGCGGATTTACAGCCATAGGAGCCTTAAAGCTCAAGAACCAGTCAACAAAACCTGCACTAAAGTTAAAGCCTGCACGCACGGGCAGCAAGGCGCAGATCGTTAAGGAAATACCAGTTAAAATTGCATGGATTAAGTAAAGGCCTGGTGCAAGGAACATGAAAGCGAATTCCAGAGGTTCTGTTACTCCTGTAAAGAAGGAGCATACTGCTGCTGCAAGCAATAGACCATATGCATTTTTCTTTTTACCAGGTTTTGCGGTATGATACATAGCCAAAGCTGCGGCCGGAAGACCGAACATCATTACCGGGAAGAAACCTGTCATGTACTGACCTGTCTGGCCCAAAACACCATTTCCTGACCAGAAATTACCAAGGTCGTTTACACTTGCAACGTCAAACCAGAATACGGAATTCAGTGCGTGGTGAAGACCTACAGGAATCAGAAGACGGTTGAAGAAACCGTAAATACCGGCTCCTATGGCGCCAAGTCCAAGAATGCCCTTACCAAATGCAACCAGTCCGGAATATACCACCGGCCATATGAAGAATAAAACAAGGCAGGCTACCAGAGAAACAAGAGCGGTAACAATAGCAACAGACCGTTTGCCGCTGAAGAATGCCAGGGCATCGGGAAGCTTGGTGTTTTTAAATTTGTTATAGCAACTGGAACCGATGATACCGGAAACGATACCAATAAACTGGTTTCCGATTTTTCCAAAAGCCGGATTCACTGCACTGACATCAACGCCCTTTAACATGGCAACAACGCCAGGAGAAAGAATCGTCTGAATCATCAGCCAGGAAACAATAGCTGCCAGTGCAGAAGTACCCTCATGGTCATCTGCCATACCAACGCCCACACCGATTGCAAACAGAATTGCCATGTTATCAATGATTGCGCCCCCCGCCTTAATCAAAAAGGCCGCAACGGCACTGTTTGCTCCCCAGCCGGTGGGGTCAATCCAGTAACCGATCCCCATCAGGATACCTGCCGCAGGCAAACACGCCACCGGAAGCATCAATGATTTACCTAGTTTTTGCAAATACTTCATCATAATAAAGAAACCCCTTTCTTTTTGTCCTACCGGACATTTTTTATCCATTCCTGCCGCATTGGCAGGTTCAGATCAAATTCTTTCCAAAGCGGTACAGAGTGCAGATATAGCCGCATCCTCATCCTCCCCGTCAAACACAAACCGGATGACGCTGCCATCTGTTACTCCAAGCCCCATTAACCCCAAAAGGCTTTTACAGTCCGCTTTGTCTGATTCCCAATGGGCTTCTATGCTGCAGGAATACTTCCTTGCTTCCATAAAGATCAGGGAAGCCGGCCTGGCATGAAGTCCCATGGGATCATTTAATTCATACAAATACTCCCTCATTTATATACCTACAGTTCAATAATTGGCTCCAACTCTTTTACCTGAATCCCTGTGTGGCACACCATATCCGGATAATTTGGCGTATTGCATATAATGACTGGAGTGATCACTTCATATCCGGCTTCCTTTATGGCTGCCATATCAAATTCCAAAAGAAGCTCCCCTGCTTTCACTTTGTCTCCCTGCTTTTTATAAGCAGTATAGTGCTCTCCGTTTAAATTCACCGTATCAAGCCCAACATGGACGATGATCTCAGCGCCTCCCTGGGTCGTAATGCTGACTGCATGCTTTGTCTCAAACATCACCGTCAGGACTCCATCGGCCGGTGCAACAACTCTTCCCTTTGCCGGAATAATGGCGACTCCCTTTCCAAGGATCTCCTGGCTAAAAGTGGGATCATTGACTTCGCTTAAGGGGACTGCCGTTCCTTCAACCGGTGACAGAACTTTTTCTTTCTCTGTTTCACCGCCTCCCCCAAAAATTTTTTTTAATGAATCAAACATAAAAAAATCCTCCTTTCAATTACAACCTCATTCTCTTAATATGGACCGCCAGATATGCGGTTTCCTCTTCTGTAACATCGTGATGGTACGTTTCCATTATATAATCCTTGATTTTTAAACTGCACCCGTATTCTTCCGGGTACATCTCGGATATCAAATGGTTAAATTCGCCATTCCCGCTGTTTAAGAGCTCTTTTGTTACGATTCTCTGTGCCAGGAACCTTAAATGGGTGACAAACCGCTGATAATTCAAAGAGGTTTCATCAGGCTCCATTGAAAAATATTCTTTCACGATCCCTACGGTATTCTGTGTCAGGTTCGTGATGTCTATGGTATCCCGCATGGCGGTATTGAATTCAGCGTTTACGATATGAAACGCAATGAACCCAGCCTCATCCACAGGAAGGGATATGCCTATCCTCCGCTCAATCAAAGCAATGGCGTATTCACCGATTAAGTATTCCTCTTTGTAAAAGGCCTTTATCTCATTAAGCAGAGGGTTAGAAAATTTCATTTTCTCCTTAAAACGGTGAATGGCAAAATTAATGTGATCCGTCAGCGTTATGTATATGTTTTGATTAAGGGCCCTGTTTAATACACTCTTGGCGTAATTAATGATTTCCGTAGAAACCTGGATGTGCTCAAGAGGTAAATTCACCAGTAATTCCTTAAACTTGTCAACATTGTTCTGGCTGTCCAGGCGGAATACCTTTTCAACCGCGCCTTCCGGGATTTCCTTTCCCGGTTTCATGCCAAAGCCGATCCCTCTGCCCATGACAATGACTTCTTTTCCATCTGGTTCCAGTGCACTGACAATATTGTTATTAATGATTTTGTCAATTTTCATACAATGTCCCATCCTATAAAATAAAAAACCAACTTTGACCACGAAAATAGAATATCATTTCCCATAATCAAAATTGGTTTTGCCTGCTTTCCAGTAACAACCCACATAATATTTATTATTACATGAACTATATCAGTTTTTTTCTAAAAAGTCAATAAAAATTTATACATTTTATACATTTTTTATGATTCAATTTTTATATTGTATTTTTCTTAAGTTCGTCTCTCAGCCGCTCTAAGGCCTTTTTCTCCAGCCGGGATACATAGGACCTGGATATTCCCATTACATCCGCGATCTCACGCTGGGTATATTCCTTCCCTCCGTGCAGTCCGTACCTCATTCCAATAATGGTTTTTTCGTTGTCCTTCAGGCAACTGTCAAAGGCTTCATACAGTTCCTTAATATCCTGCTTTAAAATAATGGTTTCCAGTGTTTCCTTATTTTCCATTTCAATGACATCTACAAGACTTACGGTCTCTCCATCCTTGTCTACGCCGATCGGTTCAAACAGAGAAACTTCTTTTGAATACTTTTTGTTTGCACGAAGAAGCATTAGGATTTCATTTGCTAGAGTCACCCTGTGGCTCCGGCTGTTTTGGTTCCCCTGAGCCGAACAGGTACAGATGGACATTCTGTCCATCCCATATGACCTTATCTACAAAGGTGCGGACTGCCACCCGCTTCTGCCGGATATCCATAAAGTCAATCACATTCCGAAAGGAAGACAGGGTCTGCTTTAAGAGCTGAAACTCCAGGCCGGATAGCTCATTGCTTCCGGCGGCCTGTGAAAGCTCCCATATCCGCTGTTCCATTTTCTCCTTCCTTTTATGCAGTCCATTGATTTGCTTTATAATGTATTCTTCCGCCCCGGTCCCCCCCGCTTTTCCGAGGGAGGCCACCAGCCCTGCGATTTCCTCTTCCGTATTCTTTCGTTCTTCTTTTAAACGGGATATGTCCCATTCCAGCTCCTGTCTGCTCTCTTCCACTGCCTTTTTGCTTCTGCATAGCTGTCTTTGGAACTCGTCATGATCCTCTGATATTTTTCTGATTTCCTCCAGGACCATCTGATCCAGCATATTTCCGTTTACATTCTTCATTCCGCAGCATTTCATACGGCTTTTTTCCTTCATGGTACATAAATATGAATAGATCTGCTCCCCCTGGTCATTGTACCGGCCGGACAGCTTTGGACGCATGTAATCACCGCAGCCGCCGCAATAGAGGATTCCCGACAAAAGGGCCACATTGCTGCGAGGCTTCCTGTAACTTTTTGATTTGTTCTGATCCAGTAAAAGCTGGGCCCTGACCCACACAGAGCCTGGAATCACTCCCTCATGCTTTCCCACCGCTACGATCCACTCTTCCATGTCTTTCATCTCATGGGTTTTTCCAGCTTTTTGAAGGGTACGGTTATATGCTATTACTCCATGGTTTCCGTCAAAGGCTTCTTTTTCTGCAAACAGGTCCACCTTTTTTTTTCGTAAATATTCATAGGCATCCTGGTCTGCCACCGTATATACGGGGTTGTTCAGTATTCCCTTTATTGCAAAACGGCTGAATAAGCGGCCGTGTTTTGTTTTATAACCGTTTAGCAGCAAATAGGTCTCCGTCTGGGTCAAGGATCCTGTTTCTAAAAATTTCTCGTAAATCAGCCTGACCAGCTTTGCCTCTTCCGGAATCAGCTTAAGCTTAAAAGCCTTTTTGACCTTTCCGTCTATGGTCACAGAGGACACGCTTTCCGACGTATAGCCTGTTGGAGTATTCCCTCCCAGCCATCTTCCGCTTTTGGAAAGCTCAAGCATGTTATCCCGGATGCGTTCCGCTATGGTCTCTCTTTCCAACTGGGAAAAAACAGAAGCAATGTACATCATGGCCCGGCCCATGGGGGAAGAGGTGTCAAACTGCTCCTTTATAGAGATGAAGGAAATATGGAGCTCGTTAAGCTCTTCGATGAGATTTGCAAAATCGCCGATATTACGGCTTATCCGGTCCAGACGGTAGCATACCACTGCCGTAAATTTCTTCTTCTTTGCCTCCTGCATCATGACTTTAAACTGAGGCCGTTCAAGGTTTCCTCCGGAAAATCCCTCATCCTCATAAACACAGGCGCTGTCAGCGAAGCAATCCCCATAATGTGCGGAAATATATTGTCTGCACAGCTCGATCTGGTTGCCGATGCTCTCTCCCTTTCCTGTAAATTTTGACTTTCTTGAATAAATCGCAAACCGCTCTTTTCCAGCTTCCACCCAAACCTTCCTCCTTATTAAGACAAAACCCTGATCCCTTTTATTCCTGAACATAGAGGACATGGGAAACATCATACATTATAATAAGAGTATATATCAGGTCCCTGAAATGAATATGATCGTACATCAACCCAAAACCAAAGAAGACAGGAAACAATTAGAAAGAAAAGCTGCCAGCCTCCATAGCCAGACCGTTCTTCAATATGTACAGCAGCTCTCCTGCCCCAATGACCAAAAACAAGCTCTTATAGAAGAACTTCACACAAGCTGAATTGTATTCATATGTTTCCCGCCAGAAAAAACATGTGTGGCGCAGGACACGCAGGGATCAAAGGAACGTATGATTCTGCCGATTTCCACAGGCGATTCCAATTTGCTTACAGGGGTTCCTATGAGCGCCTGTTCTCCTGTCCCCTTCATCCCGTTTGATTGGGTTGAAAGATTCCATGCAGACGGCGTTATGATCTGGTAAAAAGCGATTGCCCTGTTTTCAATATACAGCCAGTGGCCAAGGGCTCCCCGTGTGGTATCCACCAGGCCCTTCCCCGATGATTGTACAGGAATCTCATATTCCTGCTGCATAGGTACTCCCGGAATGAGATGATCGATAAGCGTTTGCATGATATCCACAATTTTCTTAGCTTCCAGCACTCTTGCAATGGTCCGGTCCATGGCAGAGATCCCGTTCACATACTCACCGGAAAGCCACTGCCTTGCAAGGGGCCCTACCTCATAGGGGACATTTTCATATCTTGGCGCTTTTACCCAGGAATATGCCTGGGGTTTATTTCTGTCAGGTTCATCATTTTCATTAAACCAGGCGTATTCATCTCCCTGGGTTATGAGGGCTGGATCAAAGGGAGTGATCTGGCCATTTGAGAAAACAAGGGGATCCACATAGAGGGTGCCTAAATCTTCGTAATTGTTAAAGCACCCATAGCTCAATAAGTTTCCATAGCCTCCGCCCATATGATAGTACTCCGGATAGTAAGTTCCAATAATGTATACATCAGGAATCATTTTTTCTATAATAAACTGTCCTATGCCATATAGAATGGATTTTATGCTGATGATCTTATCTGCCGAGATGGGTGAAGTGATCCCTCCGATAAATACCCCGTGGTTATGGGGGGCTTTTCCTCCCAGTATGGCTAACATCTGATGGGCACTGCGGCTGAATTCAAGGGATTCAAAATAATCCTTTACCATTTTATCGTTTATATCCTTTGGAAGCCTGAAATCATCATGCTCCATTTTAAACAGGGGATAATCTTCCGGAAGCTTTACATAGTCCGGAATGGTAAGCTGATAAAAATGCCTTAGATGGTTTTGCAGGAACTCACATGCATGAAGCAGATCCCTGAGATACCTTCCCTGCTCAGAAGGAACAATGTTCAATGCTTCTTCCAAGGCAAGAGCAGAGGCCATGGAATGTGCGGTGGAACATATTCCGCAGATGCGCTGGGTAAAATAAACAGCGTCAAAGGGGCTTCTTCCCTGAAGCATTTTTTCAAATCCCCGGAACATCATGCCTTTTGTTTTCGCATCCACAATGGATTGTTTTTCAATGTCAGCATCAATTTCCATGTAACCATTAATACGGGTAATAGGATTTATGGTTATTCTTTCAGCCATGTCTACTCCTCCCTCATGGTATCGTAGATGATAAACGGCTCCATTGCATCAGGAAATCCGAACTGGGCACACCCAATGCAGGGAGAATCATCTCCTACCGGCCAGTTGACATGCCCGTTCCACTGGCGTATGGGGCAATCGATCTGTGTAACCGGTCCTTTGCAGCCCATCATGAACATACAGGTTTCTTCCCCAAGGGTCGTGGCAAAGATGCCATTGTCATAATAGGACCTTCTTGGACATCTGTCGTGAATGGTCGTACTGTAAAACATCAGGGGACGGTCCCTGCTGTCAAGAGGCGGTTCCCCATATAAGATCAGATAGGCCAGAGTACCCATAAACCAGTCCGGATGACAGGGGCAGCCTGTCAGCTTGATCACCTTCCGCTCCAAAACATCCTGTATTCCCACACATTGGGTAGGGTTTGGCCTTGCCGCAGACACTCCCCCGTGGGAAGCACAGGCTCCCACAGCAATCACATGGGCCGCATGTTCTCCCAGCCTTCTGACCGCCTCCAAGCCTGTAATTTCCCTGCCATTGTGCCGGCCGACGGTTTGATAGGAACCGTTGTCCTTTAAAGATACCGCGCCTTCTGCGGCCAGGATATAATTGCTTCCTATGATGCCAAATAACCGGTCCATGGCTTCATTTCCTTCGGAAGCGGTAAGAGTATTGCTGTAAATGAAATTAGTCATTTGAGTCATCAGATACTGGAAATCCGGATTTTGGCCATCAAGAAGAGAGATGGTATTGCCGGTGCATCCGTTTAATTCCAGCCAGACCAGATTCTGCTTTGGCCGCAAATTGTTTACAATATCGTTCTTTACCCTGTTCACAAGGCTTTCTGTTGTTTTTAACCTGCTTTCCTGATAAGGACAGTTAAAACTTTCACAACCCAAATTCATCACCAGCTTTACACTAAAGTCAGATAACCTACCACCGGTAATCTGGTTAAGACCATTGCCCCGGGATGGCAGGCTTGAAATTCATAGGTTAAATCTCTTCCGGGATTAAGGCCGAAATGACTGTCTCCCCTCCAGACGGAATTATTTGTAACATCATATACCACTCCATTTACCGCAACGTAAGCAGGAGCCCCGTCCTTGCCGTCATATCTGGCTAATTCAGTCAGGGAAAAGAATCTTGGAGGATTGTTTTCCTCCTCGGTTTGGCTTGCGTGAATGGCTTCATAAGGATTTTCTATCTCTTCCATACTTAACTGATTTGACTGGGTAAAATATTTGATGTGGCTATCCAGCATGACCACTTCACTGCTTAAATGATCCAATACAGCACCGCTGTCGTATTGACTGGAATAAAGCTTTTCAACATCTTCGTTTATTTGCTTTACACTGTTTCCCACATAATCTAAAAACAAATTTAATTCCATAAAAAAACCTCCAAAATGAAAATACAGAATTGTTGATATTGTTTACCTAAAAAAGACAGGCTGCCCTTATTGGAATTTCTCCCCATCAATCTCGTCGATCACCGCAGTAAGAGGCTCCATTTCCTGTTTGCGTACCAGAATGTTTGTCCAGCCGCCAATAAGGGCATTTTTTCTTTCGGAAAAATATTCGCGGATGCTGGCTTCACTTATATGGCTGTTTGTATGTACTGTAATTGTCAGATTTAAAATCTTTGCAATGGCGTTTTCCCTGCATAGGTCGATGATTGACTCATATAAGTTTTGATTTAAGAAAGTGTCATGCATAAACGGTTTCCTCCCATAGAATTTTTTGAATTGCGGTTTCAACTTCCCGACAGATTTGGGGCAGCTTATCTCTTAAAACAGCACTGAGTTCATGGCCAAAACCAATTTCGGAAATTTCAATTCCGATGAGATAACCCCTGAACCGGACTCTGTACAGCTTCATGAGTTCCACCATGCTCAGATCATGCTGCATGGAGAACAAGGAAGGCTGTGACATTATATCTTCAAGGCGGAAGAGATGAACCTTTCCAGGCTCTGCCCTTGGGGAAAGTGCGTCAAGTATAAAAATAAAGTCATCTTCATCCAGTAAATAAAAGCAGTTTTGAAAATCGGTTTCACCAATGATTACATGGACATCCTGTTGGGTCAGCCGGTCTTCCAGCATTTCGGCAGCTTTAATTGCTATAGCGTCATCCTTCATAAACCGGTTGCCAATAGCAACTAATTTCACCATATCCTTGTCTCCTTCCCTAAATTTGTTATTTATCAATATATATGTTGGACATAGTCAAATATTCTTTGCCAAGGGAAGATTACAGAAATGGCAGGCGCCCTGGAAGAAATTGCAGCTTCCAGCGACATCTTATCCGGATTGGCCGGGGAACTCCATGATATGATCTTAGAATTTAAAATATAACACCAGGAACCGGTGCATGCCTTGTTGTGACAGGCATACACCGGTTCCCTGTTTTTATCCGGCCTGGAGCCGTTGTGATAGGATACCATTCTCCACACATTTGGCCGCATAAGTGGCCAGCCTGGATCCTCTGTCCGGATGAAAGGTATTTACGGCTTTAATGAGTCCTATGGTTCCTACGGAAAGAAGGTCTTCCATATCATAATCCGTATTCTGATACTTTTTGGCCACATGTGCCACCAGGCGCATATTCCGCTCGATGAGTGTGGCTCTCGCCTCCCGATCCCCCTCCTGGTATCGTTCCAGACACTCTCGTTCTTCTCGCGCAGTTAAAGGTTTGGGAAAAGTTTTCAAAGAAAGCCACCTTAAACTTACTTACTCTCATTTTATGCCGCCCTTCTCCCTAAAGTGCTTTTACAAAAAATATTGGCTGGTACTTATTTTCCCTTTCCACCGCAAAACAGGCAATACTGGCGGACACGCCCAGCCTCTGATGCCGATGGACAGGATTCCTTCCCCCATTCATTTCCGGAATCAATGATGGAACAAGCGGACTCCTGTAAAGGCCATAGCCATTCCGTATTTATTGCAGGTTTCAATTACCTGGTCATCCCGGACCGAGCCCCCTGGCTGGGCTACGTAGCATACCCCGCTTTTATAGGCCCGGTCAATGTTGTCGCCAAAGGGGAAGAATGCGTCAGATCCCAGGGAAACCCCTGTCAGCCGGTCCAGCCATGCCCGCTTCTCTTCTCCTGTAAATACGGTTGGTTTTACCCTGAAAACATTTTCCCATCTGCCGTCTGAAATTACATCCATATAATCGTCTCCAATATAGACATCAATGGCATTGTCCCTGTCTGCGCGGCCAATGCCATCTACGAAAGGAAGCTCTAAGACCTGAGGCGCCTGGCGCAGAAACCAGTTATCTGCCTTATTTCCTGCCAGTCTGGTGCAGTGGATGCGGGACTGCTGCCCTGCCCCGATGCCGATGGCCTGTCCCTCTTTTGCAAAGCAGACCGAGTTGGACTGAGTGTATTTTAACGTAATAAGGGAAATGATTAAGTCGATTTTTGCTGATTGGGGAATTTCCTTGTTCTCTGTCACCACATTCTTTAAAAGTTCTTCATCAATCTTCCCTTCATTTCTTCCCTGCTCAAAGGTGATCCCATAAACCTGTTTTCTCTCAAGAGGCTCCGGCTCATAATCCGGATCAATCTGGATGATATTATAGCTGCCGTTTTTCTTGGACTTTAAGATTTCCAAAGCCTTTGGCTCATACCCTGGAGCGATGACTCCGTCAGACACTTCCCGCTTGATGATCCTGGCAGTATCCTCATCGCAGACATCAGAAAGGGAAATGAAATCCCCAAAGGAAGACATGCGGTCAGCGCCTCTTGCTCTGGCATAGGCACAGGCCAGAGGAGAAAGCCCTTCCATATCCTCTACCCGGTAAATTCTTGCAAGCGTCCGGTCAAGAGGCAGTCCCACTGCTGCTCCCGCCGGGGACACATGCTTAAAGGAAGTGGCTGCAGGAAGGCCGGTAGCTTCCTTTAATTCCTTTACCAACTGCCAGCCATGAAAGGCATCCAGAAAATTAATATATCCCGGCCGGCCGCTTAAGACCTCAATGGGAAGTTCTTTTCCCTGGGGCATAAAAATCCTGGAGGGTTTCTGATTGGGGTTACAGCCATACTTTAATTCCAGTTCATTCATCTTTTGTACTCCTGTCATTGATTTTTATTCACGATCCGGGTCTCATAAGCTCCGGTTTCTATATCAATATACCTTACAAAGAGAGAGATCTTATTTTCCTTGTGGAGGCTTTCCCATACCATGTCAGTAAATTCGTCTATATGGTCAAGGGCCGCCACCAGCTTTGGCTCTCCTTCAAAGCTTGGCAAAGGGGTTCCATCGTGCATATAGGTGTGAAGGAAATGAGCTTCTCCTGCCGCCGGAGTGTCATAGGCATAGGTATAGCGGTTGCAGGAGTCCGGATCCCCGTGATTGCTCTTTATGAGAGACATGGCATAATTAAAACGGCCGCCCTCCATATGCATGATTCCGGAAATGCGGGGAGTATAATTAGGACTATCCGGCTCAAATTCCCTGCACCGCAAGGATTGTTCAAAGGTTAGCTGGATATCCATTCCCTTATAAATGGTATCGGTCTGATCTCCGTTTGTGACGATGGTCTTATTTCCCATAACCCGCACCGGAGCGTAAATAATGAGACTTGGATCAGTGACCTTGGAAGGGTCAAAGGCCTGGGTGCGGATTCCTGTCCCCTCCTCCACAAACACCCGGTTTCGGCTGTTTTCGCTTCTCCCCATAATGAAGTAAGCGGCAACCGCTTTCCTGCCATCCGGTGTTTTTCCCATGACAATGCCTCTTCCCGGATAGGAGTTGTTTTTTAAATCCTCTTGTAAAGAAATCAAATGCATCAGTTCTGCTCTCCTTTCTGAATAAAAACAAAATATAGAGTTTTGATTCATGGCACATAGTTTTCTGCAAATCAAAAAACCGCCTGGACATCCCATAGGGTGCCCAGGCGGTCGGCTTTTATTGTATCGTGCTCCCCGTGGTATAATTTCCACTGATCCGCCAGTCACACGTACCTTGTTTAACATCATATTATATTCCCTGAAAAAATGCAAGCCCCTTTTGTAATTCAACTATTCATTCCTTATGGCGGCAAGAGGACTCAGCTTCATGGCCCTTAAGGCAGGGAAAAATCCTGCAGCCATGCCTACAAAAACAGCAAAACCAACGGCTGCCATGGACAGCCAGGTGGGGATCCTGGAAAGATCGCCGGGCATGCCTGGCATAAAGCGGCCGGAAAGAAACTTGTTAATGATGAACGAAACCCCGTAGCTGAACAGGATCCCCGACACTCCTCCTAAAAAGCCGATAAAGCCGGATTCCAAAAGGAACATGTTCTTGATATTATTCATATCGCATCCCAAAACCTTCAGGATCCCGATTTCCTTCGTTCTTTCATAAATGGACATCATCATGGTATTGGCAATACCGATGGCCGCCACGAATAAGGAGACAGCCCCGATCCCTCCCAAAAGGGCCTGAACCATCTTTGCCTGCTTCTGGGATTGCTCCAGCCATTCCATATTGCTGTTGGCCTGATAACCCATATCTGTAATGGCTTTCTGTACCTCCGTCACATGGTTCATATCATCTACTTCCACAATCGCCTGCTGGTAAATAAAATAGTTATAGGGCTTCCCCTTTTTATTGGTTGGCTGGTTGGGAATGGGCTTCTTTTTAAAAATCTGTTTTAGCTGGGCCTTTAAGGCCTCCAGGTCCACATAGACGTTGTAGCTGTAACTATTCCATTCCTCCGGTCCTCCGGCCACCAGTCCGGCCGTTGGTACCAGATACTTTTTGGGCGGTTTGACGGTTGTGCCTCCGTCTCCCGTTCCCCCGCCTTGAGACTGATAATATGCATCCATATCAAATATCACAAACAGGGGTTTATTCATAAAATCAATGTCCGGAATGCTGGAAGGATCCTCATAATAATCGTAACGGTTGCTTTTTGGATTGTTGAAATTCCTGGCCACCATATTCCCAACGATCATCTGAAGGTCCCTTTTTCCCGGTTCCGGGATGCGGCCTTCTTTTAATGAAATATTTTTCATATATTCCTGGGTGACTCCAACAAGGTTGATGTATGCCTGATAAGCTCCCTGGGTCATCAAAACGTTAGTCTCCAAAAGGGGAGAAGCAGCAGTAACGTGTGGGATCCTGCCAAACTGTGCGATCACATCATCTGTCATGTAATTTGGGTCCTTGCTGCTGTCATTTCCTCCCCACATGGCGTTGGAATATACGGAAACTTCTGTAAGGCTTCCATAGGAAGCGATCTGTTCCATGGTAAGTTCATTAAAGCCGATCCCCAAAGACACCATGACAACAATGGAAGCCGTACCGATCAAAACTCCCAGAACCGTTAAAAATGTCCTTAGCTTCCTGCGTCTTAAGTTATTTACACTCATGGATAGCAAATCGCTAAATCTCATTGTTATTTTCCTCTTCCAGTTCTTCCTTTTTCCGTTTGCGCTTTTTAAGCACAAATACAGTCCCAAAGGTTCCTATGGCCAGGGCGGCGATCACCACCGGAATAATAATTTTTCCATATTTGGAAGAGCCTTCCGGCTCTGTTACCACTGGAAATTCTCCTGAACCGTCCATTCCGGGATCCTGATCCATCTGTTCTGTTACCGTTAAAGCCAGTTCCTTTTCAATAGGATCGCTGACTACGCCGTTTTCATCCTCATAGGTGATCATAACCTTGATTTTCCCATCATCCATGGTTGGAGCTGTTCCGGTGATCATGGCATCTACATTCCCGGATTCTCCCGGCTTTATATTTCCTACATAGCTGTTAGTCTGCTGGATGGAATCCCCCACAAAGGCCACCATTACATTGTAAAGGAGAACCTTTCCCGTATTATTGATGGGAAACATCACATTCGTCTCTGAGCCTACGGAAATCGTATCCGGCATGATCTCAATGGTCCCTGTATTCAGCCTGGATACCTGCTTGACAGGAATGTTCACCGTCACCTTTTCTTCCGCGTTCTTAAACTCAGGGCTGTCATACTTTTCAATGATGGTAATGGCATAGGTCCTTTGATCCACCCAGGCTCCTGCCCGGAGCTTCACTTTAATATCCGCGGTCGCACCTGCGGAAAGGGAATTCACAACAATGGATGAGGAGCCGGAATCCATGGTAAATACTGCGCTGTCCGTAACTTTTTCTGATTCCAGGTTAAAAAGGATGTTGCTTGCCGCAACATTTTCGGAGGCGTTCTTCATATGAAGGGTCAGTTCAAACTCCTCCCCGGCATAGACTGTTTCAGGATTCGTCTGGAATCCATCCACGATGATTCTGGCCTTTGTCCTGTCGTTGGCATTGAAATCGCCGGTCTCCTCTTCCTTGTCTTTATTCTGAACCTTTACATAGAAGGTTTCTTCTGCTTTCTGGACATCTCCCTCGGTACTGTCACGGTATTCAATGGTAAAGGTAATGGGATAGTATCCGCTGTAAACATCCTTGCGGATATTCATGCTGTATGGAACCTCCATCGTCTCGCCGCCGCCGATCCGGTCGTAATGCCTGGTGTAGTTTCCGTCGTTAATATCAAAGGGGAATTTGGTGCTGTCCTGATCCAGTTTCATGCGGACATTCACATCAAAAGCCGTAATTGCAGAGGAATTGCGGACATTCATATTAAAATTCATGGTTTGGGGATAGATGCCGGAAGGCGTATTCTGGTTTTCTCCCAGTTCGAACCGGATGGTTCCTTCATCTTTCCCAGATTCCGTAGTTGCGGCGGATTTTGTGATCCAGATGTTGACCGTTGCGGGACGGGCATCAGGAAAAGAAATCGGCGATCCGTCTTTTCCGCCAGCGGTCGCACCGAATACAACCTCTATGGGCACTGAGTAATATCCGTCTGCCAGATCTCTTCGAACTTTCCCAGTAAGGGATACATTCTTAGAGCTTCCATCTTTTACTGTTCCTATCATTTTATTATTAAAGGTGTCAGAGGTGATCTCAAAAGGAAACGTGCTTCCTGAATAAGTTTCTCCATTTGCTTTTGCATCACTTTCCTCATTCACTGATTCATCTGAAAAGCGAATTGCCACATTATTTAAGTCAATACCTTCATTGTTTTTGAAAACCATATTGATGGTCATGTTCTCCCCTGTCTTTCCAGACGGAACTTTTTTAACCTCAATATAACTCTCGTCTGATCCTGGCCGGGCAAAAGCTACCCCCGGTACAGCCGAAATAATCATAAGGATTGCAAGCAGCCATAAAAATCCTTTCCTACCCTTCTTCATTTCCAATGTCCTCCTTCGTATCCTCATGATGCTTTTCTTCAATTTTTAAGATTTTTCCATCTACTATATGGAATTGTCTGTCTGCAAACTTTGCAATATAATTATCATGAGTAACCATGACCAGGGTCTGATTCTGCTCCCTCACAATTTTCTGCATTAATCTTAAAATTTCCCTGGTAGTTTTGGAATCCAGGTTTCCAGTGGGTTCATCCGCAAAGATAATCTTAGGATCTACTGCCAAAGCTCTTGCAATGCCGACCCTCTGCTGCTGGCCTCCCGACATCTCATTGGCCATATGCTTCATCTGTTTTTCAAGCCCTACCAGCCTTATGTACTCCCTTGCTTTTTCGTTCCTTGATTTCTTTTGCACTCCCCGGAATGACAGAGGCAAGGCTACATTCTCTACCGCATTCATGGTCTGTAAAAGATTATAGGACTGGAAAATAAAACCCACATGCTTTCTGCGGAATGATACCAGTTGATTTTCCGAAAGCTTTTCTATATGGTTCCCGCCGATGACGATCTCTCCTTTTGACGGCTTCTCAAGACCGGCCAACATATTTAAGAGAGTGGATTTACCGGAACCGGATGGGCCTACGATCGCACAGAATTCCCCTTTGTGTATGGTAAAGTCCACGCCGTCTAAGGCATAGACCTTTGTGTTTCCTACTTTGTACACCTTATAGAGATTCTTGACCTGAATCATAGGTGTTTTATCTTTTTCCAAAGCAGATTCCTCCTTAATATAAGTCTGCAGTGTGAGTCGGTGAATGCGCGGGTTGGGATGGGGATATGTAGTGTGGCCTGGGAACCGTAATTCAACCCGCGAACCCGCAGTGCAGCCAGGGAACCGGCCGGTTCCCTGGCTCACGGGCATTCGCCCTATGAAGGAGAGCAAGGACAAATTTTCTTATGTGCAGGCACAACGAAAATTTGTCCTTGCTCTCCTTCGCACTGCTCATTGCTTCATGAACATTATACAACAAGATATTTCTATTGGTCATTCTTTATTTTCTTACACTTCCTTAAATATTCCTTACAGGGGCGTCTTTCCAATTCTTGGAAAAAAGATATAGGTCTGGCTTACATTATAAATTCAAAAAAAGTATTGAAATATTTCAGCTAATACTGTATAGTAGATGGGATAGAATTTTAAACCATAACTTAGTGGATAAAGGAGATTCTTATGAGACATTTACTTAACCCGTTAGACTTTAGTGTGGAAGAAACTGGACAGCTTTTAGATCTAGCCAAAGACATCGAAGACAATCTTCCAAAATATTCTCATGTATGCGATGGAAAAAAATTAGCGACATTATTTTATGAGCCAAGTACAAGAACTCGTTTGAGTTTCGAGGCTGCCATGTTGAATCTGGGCGGCAGTGTACTAGGCTTTTCTTCTGCCGACTCCAGCTCTGCCGCAAAGGGAGAAAGTGTTGCCGACACGATCCGTGTGATCTCCTGTTACTCAGATATCTGTGCCATGAGGCATCCAAAAGAAGGCGCTCCGTTGGTGGCTTCAACCCATTCCACAATTCCGGTTATTAACGCCGGTGACGGCGGACACCAGCATCCCACTCAGACACTTACAGATCTTCTCTCCATCTGTTCTTTAAAAGGACGGTTACATGATCTGACCATTGGCCTCTGCGGCGACTTGAAGTTTGGTCGTACCGTTCATTCTTTGATTAACGCATTGGTGCGTTATCCTAATATAAAATTTGTGCTGATATCACCGCCTGAACTTCGGGTTCCTGAATATATTAGAGAAGATATACTGAAAGCAAATAATATTGAATTTACAGAAATGGACAGCCTGGATGAAGCCATACCTTCGTTGGATATTCTTTATATGACCCGTGTACAGAAAGAACGTTTTTTCAACGAAGAGGACTATATCCGTTTAAAAGACTGTTACATTTTGGATAAGAAGAAAATGAAGCTGGCAAAAGAGGATATGTTTGTCCTTCATCCGCTTCCCAGAGTTAATGAAATTTCCGTAGAAATTGATTGTGATCCACGTGCAGCCTATTTCAAACAGGCCGAATACGGCGTTTATGTAAGAATGGCATTAATTATGACATTATTGGAGGTGGCAAAACCATGCTAAATATCAGTGGATTGAGAGAAGGAATTGTATTAGACCATATTGAAGCGGGAAAGAGCCTGGATATTTACTTCCATTTAAGTCTGGACCAGATGGATTGCCAAGTAGCCATTATTAAAAATGCAAAAAGCAACAAGATGGGCCGTAAGGATATTATTAAGATCGAAGGCGGTCTGGACCAGCTTGACCTTAATGTTTTAGGATATATCGACCATAATATTACGGTGAATATCATACGGGACAATCAAATCGCAGAAAAAAAGACATTAAGCCTTCCAAAGAAAATCATCAATGTGATCCAGTGCAAAAATCCCCGCTGCATTACATCTATTGAACAGGAACTTCCTAATATTTTCTATCTTTCTGATGAAGAAACGGAAACATACCGGTGCAAATACTGTGATGAAAAATATACAAAATAAAATAGCTGTTCATTTCCTGCATCTGGCACCAACTGCCTTTGTAACAGATCAGGCATCATAACATATATGAAAAAAGCCGGAAACCCCGGCTTTTTTTCATATATGTTGCTTGTGTATTACATACGATTCAAAATCCAATACCTTTGTCAACTCTTCACAGCTTCTATAAACCCTGTAATTCTTGGCACAAGTCCAAAGGATCGTAAATTTACTGTGTGATTTAAATATTTAGTCTAATAAATCGTTAATTTTACTAGCTGCATCTTGATCCAGAATAACCATTCCGTTAGGTAATAATTTTAACACAGTAGCAGGTATCTCATTACCTGGACGGCTTCTATACATTTTCTCAACAATATCTCTTTTCGCTCTGCCACCTACCTGCAGAACTACTTTTTTAGCTTCAAACATATGGCGTATTCCTAAGGTAATTCCTCTGGTTAACTTCATATCCTGAGAGAAGTATTTTTGACCAACTTCCATGGTGACTGTATCCAGTGAAATCACTTTGGTATAGCTGTTAAAATCCACTCCCGGCTCATTTAACCCCAGATGTCCATTCATCCCCAGACCAAGAAGCATACAATCAATACCTCCCTTTTTAAAGATGTATTCATCAACTCTTCTGCATTCCATTTCTAAATCCTTTGCATGTACATCAAATAATGTAATCTGATCTTCCCTTATAGACAATGGACGGTAGAAATTATGATACATAAATGAGGTACAATTCTCAGACACATCCTCCAAATCAAGCCATTCATCCAACGCTACAAAAAAAGCATTGCTGAAATCTATCTTCTTTTTCTTAAACATTTCCGCCAGTATTTCAAAAGTTCTTTTTGCTGTACTCCCCGCCGGAAGACATATCAGTGCATCTGGTTTTTCTTTGACTACATCTGCAATGCACTTTGCGCTGTATTGTGACATGGATTCAAAGTCTTCACATACAACGGTCTCAGGTATATGTATCGGAAATGTGGCTCCCAGATTTTTGGCAATCTCCTCCATACAATTTACCATTTCATGATTTTTTCGGCTCTTTTCAATACAGGCAATACAATTTCCATGCATCCTACATATCACATATGGACATGGACATTTTTTATTTATCATCTTTTCTATCCTTTCACTGCGCCTGCCGCCAGACTTTTTTGAACATTATCACTTAATAAAATATAAATGATTATCGTTGGTATTGTCGCCACTACCAAACCGGCCCCTATCAGCCCCCATTTTGTGGAATATTTCCCTACCATATCCATGACACCTACCGTAATTGTTTTAAATCTTTCCTCACTGATAAACGTAACAGCAAGCATCATCTCATTCCATGAACTTAAAAACGTTAATATTGCGACTGTTGATAATGTGGGCTTTAACAGGGGCAATATAATCTTAAAAAAAATCTTGTAAATGGATGCCCCATCTATAAATGCGGCCTCTTCTAACTCTACAGGCAGATCTTCAAGTGCACCGACCATGATTAAGATTGCAAGAGGCATGGCAAAGGCCACATAAGGCAGTATCAGAGCCAGGTAGCTGTTTAAGACAGGCTTCAAATTGACAAAAAGCGGTAAGAGAACTGCATGAACAGGCAGCATCATTCCAACCAGAAACAGCAGATAAACCGGCTTACTAAGACTCCATCTAAGCCTGACAATGGCATACGTAATCATTGAAGATAATATGAGTGTCATTCCTATTGTAACTATAGTAACCATAAAGCTGTTAAATAAGTATCCCGCAATATTAGTCTGCTCAAAAACCGTCGAGAAGTTGTTCCATTGCCATACTTTTGGCAGGCCAATAATATTACCGCCAAAGATTTCTTTATTTCCTTTCAATGCAAATGTTATCATCCAGTACAAAGGAAACAACTGTATCATTGCAATAAGGGTCAGGAATATCATAATAAGTATACTTGAAGTTTTATGTTTTACTCCCATGATTATTTCACTCCCCTTCCTTTTAAAATCTTGAATATATGCTGGATTAGCAATGTTAATAATAAACATTCTATTATGGTGAACATGGCAAGGCCACTTGCATATCCATATCGGTTTTTAGAAAAGATCTCTGTATACATCAACATGGTAGGGACCTCAGTAGAATGTAGCGGTCCCCCTTTTGTTAGTGCATAAATTAAGTCAAATGATTTAAGGGAACCAATTACTGCAAATATTACGCTAGCATTAATCATCGGAACAATCTGTGGAAGTGTAATATGAAAAGCAATCTGTTTCTTATTTGCACCATCTACACCTGCTGCCTCAAGTATATCAGGAGATATGGATTTTGCTGCCGAATAAAACAAAAGCATATGGTACCCAATATATTGCCATATCATAGGAATGAATACTGCAATTAATGCAGTTGCAGAATTCCCCAGCCACTCATTCTGAAGATGATCCAGTCTAAGTAACCCTAAAATATTATTAAGCAGGCCATAGGACGGATGATAAATTTTCATCCATAATTGGGCTATGATAGTTGATGAGATAATAACGGGAACAAAATATATGGTTCTAAAGAATTTTTCACCCTTGACCCCACCGGCCAGAATCAGGGCTAAAACCATGGAAACAGGCAGTTGAATAAATACAGACGCGGCTGCAAGTGCCAGGGAATTTAAAACTGACTGATAAAATAATTTGTCCTGAAATAATTTTATATAGTTTTTAAGCCCTACAAAGCTTGATGCGGTTATCCCATCCCAGTTTAATAAACTATAGTATGCTGACTGTATAATCGGCACAATTACAATCAATGCAAACCACAGGAGTCCCGGAAGGATAAAGAAACAAATTGCTTTCTTATTTCTTAACGAACGTTCCATAGAAACTCTCCCCTCTGTATAAGAAATCCATTATTCAGCCGCCTGCTGCATTTCTAACGCACCTGTCGCATCAGATTGCTTCTGCTCTTCATTGGCCTTTTGCATTCCGGCAGCAAATTCCTTTGGCGTAACGGTTCCGCCAATCAATCCCTGTAATAAATTGTAATGTGCATCAATTGCGCTCCCCTCCAAAAAGGTATCCCAGGCTAATACATAACCGTCAGCATCCTGGGTAAGTTTCTTAATCTCTACCAAGACAGGATTAACCTCTGATTCATCTATATCTGTATTCCAGGCCGGAATACTATCGCCGATTTTATAACATTCTGTAGATAGATGTTCTGCTAATGCAAGAGCAAATTTTACAGATTCTTCTTTATATTTGGTATTGGCATTTACCATCAGCCCATCAATTGCACCACCCATAAAGGAATTAATATCTCCCTTCCCATTTTCAATGGAAGGCATAGGCATAACCTTTACCTTTCCCTTTATTTCATTCTCTTCATTTTCACACTCCATAGCAACCCAGCTTCCACAGTAATACATCGCTGTGTTTCCCAATAGAAATTCCAGATTTGCTTCATCCGAACTAATTCCCAATGTGCCATTTGGAAAAGCCCCCGCATTGTTTAGGTCTACAAGCAGTTGTGCCGATTGCACTATCTGAGCGGTATCAAGAGATGCTTCTCCGGCCAGCGCTTTGTTACATTCTGCTGTTCCGGCTGTTCTAACAGCCAGTGCATTCTGGATCATGCCTATATGCCAGGCATCTTTGGCACCTAAAGTGATTGGAGTAATCCCATTATTCTTAAAGATTTCCACTGCTGCCATTAACTCTTCCCATGTTTTAGGATATTCCACGTTATTTTCTTCAAAAATCTCCGTATTGCAGTACAGTACTCCTGCCCATTTCTTTAAAGGCACACCATATGTTTTCCCCTCATATTGAAAGTATTCCAGGACACCCCCCAGTAATCTTTCTTCCGTTTTGTCCGCTTTGAGATAATCATCTAAAGGCAGTATTACACCTGCTTCTACATATGGTTTTGCATAGCCTCCACCATAACACATAAACACATCTGCCTGGGAACCATTGGCAGCGGCAACCTTTAGCTTGCGATGCTGATACTCTTCTGCCTGGGTAGCGTCTGCCTTAATCTTAACATGTGGGTTATCTATTTGATATTGTTCGATAAACTCTGTAATAATATGGGACACATCACCTGTAGGCCATATGTGCCAAAGTGCAATAGTAACATCCTCTTTTGAATCCTCACTTTTATTTTCAACTTTTCTTGATGAACTGCTTCCACACCCCGTTATACCAAATACCAATAAGCTTATCATAAAAAAACAAACTACCTTCTCCATTGTCTTTTTCATCGTTATTCCTCTTCTCCTAATATTTGATTTCTTTTCAGATGATACTTATCTGCTGTATTTCCTATATTATGGGTTACAGATTCTGATATATGATCTAAAATCATATCCATTCCAAGTAATACTGCTCCTACTACAGGCTCATAGATTGCATCTAAGATCATAGCATGAATGGCATGTTTGTGAATCTCTAATGAAACTGCCTCTTTTAGAACCGGAACCTTACATTTAAATATACTTCCCGATAAAACAACTTTTGCCGGAGTATCTAACATATCCATTTTAGCCATGGCAGCAACAATATATTTTGCAATTGCTTCTCCAAAGTCACTAAATATTTTCACTGCTGCTTTATCATTAGCCATAGCGGCGCGTTCTAATAATATAGGGAGATACAGCAAGTTTTCGTTACTAATATTACCGTTAACTTTTTGATATAATAATTCCTCCACAGAGGACATCTTAAGGTAGTCCAGCAGCAATTGAGTCATCATCGTTTCTTCCCCCAACCCTGATTGCCCATCTATTACAGCCCTTATCATTGCTTTACCAAGGGCTGCTCCACCCTGAAACTCATCGTCTATGTAATAACCCCATACGTATTCTTTATTTTCACCATTTCGGACAGCACAGTTTAAGCCTGAACCTGCGCATAGAATACAACCGCAATAATCGCTTATCTCTGCCCGCATGGCAATCAGGCAGTCATTCACTACTTTTATCCGGGAAATTCCCAGAATATTGCCCAACGCCTTTGCTAATAATTCTTCTTCATATTCCCAGTCCAGCCCTGACATACCGGCCACTGCAGCAGTAATGTCTCCCAGTAGTAAATCAGCTTCTTCCAATGCAGAATCAACCGCAAGTTTAACTGCTTCCATAGCGTATGCCATACCACTTATGGAATGGCATGCCCCATAACTGGTACCCATACCGAGAATCACTCCCAGTTCATCACATAGAATCGCATGAGTCTTGCTGGCCCCCTGGTCGATACCTAAAATATATCTCATCATTCATCATCTTCCCCTATTCATAATCTCTTTTATGTTCTTCACAGCCTGTCTGCCTGAAAGAACTGGGGTAAATATTCTTTATTTGCTTCAAATAACTCAGGAATCAGCTTCTCCACCAAATCATACTCCCGCACCAGCGGATGTGCCAACAATGCAAGTTTTGCTTTTCTAATGTCACCCTCTACGGCCGCTTCTACCGCTAATTGTTCGTAATTCTTAACTGCTGCGATCAGGCCCCAGCACATTTGCGGAATCTTAGAAACGTTAAGAGGAGCCATTCCTCTGCTGTTTACTAAACAGCCTATTTCTACTACTGCGCTGTCAGGAAGAAATTGAATCGCTCCATGATTGGATACATTGACTACCATTTCTGTATCGACATTGTTATATACCGCATTTACAAATCCCATGGCAACTTCAGAGTATCCTCCCCCTCCGCGTTTTGCCAATGCCTCCGGTTTATCTGAGTTGTTTTTATCTGCATAGGCTTCATATACCTCTTGTTCAAGCAATTTTACTTCCTCTCCCCTGGTTAATGGGTTACTTAGAACCTTTTGCACCTTTTCAGTTGTGTGATAATACCATTGTAGATAAGGACTTGGAATTACACCTAACAGTTTGATTAATTCCAGATTAACAGAATCATTTTCACTTGCAATTTTAATAAATTCTTCCTCAGTTACAGGACGGCCTCCTATGGTAATATTGCTTATAAAATTCATATGATTCAATCCTGCGTAATCGTATTGTACTTGATCATAAGATACACCTAAAGCTGCTTTCGCCCACATCTTTGGAAAGATACCGCCTGAACAAAAACCTGCAATATTTGCTTTTGTATATTTGGTAACAGCCTCTGTCACCAAACCTGTGGGATTGGTATAGTTAATAATCCAGCCATCAGGAGAAAGCTCCTCCATTTTTCCGGCTACCTCCAACATGACAGGAATGGTACGCATTGCTTTCATCATCCCCCCTGCTCCTGTTGTCTCCTGTCCAACTAATCCATATTGTAAAGGAATTTTTTCATCAAAAACTCTTTGTGTATTTCCCCCTACACGTACTTGAGTATCCACAAAGTCCGCACCATAAAGTGCTTGATTCAAATCCATTGTAGATTCAATCTTTGTATCCAAACCAATCTTGTATGCGAATCTCTGACAAAATCCTTTCATAATCTCCAGACGTTTTTCATCAATATCGTACAACATGATTTCCTTCACTGGCAAATCCTCTTTTCGCATTGCCATCTCGTCTAAAAGCTCCGGTGTATAAGAACTCCCTGCTCCCACGATTGTAAATTTCATTCCTTTTTTCTCATTCATATCTGAATCTCCTTTTTTGTGTATCGATACACATTTGATTTATAAGATAAGGGTTAAATGATTTATTAACCCTTATTTATACTTATTTAATTTTTCGCATTGTTGTTTCCCTTACAATCAACTCCGGATAATATACCTGCTTTTGTTTTGGTTCAACCCTGGATTCAATATCATTTATTAGTAATTCAACCGCTGCAATTCCCATTTGGTACAATGGCTGCCTTAGTGTCGTAAGTTTTTTTAATTCAACTTCCACCTTTTGCGGCTTATCATCATCAAATCCAACAATCATAATGTCCTCCGGAACGCTTACCCCCGCTTCCTTTAGAGCCATCATTCCTCCAAAAGCAGCCGTATCTGCTCCAAAATAAATAGCATCAGGCAGCCCTGCTTTGCCTGCCATCATTTCTTTCACTGCCTGATAACCTGAATCTATAGTAAACCCACCTTCATATATCATGTCAGCCTGAACTTTAAAATTTCTTTCCTCCATAGCCTTTATATAACCATACTTACGATCAATTGCTGCATTAACAGTCAGATCACCTGTAATATGATAGATCGTTTTACATCCACATTCTATCAAATGTTCAACCGCAAGTTTGGAACCGTATTGATTATCTAATACAATATTATTAATATCTAAGCCTGGAATTTCATTTTCTACCACAACAAAAGGGAACTTACTTACTGATAGCTGCTGAATAAGACTCTCATCATTAAGACTGCTTCCATATATAATAATACCATCTCCACGGCCCTGAGAGAAAAAATTAATATACTTATTCTTCAATTTCTCTTTATTCCTGCCGCTGCAAAACAATACATCGAAATCTGACTTGTCAATCTGATGTTCAATACCCAGAATTAAATCGAAGTAAAACGTATCACACAAATTATCAAGTACCACTCCGATAATCAAAGTTTTTTGCAACACCAAGGATCTTGCTAGAGCATTAGGGGTATAGTTCAAGTCCTTCATTGCCTGCAGAATCTTTTCCTTTGAAAGAGGACTGACACCCTTTTGATTATTAATTACGCGTGATACCAGTGTCTTTGACACTCCTGCCCGTTTTGCAACATCATATAGACTGGCCATATCTTTCTCCTTTTGTGGATCGATACACAAATCATATCATTCTTACTGAAGATTGTCAATAACCATATTCTTTTCTTAACCATACTCCTTTCTTTGTCTCTACATCATCATAATTAGAGCTGAAGTCAGCTCTGTTCTTGTCTCTATTAATCAGATCAATATAGAGTCCGTACCAGAAGCGGCAGCAGGCATTATTTTCATTATGATTTTATTGGGAGTATTATTGATCTCCATATAAGATAGATTTTTAAAAAACATGAATAACAGGCTAAAACCCATAACAAAAAAAGACCCAAGAAATCCTATGATTCCTTAGGTCCTTTTTTGAAAGCACTGAAAAACCCAAAAGTACAGACAATGTGACTGTTTTGGTTGGGACTTTTACAATTTTTAAAGTTTTGAGCAAGACGATAAGCCGGGTTATGTCGTTGAATGGCCATCTATCTAGGCCTGCCGTCGCCGACAGGCTCCAGCGACCTACCCGGGAGCAGACGGGCCGTCTTATGCTCCCTGTTCGGTCTTGCTTCGGATGGGGTTTACATGGACCCCTCCTGTTACCAGAAGGGCGGTGGTCTCTTACACCACCTTTCCACCCTTACCGCAGGTAAATGCCTCGCAGCAAGCTGCAAGGTATTTTACCCCACGAGCAGTCACCAAATTGTCGTGCAAGCACGTCCATTTGGCTCGTTGCCTTCGTGAGAAATGCGGCGGTATATTTCTGTTGCACTTTCCCTAGAGTCGCCTCCGCCAGACGTTATCTGGCATCCTGCCCTGTGAAGCCCGGACTTTCCTCACCTGCAGCCTTTCGGCTTTGCAGCTGCGGCCATTTGTCTTACTCAAAACTGCATTAGTATATCATATATTCATTCATTTGTAAAGCCATTTATCATCTAAACCTTAAAACAACTTCCTCCGATGAATTCTCTGACAATGGAATTGCGGGGAATATCCTCACTGTTGACCCCAAGAAAATAATCAAGGAATTTTAACAGGCGCTTTGCTTCCATATATTCCGGAGACTCCCTGGGAATGCCGAATAACAACGGCTCTGCAAACTGCTTCAGCACAGATAACTCATAAACAGTAGCGGAATTGAACATCATATCTGCAGATTCCTGGAAGGGGAAAATATATTCTTCCTCTCCTTCCCTCACCGACGGCCACATGCGTATGGTGTCATGTGCGGAAGCGCCTCTTGTTCTGGCATCCCGTACCATCCGCCGGATCAGACGGCAGTCGGTTGTGGGAATCCGGTTGTGTTCATCAATGTTCAACTGGGTCAGGGCGCTTACATATACCCGGAATTTACTTTCCTTTGGAAGAGAATAGGACAGCCTGTCATTTAAACAATGAATTCCTTCAATGACCAGAATATCATCCTTTCCCAGCTTTAAATAATCGCCCCTGTATTCCCGGACACCTGTTTTAAACTGATACCGCGGCATCTCCACCGTCTCTCCGGCCAAAAGAGCCGTCATGTCTTTATTAAACTGTTCAATGTCCAGACATTCCAGGACCTCGTAATTGTAGCTTCCATCCGGATTTCTTGGACTGTCTACCCGGTTTACAAAATAATCATCTACGGCAATGGGATGGGGGATCATTCCCTGAGCCTTTAACTGAACGGACAGGCGGTGGGAAAAGGTGGTTTTTCCGGATGAGGACGGTCCGGCAATCATAACAAACTTCTTGCTCCGGTCAGCTCCTATTTTTCCTGCGATCTCAGCGATCTTCTTTTCCTGAAGGGCCTCCTGAATTAAAATCAATTCATTGATGTTGCCAGATGCAATTTCTTCATTAAGCGCTCCCACATGGGAAACCTTCAGCCGTTCTCCCCATTTCACGCTTTCCTTTAATACCTTGAACAGCTTCTGCTTCGCCTCTGCATCAAAAACAGGTACCTCTTTGGGATTTTCCTTCTGGGGCAGCATGAGCATAAAGCCGTCATCATACGGTATTAAGTCAAAATATTTAATATACCCGGTATTTTGTACCATGTATCCATAATAATAATCTTCAAAACCGCCTATGCTGTAGATGTTGACACGGGAAACCCGGCGGTAGCGGAACAGTCTCTCCTTATCATACATCCGGTGCTTGTGGAACAGCTCAATGGCATCGTCCGTGTGTACGTTCCTCTTCATAATCGGGATTTTCTGGCTCACATATTCCTCCATGCGGGCCTTTACCCGGGAAAGCAGTTCCTCCGTCACTTCAACATTCCCATGAGCCTCAATGTAATAGCCTTTTCCAAGAGAAAAATCCACAGTCACCTTTTCAATATTTTCCGCTCCGGCTACGTCATAAAAGGCTTTCATCATAAGAAAAATAGTGCTTCTGTGATAAGTCTGGATCCCCGGCTGATCTTTCCCTGTAAAAAAATGAAGATTACAGTCAAACTGGACTGTTTTATGAAGTTCACTTAGCTTTCCGTTTATACTGACCAGTAAAATGTCATTTTCATACTGGGGCTGATACTCCTTTGCGATTTCTTGATAAGACATCCCAATGGGATATTCCTTGGCCGCACCGTCTATTGTAACAATTGCCATTCGCTTCCTCCTTATATGAATGTTTCAGGAAATTCCACTTCTGCCTTGCAGATTTCCAAGGCTTCTCCTGCTTCTTTCTTTAAGTATTCTTCTATAAAATCCAGAAACAGGTATTCCAGGCCGTAATGGCCGGCATCAATGACAGCCATATGGTTTGCTGCGGCATCGATCCCATTGTGATGGCCAATATCGCCGGTTATAAAAACCTTCACACCTGCCTCCAACGCCGGTTTCATAAGGCTTCCCCCGGATCCCGGACTGATGCCCACAAAACGAACGGCAGCCCCTGGAGCAGCCTCCCCGTAAACCGTGACAAAAGGAAGGCCAAACCGTTCCTTTACAAGAACGGCTATTTCCCTGACTGTCATCTCTTCCTTAAGATACCCTGTCTTCCCGATTCCATATACCTTTTCCTCCGGCCCTTCCAACCTTTCCCAGGTCATCACGCCTTCCTTTTCCAGTACATTTAAATCGGTAAGCCCAAGCCTTTCTGCGGCCGCATCAGCCATGCACCCCGGCGCTGCATCAAAATTCGTATGCATGGCGTAATAGGAGATGTCATTGCGGATCAGCTTTATAATCCGCCTGGATATAAAGTCCTTGTCATTGATTTTTTTCAGAGGCTTGAAAATAAGGGGATGGTGGGTGATCAATAAATCAGCCCCCTGCCGGACGGCGTTCTCCACCACCTCATCAGTAGCATCTAAGGCAATGAAAATCTTTTTCACCTCTTTGTCACTGCGGCCTGCCAAAAGGCCTACATTATCCCAATCGCAGGCACAGTCTGGCGGCGCCAGCCGTTCCAGTTTCTCTATTAATTCATCGCATCGCATCCTGTGCCTCCTTATTATAGGACAATTCCAGCTCCAGCTCTTCCCTTCTTCTGGCCGCTGACTCCGTCCCGCTGGCAGAAAGCCCACTCATAATCTGCTCCAACTGTTCCTCTTCCTTTTTTAAATACTCCATTAAAACAGGATCCTTGGATTCCAGCAGAGCCTTGCCATAACGGTAGGAGATTTCCCTTTGATTTATTCCGCCCAGAGGTTCCTCTTGCCCGCCATTCTTTCCAGGCAAAGCTTCCCCCAAAGGTATGCCCAAAGGGCATCCATGGTCTATGGCAGCTTTTGGTTTTCTGCTGACTCCTATGACGGAATAATATTTCCCTTCCTCTTTTATCATAGTCTCCTGCCAGGTAAAAAATGCCTCTTCCTCCAGGAATCTGCGCACCTTATCCAGCTCTGAGTGGGGGGATAGGACCCAGTAGGGAATGCCTTCCCACAAATCCCGGCGTCCCTCCAGAATATGTATCATAAGCTCTCCGCCCATGCCTGCTATGACCACACAGTCTGCTTCGTTTTGTTCCAATTTTAAAAGTCCGTCGCTTAAACGGACTTCCACTTGAGTTTGTAAGCCTGCCTCCTGGATATGGGCCTGGGCCCGTAACAAGGGGCCCTCCCTCACATCCATGGCAATGGCATATTTTGATTTTCCTTCCTGTACCAGATGGATAGGAATATAACCATGATCTGTTCCAATATCAGCAACTCTGCTTCCTTCCGGAACAAAGGAAGCGATTGTTTCCAAACGCCTTGATAACCTCATCTTAAACTCCGTCTTATGTCATTAATCATCCAGATAGTCCTTAAGCTTCTTGCTTCTGCTGGGATGGCGCAGTTTACGCAATGCTTTTGCCTCTATCTGACGAATCCGTTCTCTCGTAACATTAAATTCTTTTCCTACCTCTTCCAGGGTCCTGGGCCGCCCGTCATCAAGGCCGAATCGCAGCTTTAAAACCTTCTGCTCCCGCTCGGTCAGAGTGTCAAGCACTTCCATAAGCTGTTCATGGAGCATGGTAAAGGTGGCAGCATCAGCAGGAACGGCTACCTGATCATCCTGAATGAAATCTCCTAGGTGGCTGTCCTCTTCCTCTCCGATGGGAGTCTCTAAAGATACAGGCTCCTGAGATACCTTCATGATCTCCCTGACCCGTTCCACCTGCATATCTGCCCTGGCCGCAACCTCTTCCGGCACCGGTTCCCGTCCCAGCTCCTGCAAAAGCTGTCTGGACACCCGGACCAGGCGGTTGATGGTTTCCACCATATGAACCGGAATGCGGATGGTACGGGCCTGGTCTGCAATGGCGCGGGTGATGGCTTGTCTGATCCACCAGGTTGCATAGGTGCTGAACTTATACCCTTTACGGTAGTCAAACTTTTCAACGGCCTTAATAAGACCTAAGTTTCCTTCCTGAATCAGGTCTAAAAACTGCATTCCCCGTCCAACATAGCGCTTGGCAATGCTGACTACCAGGCGCAGGTTTGCCTCCGTCAGCCTCTGCTTTGCATCATCGTCGCCCAGTTCGATCTTTTTGGCAAGTTCAATTTCATCTTCACTGGAAAGAAGGGGAACCTTGCCGATCTCTTTTAGGTACATGCGGACCGGGTCCTCCACGCTGATACCTTCCGGAACAGACAAATCGATACTCTCCATATCGATCTCTTCTTCCTCCTCGATATCTTCCTCTATGAAAAGATCCTCATCCAGCTCCAGTTCCTCGCCGCCGATTTGAAGTACATCCACCTTATTGCTTTCCAGAAAATCAAAGATCTGATCAAGCTTATCCGAATCCAGAGTCTCTCCCGCAAAAAAATCCAGAATCTCCTGGTTTTCCAGCACATTCCGTTTCTTTTTTGCCAAAAGAAGAAGTTGGTTTAATTTTTCCTCAAATGCAGCGGCCGCCTCCAAGGCTTTAGCCTCTGCAGCCTGATCCTCTTCTGTTTTCCTTGATCCCACCATTTTATCTGCCGTCTTCTTCACATTTTCGTCCATGTTCTTCCATCCTTCCACAGCCTGCCTATAGTGTACACCCTAATCCAGCGAAATATGCAAATCCTTTAGCGCAGCCTGTTCCTTTATAATATTCTGCAGTTCTATAATTCCTGCTGCATGGCGGCTGGCATGATTCAGACTGTTTTTTTTCACCTTCATAATCGTTTCCGAAAACGCTTTTTTTTGTTCTTCATTATCTAGGGACTCTTTTAAGCTCGCATGAAAAAGACCTGCGACTGCCCGGTATTGATCTTCCTCATGAATGAAATGATTCAAGATCTCGGCCGGATTCAATGTTCCGGCAGCGTGTCCGTCAAAAACCATCCGTGCCACCTTGTGATACAGTTCTTCTATAAAATCATCCGGAGTGATCACTCCGGTAATCTTATCAAACAGTAATGGATTTTCAATGAGCCAGGTAAGAAGCAGCCTTTGAGACTGCTTTACGCCGTCTTCCTTTTCCTTTTTCCGCTGTTTTTTAAGTATTCCTTCTTCCTCCCGCTGGGCTGAAACAGACGGTCCAAGAGAAGCGCCCAAGCGGTTGACCAGACGTTTTAAATCCTCATAATTAATAAAATACTCCCTGGATACCGCCTCCAAATAATTCTCCCGTTCCAGGGCCTCGGGAAATTCCAGAAGCTTCCTGGCTACCTGATTGTAAAATCCTGTTTTCTGCTCCGGATCATCCATTTTATAATTCTTTTTCAGCATATCAATTTCATACAGGAAGCTGTTTTGGGCCTCATCGATCCGTTGGCGGAAAGCCTCGGCTCCCAGATTCTTTATGAATTCATCGGGATCCTTGTAAGGCTGCATGTTTAGCACGCGAATGGACATACCCACTTCTTTGAGAATGGGAATGGCACGAAGGGCAGCCTTGACACCTGCACCGTCGCTGTCATAAGTGAGAACCACTTTATCCGTATACCGTTTTAAGAGCTGGGCCTGCTGGGAGGTGAAAGCCGTTCCCAGGGAAGCCACCGCATTGGTGAATCCAGCCTGGTGCATTGCGATCACATCCATGTAGCCCTCGCAGATCAATATGTACTTTTCCCGTGAAAGCCTGGCATAATTAAGGCCGTATAAATTCCGGCTTTTATCAAAAAGCTTTGTCTCGGGAGAATTTAAATACTTTGGTTCCCCGGCCCCCATGACCCGGCCTCCAAAACCGATGACCCGGTTATTCACATCCATTATGGGAAACATCACCCGGTTCCAGAACTTATCATAGGTTCCCCGTTCTTCAATGTTCACCAGTCCTGTCTGCTTTAACAGGCTGTCGTCATATCCCTTGCCCTTCAAATACCGGTAAAGGTCATTGCTGGTCTTGTTGGAATATCCAAGCCCGAACCTGGTTATGGTTTCATCACTTAACTGCCTGTCCCTTAAATAGCGGTAGCCGGCTTCCCCCTGGGGGTTTTTAAGCTGGTAATAAAAATAACTGGCGGCCAGCTTATTGATCTCTAATAGAGCGGACCGAAGATCCTCCTGCTCCCTGGCCTCCTTGCCGTACTCTGCCGCAGGAAGCTTCACGCCTGACCGGTCTGCCAGGACCTTTAAGGCCTCGGAAAAGGAATAGTTTTCATACTCCATGACAAACGTCAATACGTTTCCGCCTGCACCGCAGCCAAAGCAATAGTACATCTGCTTGGCGGGAGATACAGAAAAGGAAGGGGACTTCTCATTGTGAAAAGGACACAGGCCGAAATAATTGCTTCCCTTCTTCTGCAGCTTGACGTATCCCGAGATCACATCCACGATGTCGTTCTTCATCCGGACCTCTTCAATCACTTCTTCCGAATATCGCATGAAGCCTCATTTCTCCTTTCTCCTACATCCTCTTTAAATCGTTTTCCACGCTTTCGGGACAAACAGCTCTTCAAATTTATCAATGGCATAGCTGTCGCTCATGCCTGCAATATAGTCGCAGACCGCCCGTTCCCTGCTTTCCTTCCGTGCTTCCATTAAGGTGCGGTATTCCTCAGGAAGCTTGTCCGGGTGTTCCATATAGTAATTAAAAAGCATGACAATGAGATGCTGTGCTTTTCCTTCCTCTGCCTTTGGGATATCGCTTTTATAGACGTTTTCAAACATCCATGTGCGCAGTCCCTGCATGGCCTTCTCCATATCCGGGGACATGATGATCTCCGGCTTTCCATAGCTGTTGCCTATAATATCATGGATCAGATTGTTAAGCCTTTCACGGACACTGTAACCCAGAATACCCGTATAGCATTCCGGAAGATCTTCTTCCACAAACATCTTAGCCCTGATGGCGTCATCAATGTCATGATTAATATAAGCGATCTTATCCGACAGGCGGACGATGCCTCCCTCTAATGTGGAAGGGTGCCCGCTGGTGCGGTGATTTAAGATCCCATCCCGGACCTCCCAGGTGAGATTTAAGCCCAGTCCGTTCTTTTCCAAAACCTCTACCACCCGGACGCTCTGTTTGTAGTGGGCAAATCCCTGGGAGCAGATCTTATTTAGAATCGCTTCCCCGGAATGACCAAAAGGAGTATGACCCAGATCATGTGCCAGGGCGATTGCCTCCGTTAAGTCCTCGTTCATGCGCAGGGACTTGGCTATGGTCCTGGCGATCTGGGACACCTCCAGGGTATGAGTCAGTCTGGTCCTGTAATGATCTCCCTCCGGTGCCAGAAAAACCTGCGTCTTGTGTTTCAGCCTGCGAAATGCCTTACAGTGAATGATCCGGTCCCGGTCCCGCTGATAGGCAGCCCTGATATCACAAGCCTCCTCCTCCCGCTCTCTTCCTCTGCTGTTTTTACTGAAAGCGGCATAAGGATTTAAATATGCTTCCTCCCATTGTTCCGTGGATTCTCTGATATTCATACAATCACATCCTTCGCCCAAAGTTATGGTACATTATATCATATTTTCAGTAATTATAATACCCTATATTAAAATAATTGTTACAGTTCATCCATGCCATTCCTGATTTGGCGGATCTATCACAATTCCCAAAGACGGATGCATATGCCGCCAAATTATTCATGTGGTCTGTCCAGACATTTCCTGTATTGGCTGGGAAGGCAGCCATACCGCTTTTTAAATGCCTTGGAAAAAGCTCTGCTGTCCGGAAATCCATGCTTCATGGCGATTTCTCCGATTTCGGTGCGGGTTCCCACTAGCTCCTTAACCGCGTATTTGACACGCAGGTCAATCAAATAGGTTCGGTAATTGACCTGCGCATATTTTTGGAAGATCCGGGACAAATAGGTGGGGCTGAAACCAAAACGCCCCGCCACCTGGTCAAGCTTTATGTCCTGGTCATAATTTTCCCTCATGTACTGGGTGACCTTTGACAGCTTGTCGAGCTGTCTTTTCTGGCGGAGAACCTCCTTATCCATAGTTTCCGTCTTAAACTCCGTAACCAGAAGATATAAAAGCTCATAAAACTGGCTTTTCACCTTCAGGCTGTAGCCGTATTCCTGCTTTTCGTAGATGGAGAACATGGAAACCACCAGTTGTGTCAGCCTTTTATTTTGAGCCTCCCCCTTTTTCTCAAAGTTCACATAGCTTTCCTCTCCCATGTACCCCTCAAAGGTCTCTGCCGGTATTTGGAGCACTATGGTGATATTGGGATTCGGGCATTCAATGGAATGGACTTCATTGGAGTTAACCAGAACAAAATCCTGCCTTTCAAGGGATAGATGGCTGTTGTTGATGTAAAAATCAATTTCCCCCTCCTGAACCAGAAAGATCTCAACAGAGTGGTGCCAATGCTTTGTGACCTTATAATTTCCATCCCTGCCCTCAAAGATAAACATCCGAAAAGGCAGGTCATCATTGGGAATGACCAGTTCATGTCTGACTTCCATTTCACACCTCCCCAAACATACTGATTCCATTATAAAGCATTCCGGCCATTTTTCCAACGGCTTTTCTTTCTCCCCTGTTATACGGGGAGGCTGTCGCTGACACATAAAGCCCCGTATCCAAGCTCCGGATTGGGATATTGGGTAATTCCAGGAAGAGGCCTGGCCCCTCGAATCAAATAAGCCTTGATCTTTTCCCCGAATAAAAACGGATCCCTTCCATCTACGATCCCCCACTGCATCAAAAGGGCGGAGCTGCCGGTGACAAAAGGAGTTGCAAAGGAAGTGCCTGTTACTGTTTCATAGCCGCCTCCGGTCTTTGCGGCGATGATCCCCACCCCGGGAGCGGCCAGATCCGGCTTTACCTGATTGGTCCTCCTTGTAAATCCTCTGCCGGAAAAATCTGCATAAGACTGATAAGTGTCGTCATAAGCTCCCACGGAAATGACCTTGGAGGCCGTGGAAGGAATGGTCAGGGTGGTTTCAGGCGTGGCTCTTAAAAACCGGGTAGACTGGCTCAGCACTCCGGCAGAGGGCAGCCAGAGATCGTATTTACCTTCTACGATCTGCCTGGGAGTCAGGCGGAATCTCCATATCCCGCTGTCTATATAGGTATCAAGGGGAAGGAAATCCAGATAAACTTCCTGGGCCACGCTGTAAGGACCGGGTTTTCCATAGTACAGCAAGATCCTGGTATTTCTGTAGTTTATAGTCTGAGGCCCCAGTCTGCTGCTGATGGGTCCGATCACTTCTCCGGAAGGAGTTATGACACTGATATCAAACAAATCCGCATAGGATTTCCAAAGCTGCACGCTGAAGCTTTGCTGGTATCCTCCCACGCTAAGTTCAATCTCCTCAGGTCTGGACATTGTCAGGACTCCTGAGATATGGCCGCCGCCCACCCCTTCATTGCCTGTTCCCACCACGATCACGGTCTTCCCGTAATTGGATATATCGTCAAGAAAGGTTTCCAAAAGGCTGGTTCCGTCATGAGAACCATACGTATTTCCAAAGCTTAGATTAATGGCCAGAGGCATCTGCAAAGCAACGGCTTCCTGCACCGCAAAATTAACTGCCCGCATAAGCTCCGTGGTCCTTGGAAACCCGCTTTCCTGAGGGACTCCAAGCTTTACCACCAAAAGCGGACTTTCAAAAGCAATTCCACGGTACTGCCCATTGCCTTCTCTTCCGTTTCCGGCCGCAATGGATGCCACGGCTGTGCCATGGCCGGTGATGTCCACAGAAGGAACTAGCCGTCTTGCTTCCGCCCTGCTTCCTGTGGCCAGGGCCGCATTGATTTCTTCCGCCGTAAACACCCGGTCCAGGGTCTGGTCCCACAGACTTACAATCCTGGTGGTTCCGTCATTATTCCGGAAATCACTGTGATAATAATCGATTCCGGAATCAATGATCGCTGTTAAAACTCCTCTTCCTGTCAGGGTACTGCTTCCCTGCTGGACCAGATTGACACAAGAGGCCGCCTTTGCCTGATTGATTGCAAAAAACAGCCTCTTTGGTTTCTCCACATATTCGATTTGCGGTAGTTCACTTAACCTGTCAATGAGGGATTCGGGAACCGTAAGTATGGAGTATTCGTTCACCATCTGCTCTACCCGGATTCCCACCTGAGAAAGACCGCTTATGTCTCCGGAATGCTTTACGATCACATCCCATGACTTTTCCTCGGGATTATATCCTACGTTTAAATTGCCTGATTTCTCCCGCTCTTCAGGAGTTGCGCTGAGGGCAAGGTTTAACAGGTTTTCCAGTTTCTGATCTTGCATATGACATTCCTGCGTTTTTTATCATCCTACGCTGGAAATGTCATTCTCATTCCTTGCTCTGTTCTGCTTCCTTCACTTCTGTCCCATAATAGTAGAATTTCAGGATATCCTCGAAATTCTTTCCTCCCTTTGCCATGCCCTGAGCCCCATTCTGGCTCATTCCCACTCCATGCCCGAAGCCTCCTCCATAAATACGGAAGGTTGTAATGTTATTGTCATCAACACCCTGGTTTTCTATTGCAATATAAGCACTGGGAAGGGAGTCAAAATTCTTCATCAGGGTGCCATCCAGCTTGGTGATGGCCATATACTTATTTCCAAGCTTTGCCCTCACCTGTCCTTCTCCATTGACAGTCATAATGCCGTCGGAACCTTCGATCCTGAGTTTTTTCACGATTCCGCCGACTCCCCGTTCCGTTACCGTAATGTTTAAGATGGAGCCTACTTCGGTGATCTCCTCCTCCAACTGCCGGTTGGTAACGGTGGTCTCCCACCGGTACATGGGGAATGCCGAGTCATAGGCCGGATAGTCCTTTTTCTTTATAAATTCTTCAAAATCAGAGTTTGTAGACAGGTTTAAAACTCCCCTGTTCTCCTGAAGAAGGCAGCCGTCCAGATAGGGAAACTGGACCGGATCGCCGCCCCATACGCTTCCGTCGGTGGTGTGTCCGCAGGAGGTGGAAAAATAAAAGGCTTCAATTGGCTTATTGTCGTAAAACAACAGCTTTCCATAGGTTTCCCGCACTGCCTCTGCTGTTTTCGATGAGGTGGGAAGATTGTTATAAACCTGGAACCTGGTGCTGTCATCTACATGGGCGCCGTATTTGCTGTAGGCGTTGCCCTGAATCTGACGGAAGGCATAGGTTCTGGCACAGACAGCCTGGGCCTTTAATGCTTCCTTTTCATAGCTGTCAGGCATTTCGCTGGGCACGACCCTGGTCAGATAGTCTTCCAGGTACAGCTCGTTGATCAGCACCAGCCCCTCCCCTTCCTTTCGTATCTCAACGGTGCCGTCATAGGTTGGAGTTCCATAGGATCTCTGGATGGAATTAACGGATATGGTGTCCCCTTTTTCCAGGGGCGCTGCTACGATCCGTCCATCCTTCAGCCGTTCGTCTGTGGTATCAATGATCACTTCCGCCTTTGGCGGAACGTTTACTTCCTTTTCCCCATAAGACAATGACAGGCCGCTTTCGGCAGAGAGGGTCACGGAGGAATGGAAAACCGACTGAAAATTGGTGTTCATCAAGAGGACCCGGATGCTCTTTGCATCGAATTCCCTTACCAGCAAAGCTGCACATATTCTCCCGTGAGCTACCACAAAATCCTGTATGTCATATCCTACCAGAATGTCGGAAATACTTCGCTCTTCAAACTGTCCATACAGCCGGTATACTTTAAAATCCTTATCCAGCTTCAGGCTGCCATACCCCTCAACTTCAACGGAATCATCCTTTACTGCCAAAACCTTTCCGGATATCTTCTTTTTCTTCATGGTGACCTTCTGCAGGCTCCCTCTTTTTAAACTGATATCCGCAATGTTATTGGCAAATTCCTCAGGCTGCCCCAAAGATGCCTCCAGGGGAAAGGTTCGTTCTACTGAACCTAAGTATACGTGGAAGGCTCCTCCCTCTCCTGCGGTAAGCCAGACATTTTTATAGGTTATGGAATCAGTCACAGCTTCTTTTAATGCGATAATCTCTCCGCCCCTTACCAGAAGCTTTAACTCCCAGTCTATGTAAGAATCCAGGCTGATGCCTTCAAATTGGAAGTTTCCTCCGCTGGTATAGGCAGTCCAGGCTGATGCGGTTGTTACGTTGGTGGGAGTGCCGTAAAGAAGTACGTCAAGCTCCTTTATATTTCCTTCCTTGTCCAGGGTCTCCCTTAATTCTTCATACAAATACCACCATTCATCAGCCGGAATCTTCCTGTTCTGCTTTTTCCCGTTTTCATGAATTTTCTTTCCTGCGCCCGGAACCAAAGTTTCTGCCAGGCTTTCCGCCTCCTGATAGGTCAGAAAGCCTTCTGCGGTGTCCCTTTTTGCCGGTATTTCATCAGGATCAAGATAGCCGCCTGCGTACAGGTAATTCATGTATTTCACATACCAGTTATTCTGTTCCTTTTCCGGAAAATACTCCTGCTTCTGATCTGTCAGCATTTTTTCGCAGCTTCCTCTATCGGTAAGAAGGAGAGCGGCCGACTTATATGCAGCCCCTCTTGATATTCCCTCCGGTTCTGGTTCACTTACCAGGATAATTATAATGAGAATCAAAACCAAAAGAGGAATACCGACAACAAATCCGATAAATGTCTTTTTATTCATGCGCTCCTCTTATCTCATATATGTTTTTTTATCTTCATCGATCCGTTCCAGGTCAAAGTAGTCTGCCGTTTTAAGAGAAAGGTTCTTTTTCCCAAGAGAACGGTTCACCAGTCTTGAAACCACGCTGTAGAACACCGCAAAGGTGGGCACAGCTATGATCATTCCCACAAAGCCCATAAGCCCTCCGAAAAACAGGATGGAAAACAGCACCCAAAAGCTGGGAAGGCCTGTGGATTGTCCCAGTATTTTCGGCCCCAGAATATTTCCGTCAAACTGCTGGAGCAAAAGGATGAATATCAGGAAATACAGGCATTTGATTGGGCTGACCAAAAGGATCAGGAACGCGCTTGGTACTGCTCCGATAAACGGACCGAAAAACGGGATCACATTAGTTACTCCCACGATCACGCTCACTAACAGTGCATAAGGCATTTTCATGGCGTTTAAAAGGACAAAGCACATGATTCCGATAATCAGGGAATCCAAAATCTTACCCGTTATGAATCCGCCGAATACCCGGTGAACAAAGCGGACCTCATCAATTGCCTGGTTAGCCGTTTTTACAGAAAAAACACTGTAAATGATTTTCTTGCTCTGGGCAGAAAGGGTTCCCTTAATGTTTAAGAGATAAACCATAACTATGACGCCGATCAGAATGTTCTTAAGAACAAGCACCACGCTTAACAGTCCGCTGGAAAGGCTGCCGATCAGCGTAGACATGTTGGGGACAAGGTCAGAGGTCATCCAGCTTTGAAGCTGGCTTGTCAGCCGGTCATACATGGGAATGACTGCCCGTTCCACGGAAGGATTATCCTCAAACATCTTCTGAAGCCACAAAGCCAGATTGTTGATATTATCGCCCAGTGTCTCCTGGAGTCCCATGACACTGGTATAAATCTCGGGAATGATCATCCAAAAGAGGCCGACTACGATCACAAACAGAAAAATGAGGCTGACTAAGGTTGCCATGGCGCTGGATACGGACCTCACCCCGTTTCCGTTTTTCCACATGGAAGAAAGCATGCGTTTTGTAATGTCTCTGGACTTGTTATATACCGGCAGTAAAAGATATGCAAGCACAGCGCCGTAAATAACCGGCATAAGAATTCCCACAATTAATTTTGCCGTATCTTTTACAGATTGGAACCTGGAAAGGAAAAAGGCAAAGGCAATACTCAAAGCAATAACGGAAAGGGCTGTGATCCCCCAGCATATATAGCTCCCAAATTTTCTTTCTTTCATTGAAATTCTCCTAAGTTTTAAGATTGACTTCTGTCTATTCTATACTTTACCATACTTTACCATAAAGTTAAAGCAGCGATTTCTCGCTGCTTTTTTCTTTAGTAACCCCAAAATGCCGGTTCTTACTTATTGACGCCTAGCCTTGCTAGGTGGGCAACCTCACTCAGGTTTCTGCCTTCCACTGCAACGGAGGCCTGACATCCGCCTGAAAATATCGGAATCCCATGAGTCATAATGTAGGTTCAAAAAAGGTAAGAGTGTCGCACATCTCAGGAATTACATTCCCATGTTTTCTATGGTCTTAGTATACACTACTTCGATTTGTTTTTCAAGTTCCTTTTCCTGTCAGTTTTAATTTTCATATATGGGATCAGACCGCAATATGTTTGCTGCCAAGCAGTCTTCCATGCTCAACATACAGTTCCAGAAGTCTTAAAAGAGAATCGCAGGATTCTTCATGGATGATCAATTCCAACCCTTCTGCAGTGGACAAAGCCAATACCGAAAGCAGCGATTTTGCATTTACCATGCTGTCTCCGTAAGCTAAATTCATTTTTTCTTTACACGCTCCCGCAATTGAGACAAACTCCAGGATGGATTCAACTCCCCAGAATCCGATCTCCACCTTTTTCATCTCTTGTATTCCTCCTGATTATCCAAATGTATCCCGGTTTTTCTGCCGGACCGGCACAGGAGAACGCGTTCCTGTTCCAGCGTCAGAGACTCAGTATAGCATACTATAAAAGATTCTGCAAATCAAAAATTGTTTCTGCCAGAACATCTGCTCCGGCCTCTTTTAACTCCTGCCTGCTTCCGTAACCGTACAGCACCCCTACAGAGGCAATTCCGGTTTCCTTTGCTCCCAAAACATCATGTTTTCTGTCTCCGATCATCACCGTCTTGTCCAAATCCCTGATCCCGCATTCTTCTAAAACGTAACGGATCACATCGGCCTTTTTCACCCTGGTTTCATCCATGTCGGCGCCGCCCATAAACAAAAAATAGGAATCCAGCTCAAAATGTTTGAGGATCATCCTGACAAAGACCTCGGGCTTTGAGGAAGCCACATAAAGTTTTTTTCCTGCCGTAAGAAAAGACTGCAAAACCTCTGCAACGCCCTCATACGCCTTATTTTCATACAACCCTTTCCCGGAAAAATACTCCCGGTAAATGTCAATGGCCTTTCTTGCCTGTTCCTCGTCAAAGCCGTAATACTCCATAAAGCTGTCTTTAAGGGGAGGCCCGATAAAGCAGCAAAGCTCATCCAGGTTTTCCACCTCAATGTCAAAATGCCGGAGAGCATACTGGACAGACTTGGTTATCCCTTCTTTTGGATCTGTAAGGGTTCCGTCTAAATCAAACAAAAAATAATCTTTATTCATGGTTCCTCCTGTATGGTGGAACTAAGGAAAACACCCTTTGCGAGTTTTTCTTAGTTGATGCGGCACTCACCCAATGAATAAGCAAGCATATTCATCGGGCTCATTGCCCGGGCAAAAAACAAAGACGAAAAAGGGAATTCCTTTTTCGTCTCTATGAAATTTTTACTTTAATTCCTCAACAATTTTCTGAAGAGCTGCCAGGGCATCATCAGGAAGCTTGTCATAGCCTTCCTTAACAGTTGCAGTATTGGCAACGAATTTCACGCGGTCTTCCATACGTGCCTTTAACTGCTCTGCGTAAGCAGCATCATTAAGGTCCGGAACAAAGCCTTCCCACTCAAAGATTTCGATATCAGAGAATGGTCCCCACTGCTTGAACTGGGCTGTCTTGTCCACAATGGCTTCCAGGATGCCTAAGGTATCCTTTGGCTGAACCTTCTTACCCATGAAATCACCGGTATTAATAATATAGCAATCTACGTTCTTCTCTTCTACCAGTTTTTTAAATTTCTCATAGTCATTGACCAGAGGATAGGTTCTGAATGGGTTTGCATAAGGTACAACCACCAGAGCATTGGGATCAGCTCCCGGTGCCAGTCTTTCCGCTGATGATCTCTTTGTTGCAAGAGTTGCACCCATGACAGATGCCAGGGAAGCTCCTTTTAATTTTACTATCGGCGGAATGGTAGGATCCTTCATGATCCAGAAAATCGCATTGACCGGAGCATCGATCTTATCCACACGGTTAGGAGACCACAGTTTTGATTTGATGGCACGTCCATTGCCGTTTCTGATATCCTCTGTTACCAACTGGATCTTTCCATCTTCGTCTAAGGTACAGGAGCAATTCTGGGCAGTTAAAAGATATTTATTATCTTCACAGCCGGTGGGGTAATCCTGTGTTTTATCAAAGTATGTAGGTTCTATTGCCACAGATGAACAGGTGTCGGTATTGATAATGAATGCATCGTCATGGAGAACCGTAACATCATATTTTCCGCCATGCTTTGCATGGGTAATGGTGGATTTTCCTGAGCCGGATAAACCAAATACAGATGCAACATATTTTGAACCATCAGTTAAGTTATATTCTTTCTGTCCGCCATGGCAGGAAGCATATCCGTTGCGGTTAGCAAGAGCCCATACCATAGTAAGGGTGCCTTTTTTGTGCTCTCCGAAGTATCTCATACCCAGGATTGCCGCACAGTTCTGGTCCGTATTAAAGTAGCATAAACATTTTGGATCGCTTAAACAGGACAGATCAACTCCGGGACGGTCAGAACCGTTCCACTGAGGATCAGAGAAGATATAGATATCCGTTTCTTTTCCATCACCCACCGGTTTAGAAGCTTTATACATTTTCGCATATTCATCAGACATATACTGGAAGTTCAGCATCCAGTTATACAGAATATTTTCTTCCCCTTCCGGAATAAGAAGATGTACCTTCACCATAAATTCAGGGTCAAGTCCAGCAAAAACTTCCGCATGATACATTGTCTTCCAACGGGTTTCATAAACCGCATCCATGACTACCTTATCCAGAGCTGGGCAATTTACTCCAGGCTCTCCTGCAATTCTTCTTGCAGTGGCATAACGTCCCGTAATCGCCCCATCGTTAAATAAGAGAACTTTGGCATCCTGATCAAGGCCAAACTCCTCTCCCCTATATACCGGCATATCCGTTACTACGGTTCCCGGCGAATTTTTTGCCAATTCATATGCCTCTCTCAGAGTATTGACTTTAATTACATTGTTTCCATAAAACGGAGCTTCAATGATCGAACGAGTGGTTGCAAAACCTGGTTTACCCTTTCCGATTTCATTAATTGGATAATAAGCTTTTGTTGACATAGAAAAATCCTCCTTTTATAAAATCCAAATTTGTCACTATTATCTCACTTTGTTAAGAAAAAGTCAATGATTTCTATTGCAATTTTCCAAAAAAATGAATATATTTAAGATATGCTATACATTATACGTACAATATAGGGAAGGAAAGCTAATTATGATTCATATTTCAAAAGATGGCACAGGAGATTTTAAAAGCATTGGAGAGGCTCTTCGTTCCCTCCCGGCGGACCATGTTTCGGAACAGATCCTCTACATTCACAAAGGGCTCTATGAAGAACAGATTACCGTAACCGTCCCCCATGTAACCTTTGTAGGGGAAGATCCTGAAAATACCATTCTCTCCTGCGGCCTTTACGCCCGCATGGTCATGGAGGATGGGATGAAGCGGGGTACCTTCCGCACCTATTCCTGTCTGATCGATACCCATGATTTCACCGCCAGGAATCTCACCTTTGAAAACAGCGCAGGAAAAGGGGAAGACGTGGGACAGGCTTTAGCCCTTTACGCCGATGGAGACCGGCTGTTTTTCGAAAATTGCCGGTTCCTGGGAAACCAGGATACTCTTTTTACCGGCCCCCTTCCTCCAAAGGAAATCGAGCCCAATGGCTTTATAGGGCCAAAGCAGCATGCCCCACGGATCAATGGCCGCCACTATTACAAAAACTGTTACATAGAAGGGGACATCGACTTTATTTTCGGCAGTGCAACGGCTTATTTTGAGGGCTGCACCTTCTTTTCCAAATACACGGGAAAGGAAATCAGCAGCTATGTAACCGCCGCTTCTACTCCAAAAGGACAGGAGTACGGCTATGTTATGGAAAACTGCCGCTTTGAAAGCAATTGCCCCGCCGACAACGCATATCTGGGGCGTCCATGGCGAGAGTATGGAAAAACCGTGCTGTTAAACTGCTACATGGATGACCATATCTGCAAAGAAGGCTGGCATGACTGGAACAAGGAAGAAGCCCATATACATACCTTCTACGCCGAGTATGGCAGCTTTGGTCCCGGGGCTGTGATGGAAAAGCGGCCGGACTGGATCCACCGCCTGACAGAAGCTGAGCTTAAAAGATTTACAAAAGAAGCCGTCCTGTCCGGCCCGGATGGCTGGCAGCCATAGATCAAAAATAAACGGGAGCCAATCCTTTACACAAGGAATTGGTTCCCGTTTTCTAATCAGTTTTCCTTAATTTTAACAATCACCTTTTTAATCAAAGCCGGTTCACCGGCGGCTGCCTTAGGCTTATGGCCGTCCCAAGGATTGAAAATCATATATTCTCCAGCCTTTACTACCACTTTTAAGCCTGGATTCTCATTGTCGTAAAATACAACATCTTTTTCTTCGTTATAAGGTACTTTTTCAGCCAGTTCATCGATCAATGCATATGTCATGGTTTCAGAACCGGATATCATATATTGGATATCTGTATAATTATGGTGTGCCTCGTACTTGGCATCCTCCCAAGGAACCGTTGTATACTCTGTTACATTGGCAAAAACGTTGCTGCCGTCAATCTCATACTTGCCTGGCGCCAGGCTCTCCAAATCAGTGTTCTTAAGAAAATCAACTGCTTTTTCGTATCTTCCATCCAGTCCAAGATTTCTGTAAAAATCAAGGTTTTTTGCTGAGTCAAAAATCATAATCCTACTCTCCTTTTATGTATCGCATAGTTTAACAGCAGACTCCAAAGGTACCTGCCAGACACCTATAGTATACACCCAAAGCAGAATATTCTACAATGTTTTTATTTAAAAAATTCATGGTTCCCGTGCTGGAACAAATAGGTCAGATGGGAATCAAACCAGCTTATGGCACCTCTCCTTGAACCTCCCCGGTTCATAAAATACAAGGCTCCATTGGAATAATCCTCTCCTGCCAAAGCACGGTCAACACACTGTTTCGTATCATCTGTCACTTTTACGGAATTAATGCTGCCATTTGATACCGGTGAAAACTGGGAAGGCTCATAAACGACCCCTTTTACCGAATCGGGAAATTCTCCGCTCTTTACACGGTTTATAATCACGTTGGCAACAAGTATCTTTCCCCTGTCATCGCAAATGCCGGCCTCCGCCTGCACGATCCGCTGCAATACCTGATAATCCTCCAGGGATATAGACATGGCCTGAATGGCTTTTTCTTCCTCTGCCTTTCTGGCTGCCTCTTCCGCCGCTTTTCTTGCTTCTTCCGCTTTTCTTGCTTCTTCTGCCCTTTTAGCCGCTTCTTCTGCCTGCCGTTTCGCCTCTTCTTCCAAAGCGATCCGGGCATTAAGACGTTCTATGTCCGCCTTAGATTCTTCCGCCTGCTCCTGCTTCTGAATCACTTCTTTTTCCAGAAAATGACCAGCTAGCTGCTGTGCCTGCATCCGGGATTCTGTAAGCTTTATCTGGCCTTTTGCCTGAGCAACGGTTTCTTCCTTAACTTCTTCCTGATCCGTGACGTCTTCTGATTCCGGCGTTTCCGCAAATGCCGTTAACGCATTTCTGCCGCCGCTTCCAAATCCTGCTGAGGTAAATGCCACAACAGTAATAATTGCCGCACCCGCCATGAAAACTGCGGAAGAACGATACATCCGCTTTGTGACCTTAAGGGTCATCCCTCTGAAAAATTGACTAATCTGCTGAAGGATAGAGCGTAGTGTAAGCATACATACACCTCTTTCTCTTATATCACTTGCCTGGGCCGGGGACTCACTCCACAGCCGTTTCCTGGTGACGTCCGTAATTATAGAAGAAGCCTGCTAAAAAAGTCAATGGTCATTTAACATTTTTGTGATATTTTAAATTTATTTTTTTTACCATCCTTTTTGTTTTATGCACTTTATACTAACAAATCTTAGATTTCATTAAAATAATTATAATATTTATATATTCATATTTTACAATATTGTTACATTTATGTTAATTATTCAGTTCCGATCAGATGGCCTGTCCCCATCTTTTTTTGTTTTATGTAAACTAATCCTGCATTAAGGGGGCAAATCTGCCCTTTACATAGTCAACCAGAGACAGTGGAGAAAGGACGATCTGCTGGCCTCTTAATCCTCCGCTGACGACAATTTCCGAATAAGAACGGGCCGATTCCTCGATAAACGTAGGAAATTGTTTTTTCATGCCGACGGGAGAACAGCCTCCCCGAATGTATCCGGTGATCCCCTGCAGATCCTTCATTGAAATCATTTCTACCTTCTTATCTCCGGCAGCCTTCGCCACTTTTTTCAAATCCAGTTCTCCATCCACCGGAATGCAACAGACCAGATATCCCATTTTTTCACCTTTTAATACAAGAGTTTTAAATACACTTCCATGATCCGCCCCCATCATATCCGCTGCGTGGCTGCCGGATAAATCCTGCTCATCTACTTCATACTCCCTGGTGGTATATTCAATCTTTGCCTTGTCAAGCATGCGCATTGCATTTGTCTTTACCATATCAATCAGCTCCTTGAATTTTTTCTAATTATAATACGCCTTTCTCTGATTGGCAATGCCGGCAGCTAAGATAAACATGCTTTGCGAACTTTTCTTAGCTGCCGTGGCATTGGCCCAATGAGTGTGCAAGCAAATTCGTTCGGCTCATTGCCCCCACAAACAAAAAATCCGCAACTGCCGGATGGAATCTCTGGCAATTACGGACGTATTTTCCATGGGAAAATCAGTTACTTCTTCTTATTTATATATGGAAATAATCCTCCTGCTGAAATGATTCCCTGCATAAAGGGAGGAAATGCCTGTCCCTGGAAGGATTCGCCGGTAGTATTGTCGGTAATGATGCCGCTGTCAAAATCCACCTCAACCTCATCTCCTGCCTGAATGGCCCTGGCAGCTTCCGGACATTCTATAATAGGAAGGCCAATGTTAATGGCATTCCGGTAGAAAATCCTGGCAAATGTCTCAGCAATGACGCAGCTCACTCCGGCGCACTTGATCACCAGGGGGGCGTGCTCTCTGGAAGAACCGCATCCAAAGTTTTTATTTGCGACAATAATGTCTCCTTTTTTCACATTGGTTACAAAACCCTTGTCAATATCTTCCATGCAATGCTTTGCCAGCTCATTTCCATCTGTGATATTCAAATATCTTGCCGGAATGATAACATCCGTATCCACATTATCTCCGTATTTAAAAACAGATCCACATGCCTTCATATTATATACCTCCTATAATCCCAGTTCATCCGGCGCAGATATATGGCCGGTAATAGCGCTGGCAGCAGCCACTGCAGGACTGGCCAGATATACCTCTGAGTCCACGTGTCCCATCCGTCCGACAAAATTCCGGTTGGTTGTGGAGATACAGCGCTCTCCTGCCGCCAGGATTCCCATATAGCCGCCAAGGCAGGGACCGCAGGTTGGTGTGCTGACTATAGCTCCTGCTTCGATAAAAATCTCTAAAAGTCCTTCCCTCATGGACTGCAGATAGATTTCCTGGGTAGCGGGGATCACAATGCAGCGGACATTTTTTGCCACTTTCTGCCCTTTCATGACGGCAGCAGCTATGCGCATATCGTCAAGCCTGCCGTTGGTACAGGAGCCGATCACCGACTGGTCCACTTTGATCTCGTCAAAGGTTCCTATGGTCCTGGTATTTTCAGGAAGGTGAGGAAAGGAAACCGTAGGCTCTAATTTGGACAAGTCAATGGTATAAACTGCCTCATACTCTGCATCCTCGTCTGCCTCATAAATTTTGTAATCACGTTTTGAATGATCCTTCATGTACTGGATCGCTAAGTCATCCACCGGGAAAATACCGTTTTTCCCGCCTGCTTCAATGGCCATGTTGCAAATGGTAAAACGGTCATCCATGGATAAGTTTCTGATGCCTTCCCCATAAAATTCCATGGATTTATATAAGGCACCGTCTACACCGATCATGCCTATGATATGCAGAATGACATCCTTGCCGCCGACCCATTTGGAGGGCTTTCCTACCAGCTCAAATTTTATTGCAGAAGGCACCTTGAACCAGGCTTTTCCAGTCACCATGCCTGCCGCCATATCTGTGCTGCCGACACCGGTGGAAAAAGCGCCCAGCGCTCCATAGGTACACGTATGGGAATCTGCTCCAATAACTGCGTCTCCTGCAACCACCAGACCCTTTTCCGGAAGAAGGGCATGCTCAATTCCCATTTGTCCTACGTCGAAATAATTGGTAATTTCGTGTCTGCTGGCAAAATCACGGCAGCATTTGCAGTTTTCTGCGGATTTAATATCCTTATTAGGAATAAAATGGTCCATGACCAAAGCGATCTTATCTTTATGAAAGACCGTTTCCTTATTAAACTTCTCCATTTCCTTAATGGCAACCGGAGATGTGATATCATTTCCCAATACCAGATCCAGTTCCGCTTCAATCAATTGTCCTGCTTTCACCTGGGAAAGCCCTGCATGGGCTGCCAAAATTTTCTGAGTCATCGTCATTCCCATTTCCGCGTCCTCCTGTTAATTTATCACTATTACAGTTCAGCCATGCCATTCATAGTTTGGCGGGCTGAACTGTAATCATTTTCCTGCTTTACATTCTAACATACTTATTGATATAATAGAAATACATAATATGAATATTTAATATAATAGTTAGTTATAAGATGAAAGGAAACCTTATTATGGATCAAAACCTTTCCCAGTATAAGATTTTTTATGAAGTTGCAAAAGCCGGAAATATTTCAAAGGCTGCAAAGGAGCTTTACATCAGCCAGCCTGCCATCAGCAAATCCATCAGCAAGCTGGAGGACTGTCTGGAGGTGGCTTTGTTTACGAGAAATTCAAGAGGCGTCCAGCTTACCGATGAGGGAAAGCTTCTATATAATCATACAAAGGCTGCCTTTGAAGAATTGAACCGGGGGGAACTGGAACTGAAGCGGGTTAAGGATTTCAACATCGGGCACTTAAAAATCGGTGTCAGCAATACCCTTTGCAAGTATATCCTTCTTCCTTATTTAAAGGGGTTCATTGAGAAGTATCCTCATATTAAGATCACCATTGAAAGCCAGTCCACTTCCCATACGATCACCATGCTGGAACAGCAGCGGATCGATCTGGGTCTCATTGCAGAGCCTACCAACCGCCGTCCCCTTTTGTTTAAGCCGGTTATGGACATCCAGGATATTTTTGTGACTACCAGATCCTATCTGGATAACCTGTATTTGAGGGAAGGCCCGGATGCAGACCTTTTCCAGACAGGAAATATTCTTCTTTTGGATAAAAAAAACATAACCAGAAAATACATTGATGAATATCTCAATGAAAACCAGATAGTACCAAACCAGCTTTTGGAGGTCACCACCATGGATCTGCTGATTGAGTTTGCTAAAATCGGCCTGGGTATCGGATGTGTGATCAAGGAATTTGTCCAGGAGGAACTGGACCGGGGCGATTTGATCCAGATACCCATGGAATCGTCCATCAGGAAGAGAACCATTGGGTTCGCTTATCACCCCGGCGGAGCTTCCACAGCTATGGAGAATTTTTTTGACGCCATGAGAGGAGCCGGGATTCAGACTTGAGAAATTGAAAAAAGCCAGGAAAAAGACTTACCTTTTTCCTGGCTTCTTCTATTTTACAGGCATACTGCCTGCAGCATAAATCTTAGTTATCGATCAGCTTTCCGCCGTCGTTCCAGCTATAAAGCTTACGAAGCTCGCTTCCTACCTTTTCTAACTGGTGAGAAGCCTCTTTCTTTCTGACTGCATTAAAGTGAGAGCAGCCTACCTGGTTCTCAAGCAGCCAGTCCTTGGCAAAGATTCCATTCTGAATATCTGCAAGAACCTGCTTCATTGCCTTCTTTGTCTCATCGGTAATGATCTTTGGTCCTGTGATGTAATCACCGTATTCAGCAGTATTGGAAACGGAATATCTCATGCCGGCAAAACCGCTTTCAAAAATCAAGTCTACGATCAGCTTCATCTCATGGATACATTCAAAATAAGCATTCTCAGGAGCATAGCCTGCTTCTACCAGAGTTTCAAAGCCAGCCTTCATCAGTGCACATACACCACCACACAATACGGCCTGCTCGCCGAAAAGATCTGTCTCTGTCTCATCCTTGAAGGTTGTCTCCAGCACGCCGGCTCTTGCGCCGCCTAAAGCCAATGCATAAGCAAGGGCCTTGTCCTTTGCCTTGCCTGTGTAATCCTGATGAACGGCAACCAGACATGGTGTTCCTCTGCCTACCAGATATTCATTTCTTACGGTATGGCCTGGAGCCTTTGGTGCGATCATGGTAACATCAACATTCTTTGGAGGAATGACCTGTCCAAAATGAACAGCAAAGCCATGGGCAAACATGAGCATGTCCCCATCCTTTAAATTAGGCTCTACGGATTCCTTGTACATAGCTGACTGCTTCTCATCGTTAATCAGAATCATAATGATATCAGCCTTTTTTGCAGCCTCTGCTGCTGTATAAACGCTTAATCCCTGTGCTTCTGCTTTTGCCCAGGAACTGCTTCCCTCATAAAGTCCTACAATAACATCGCATCCGGACTCCTTTAAATTAAGCGCATGGGCATGGCCCTGGCTGCCGTATCCAATAACTGCAATGGTTTTACCCTCCAATAAGGATAAATTGCAATCTTCCTGATAGTAAATCTTTGCCATCTTTTATTTCCTCCTCATATACTGACTCTTGATATATTTTTGTTAAAGGAATCCTGCCGACGACTCACTGTCCGCCTTTGACAATACCTCTAGCTTACAAATCCAGACTGCCTATGGCAGATAACGAATGTCGTCAGAGCCTCTGGCAAGACCTGTAAGGCCGGTTCTCGCAAGCTCTAAAATTTCGTAATCTTCAAGCAGGTTAATAAGTGCATCAAGCTTGGACTGGTCTCCTGTCAGCATGACAGTCACAGAATCCTTGCCAACATCCACAATGGTGGCCCTGAAAATTTCTGCTATGGCACTGATCGCCTGGCGCTCACTGGCATTGGCATGCACTTTAATCAGAATAAGTTCTCTGTAAACAGAACGGCCCGGCTTTAATTCTTTGATATCCCTTACATCTTCCAGCTTTCTCAACTGTTTTTCAATCTGGTCTAATATCTCCTCATCGCCTGTGGACACCACTGTCATTCTGGAATATCTCTCATCCGCAGTCACACCTACCGTTAGGCTTTCAATATTATAGCCACGGCGGCTGAACAGTCCGGCCACACGGCTTAAAACGCCGGAGGTGTTATCAACCAACAATGATAATACGATTCTTTCCATCCTTATCCCTGCCTTTTTGTATAGTAATTTAAATGATAACAATCCATCATCTATTTGTCAACTAAATAATAGGAATGTGTATTATAATTTGAAGTTATATCTGAAAAGGCCGCTATTCAAAAGGCTGCGTCTTTCCCTTACGCAGCCGGTCACGGATCTCCTGTTTCTGCACAGCCATGGGCCTTCTCTCTACCAGATTCTTAATGGCTTCATTCATGTACTCTACCTCCTGTCAGATGTAAAATCTTCTTACTATTATATCATGATTGGGAGGAATGCATGATATAGCCCCGGTTTCAGTTTGCAAAGCAAACAATTTCATTATGAAACTGTGCACATCACCGGTATAATAAACGTTTTATGCTTATTATATCACAGGAAGGAAAACCTACAAGCACCCCCGGTCATTTTCTTGAGATTCACGCTCCGGCAATGGATTTACATGTACCATACAATGCTTTACATCAGGAAAATGCTTCTCAATGGATAAATGCACGTTCTCCGCAATTTCATGGGATTCCACAAGAACCAGATCTCCCTCTGCAGCAATTTCAATATCCACATACACCTTATCTCCGAACATCCTGGTCCTGATGTCATCAATCTGTTTCACTCCCATGACTGCCATGGCAGATTCCTTCATTTTCCGGACTGTTTCATCATCACAGGCTTTATCCACCATTTTATCCATGGCATCCCGAAAAACATCAACGGCAGCCTTACCGATAAAGACACAGATCACCACGCTGGCCACAGAGTCCAGAACCGGATAGCCAAGCCTTGCTCCGGCAATGCCGATCATAGCTCCCACAGAAGACAAGGCGTCGGAGCGGTGATGCCAGGCGTCTGCCATGACTGCTCCTGAATGTATCTTCTTTGCCGCCGCTCTTGTGTACCAATACATCCATTCCTTTACAACAATGGACAAAACCGCAGCAAACAGCGCCAACAGTCCCGGTATGACGGCTTCTTCCCCGTTTCCGGCCACGATCTTCCTGACTCCGCTCATACCGATCACAATTCCTGTAGCCATGAGCATGGCTGACAGAATGATGGCTGCTACGCATTCCATGCGGTCATGACCGTAAGGATGCTCCTTATCAGACTTTTTACCGGCTATGTTCACCCCTATGATGACCACTATGGTACTTAATACATCAGATGCCGAATGCACCGCATCGGAAATCATTGCTCCGGAATGAGCCAGGACACCGGCTGCCAGCTTAAACACCGAAAGAAACAAATTGATCATAATGGTGACCATTGATACGTGCATGGCAATGCCTCTTGGATCTCTTTCCTTTTCCCTTTTTAAAATCCGTTCCATAACAGTTACCCCCATTAAATAAGATAGCCCTATGGCACCTGCGTTGAATCCCCAATCTGTGTATTTTCATATTTCGTGACACAAAAAATGCACCTGTGGAACAATACGAGTAAACTACTGTCCCACAGATGCATGAAAGTCATCCGTTGTCGCGCTCGGCAACCCGGCCCTATAGCTTAAATCAGCTATCGCCTGTTCAGTTTGTACTGTAGATTTATGCAGTGCAAAGAGTGTCTCTACATCTTATAAAAATAGAGCCAGATTGTCAATACTACTTTTAAGGTTTTACCCATCAGGCTTCTCTTATATTATATGTAACCCATGGCTTAAGATGTTACAGATTCACCGGATACTCGATAATATAATATTCATACCCATTTACCACCGTTGTACAGCCATACTGGTCTTCCCTCTTAAAGGTTTTTCCATAATTGGCATGGACGTGTCCATGGAGAAAGTATTTGGGAGAATACTTGTCCATCAGTGCCTTAAAACAGGAAAATCCCTGATGAGGCAGGTCCGGCAGATCGTTGAGCTGATAAGCCGGAGCATGGGTAACAAGAATATCAAAGCCTTTGTTCTTTTTAAGCTTCCACCACATTTTTTTGATTCTCCGCTCCATCCCCCGTTCCGTGTACTGGTTGGACGAGCCTGGAATGTATTCCATGGAACCGCCCAGCCCCATAATCCGGACTCCCCGGAAGGTCACGATATCATCTTCAATACAGGTGCAGCCCTCAGGAGGGCATTCCTCATACCTGCAATCATGATTTCCCCGGACATAGTAGACCGGGGCATGGGAAAACGTGGCAAAAAATGCAAGGTAATTCGCCCTCAAGTCTCCGCAGGAAATAATCAAATCAATGTCCTTTAGTTTTTCCGGTGTATAATATTCATAGAGTGATTTTGACTCATGGTCAGACAGTACCAGAATTTTCACGCTGTTCCTCCATATCCATGTTTTCGTATATTGTCTGTCCCTGAAGGCGTACCAGAGACCGTGCTTCTTCCGTAAGCTCGTCAAATGACGGAATCTGCCCCACCACATTCTCTGTCAGCCAGTTCATGGTGGTTATATCCTCAGGAGCAAGGCTGAAATGTTCCTCGCACTGGAGGTGTCCGTCCTGGGAATAAATGATTCCCTCAAAAGGCTGGAAGCTTCCTGTCCGTATGGAATTCCTTAGAAATGCAATCAGCCGGCTTGTGCCATGAGGCAGATTTTGGGAACAAATGACATCGATCACGTCTGCCGACATGCCCCACCAATAATTAATGGCCTGCTTTCCTTTCATTTCTTTCCTGTCAAAATCCCCATGGCATATGATGTTGACGATTCTTTCATAAAACTTTCCCCAATGCCAGATGGGAGTCGCCAGATTTTTAAGACTTCCGTCAGGATTCTTCTGGTAAAGTCCGTATTCTCTGGTGGGTGTCTGAGGAGTTATCATGTCATCTCCGGAAATAAAGGCAACCCCCTCTTTTTCAAGCTCTTCATGGGCATCCCGTTCCTTCACCCTTGACCATTCTAAGTATATCTTGGCATATGGATTGATCATCCTTGCTCCCAGGGCGAATGCATTAATATTGGCAATGGTTCCGTAAATGGGATAATCGGCAATATATCCGATCTTCTCATTCTGGGACATGGAAGCCGCCAAAGCTCCCATAAGGAATTTTGATTCATACATCCTTCCGTAATAGGTGCAGATGGAAGAATAGGACATATTAACGGAACAATTGAAAACCTTTACCTCCGGATGGTCAATTGCTGCTTTCACGCATAAACTGATCATTTGAGAGGCAGTGGTAAATATCACGTTGCACCGGGCTGTGATTGCCAGTTCAATGGCATTGGCAATTTCAGGCTCGGAATCTGCGTTAAAAAACGCTACTGTTTGTATGGCGCCGTCAAAAGCCTGTTCCAGGTGCATCCGGCCCAGTTCGTGGCCATAAGTCCAGCTTGAGGTTTCCGCTGTTTTCGCATGGATAAATGCGATCTTCAGCATCTGCGGTTCAATGGTCTGGAAGGGACGCAGCCAGTTAATGAGCTTAAGAGGACTATTATCCGATGCTTCTTCTATTTCTTCCGGCTGTTCAACCAAAGCAATCTTATTGCCTCTGGAGGACAGAAGAAGTTCATCCTTTATCTTTACCAGATCCTTTTTAATCCGCCCTTCGATCCGGTCCTTTACCTCATCATATCCCAGCAACTCCACATAAACCAAAAAGGCATCGGAACACGTCATATCATAATCATCGCCGCCAAAGGCATGGAATGCCTTGGAAAAACGGTCATAGGCGGACTTGAATACGATCCGGTCATCTTCGCTCCAGGGCTCTCCCGGATTCTTATTCATGACCTTGATCAGCCTGTCATAGCTTCCTTCCTTGCTGAACCAGATGTCGCAGTTAAAGGAAACCTGGTAAAAATCCAGGAATTCATAATAAAGCTTGTTATCCAAATCATCGGTCCTCTTTGGAATCAGCCGTGTAACGGAGGCCGAAATACTGAAAGCACCTACATATTTTAAAACACTGACCCTTTTATTGCCTTCCTGAACATAATACTGGTTCATAAATTCATAGGCTGCAATCGGATCGTGGATCCCCTCTTCAATCTGATGGTCATACAAATACGCCCATTTCGCCCCAAATTCTGATTTTTCCGACAAAAGAGGCATGAAATTACTGGCAAAAGCGCTGGTTCGACCCTCGGTTTTCGTGCCTACCACCTTTTCCAGGGGAATATCCATGATTCCCAGATTCACTTCTGAAACAATATCCGTATAGGACAGTATCTGATCCAGAACCGGCAGATACGGATATTCACCCTTTGATACGGAAGCCTGATATTGTCTGCGCCCCCGCCTTAATGCCCCTACATAATCATATAATGCCATCCGCTTTTCCTCCATCCTTTTCTAAGGCTATTTTAGCATTAAAGCAGCATTCTGTACAGATTGTTTAGGAAGCTTAAAGTGTCTCAGTTAAAGATTCTTCACCTTAAAATCTCTTTCCAGTTCTCTTTTCTGATCCTTTTTAGCAATGTCATCTCTCTTATCGTATAGCTTTTTACCTCTGGCAAGGCCGATTTCCACCTTTACCAGGCTGCCTTTAAAATATACCTGGAGAGGAACCAGAGTATACCCCTTCTGAGTGATCTTCCCATCCAGCTTTCCGATCTCTGCCCTGTGAAGCAGCAGCTTTCTGACCCTTAAGGGATCCTTGTTAAAGATATTCCCTTTTTCATATGGGCTGATGTTCATGCCGCAGACATAAACCTCTCCTTTGTCGATCCGGACAAAGGATTCCTTGACGCTGCATTTGCCCATACGGATGGACTTTACTTCTGTTCCGGCCAGCTCAATGCCGGCCTCGTATTTTTCATCAATAAAATAATCGTGATATGCCTTTTTGTTGTTGGCAATCAGTTTAAAACTTTCTTTCCCCATTTCATTCCTCCCACTATTGTATTTAAATTATGATACTACAATGTTTATGTCAAGTAAAGGTCCAATAATAGAATTGGAATAAGCATAACAGTATAATTATCATATCAAGATTCCCTATTTAATAGGTGCATTAAATAAATAATTGTTATTATACTAAAAAGGGTAATCTATTATCAATGATTACCCTTAGTAAATATTTACTAAATTTTTAAAAGCTCACTAACCTTCTTCACGGCTTCTGAACGGCTAACCCCTGCCATATCTTTATAGTACATGGTTGCCTGAATCATTGTTTTTGAATTAAAATTGTTTACAATATAGTTATCAATTCCATTGAACTCAGGTTTATAGATCGGCGGATAAACTCCGTTCTTAGCATTGTTAATCACTTTAATCCACTCGACATGATACCCGGGGCAGGGAAAATTGATTTGAGATGGAATTTCACCATAAACGATTGCAAAGCTTTTAGAAAATTCAACAAGTTTTTTTACCCATCTTAATTCATACACAGTTACCCTTCCTTTTTTATCTGCAAATAATAATTTATCTTTTTTTAATTGCAGTTTACCGGCTGTAAAATCCCTATTTACAGGAGATTCAAAATATACATAGTCACTTATAGTCTTATTAATCCGCTCTATACCGTCACGTGCATCCTGCTTCTCAATATCAGCATCTAATACCTGATTATAATAGTCCAATGCCATTTCATATTCACATTCAGATTCATATTCCTTAGCGCGTAAAAGTAAATTATCAATATCTGTTCCATTTATATTGAACGTAGCATTTTCTACATTTAAATTTCCATTTACGCTTATATTATAATTATTGATAGCTTGCTCCACTATGTAGGCAGAATTACAAAACGGACATATGGCTGCTTGCTGATTGGCATCCACTTCAAGAGCGGCACCACAACTGGTACATTTTGCAGGTATTAGTTTAGCCTTTGAAAATGCCTCCCCCTTATCTAATCTATCAGCATTCCCCATATCTAGTGAAGTCCCGCAGTTCATACAAAATTTTGCACCATCCGGTAATTGTGTGCCGCAGTTCATACAAAACATAGTTATTCCCTCTCAATCATATATTTATAGATTCCTTAATCTGTTTTAAATTTCAATTGTGCTATATAATTATAAAACACAATTCAAAAAAATAAAAGAGATTATTCTATATAAATACAATTCTTGCCTAAATTATAAAATAAGATCGTCAGTAAAAATCATCTCATTATTTATAACTGTAATTGAGAAAAAAGAACTACTATCATTAACATACTGATAGATAGTAGTTCTTTAAACAATGGCTTTATTAAAATTAAAACATCAATCTGTTTTAAGCCTAATGGTAACAAATTTTTCTTATTATTCCTCATCAAGACTCTTAGCCGGAATAAAGTCGATAGTACGCAAAAGCTTATCCGTACCCGCCACCATAACCCGGATAGGCTGACCAAGTTTAAACGTTTTCCTTGTCATTTCACCTACCAGTTCATAGTGCTCTTCATCAAAATGATAATAATCATCCTGAAGCTGATTGACATGAATCAATCCTTCCACAGTATTGGGAAGCTCCACATAAAGTCCCCAGTTGGTCACACCGGAGATCACTCCGTCAAATTCTTCTCCAATATGTCTTGCCATATATTCACACTTTTTAAGCTTAATGGTCTCCCGCTCGGCTTCATCGGCCCTCCGCTCCATGGCAGAGGATTGGACAGATACCTGCCCGAGGATCTTATCGTAATGGATGACCCGCCTCTCATTCAAGCCAGACCTTAAGTTCTCCTTAATGATACGGTGGATCTGTAAATCCGGATACCTTCTGATTGGAGAGGTAAAGTGGGTATAATATTTGGCCGCCAGACCAAAATGCCCGGTATTTGCCACCGTATATTTGGCCTGCTTCATGGAACGCAGAGCCAGACGGCTGATTAAGGCTTCCTCCGGCGTATCCTCTGCATTGGCAAGCAGCTTCTGAACCTCCTTGGGGTAAACCTCCCCGTTATGGAAGCGGATGGAATATCCAAAATTGTTAATTAACGTAGCAAGGCTCTTCATCCTCTCCGGATCCGGATTGTCATGGGTACGGTAAAGGAACGGGATCTCCTGCCAGAAATAATCCTCTGCTACTGTTTCATTTGCCATGAGCATGAAATCCTCAATGATTTTAGTAGCCGCATTTCTCTCATAAGGCTTGATCTCCAAGGGCTTTCCCCGTTCATCAAGAATCACCTTTGTCTCCGGGAAATCAAAATCAATGGATCCCCTCTTTTTTCTCTTCTCCCGCAGGATATCAGCCAGTTCCTTCATCTGTTCAAACATGGGAACAAAGGCCTCGTATTCTTTTATCACCGACTCATCCCGTTCGGTTACGACGGCGTTCACTGCCGTATAGGTCATTCTCCGGTCCACATTTATAACGGTTTCCGCGATCCTGTGACCCAGTACGCTGCCGTTTTCATCAATGTCCATGATACAGCTTAAGGACAGACGGTCCTCTCCCTGATTGAGGGAACAGATTCCGTTTGACAGTTTATGAGGCAGCATGGGAATTACCCGGTCCACCAGATAAACGCTGGTCCCCCGCCTTAAGGCTTCTTCATCCAAAGGACTGTTTTCTGTTACATAATTGGTAACATCCGCAATGTGGACGCCTAAGGTATAGACTCCGTCTTTTTTTGATATGGTAATGGCATCGTCAAGATCCTTTGCATCTTCCCCGTCAATGGTTACTGTCTGCAAATCTCTTAAATCCAGGCGTCCCTGCATATCTTTTCCGGTAATCTCATCCGGCACTGCTGCCACCTGTTTCATCACGCTGTCGGGAAATTCCTCAGGAAGCCCGTATGCCCTTACAATCGAAAGGATATCGATTCCCGGGTCATTGACATGGCCAAGGATTTCCGTTATGATCCCTTCCGGCTTGCGTCCCGGCCCGCCGAAATCCGTAACCTTAACCACCACCTTGTGACCGGTCATGGCACCCATATCCTTGCCCTGAGGAACGAAAACATCCTTTGAAAGCTTCTGGTTATCCGGGATGACGAAACCAAAATTCTTATTTTTCTGAAAATATCCTATGATCTGCTCATTGGCATGTTCCAGTACCTTGACCACATGACCTTCCGCCCTTTTTCCATTTCCCGGCTTTGATTCGGCGGATACCATCACAGTGTCCCCGTGAAGTGCGCCGCCTGTTTTATCTTCCGGAATATAAATATCCTGAGCCAGTCCTTCCACCGAAACAAAACCAAAGCCCTTGGGATGGCCGAAAAACACTCCGGCTATGGAACCCAGATCAGGCTTTCCGTATTTTCCTTTTTGTGATACGCCAATCTTTCCTTCTGCCAAAAGCGCATCCAGCACCTCTTTTAAATCTTCCCTCTGCTCCTTTGGAACGTCAAAGAGCACTGCCAGTTCCTTTAATTTCATAGGAACATAGGTAGGGTCTTCAAGCAACTGGAGAAGCATGGCTTTCCGCTGCATTAACTGTTCTTCTGTCATTGTTTTCCTCTCTTAAATATCATTTTTATCTATTTTTCATTTCATTCTTTTCCTTATTATCTGCACTTTGCCGGGAGGTATTACAAATACTTCCCCATGATGCGAAAAAAACACCCTTGTTACCATACAAGAGTGTTTAATCTTTACAGTATATTCAGATTCAGTACCAGTGCCAGAATGAAAAACAGGACTGCTCCGTATTTTGTGAATTTCTCCAGTTTTCCTTCCATGGAACGGCCTTTATTTTTACCCCAGTAGGTATCTGCCATTCCGCCGATAGAACCCAGGCCCTGACTCTTTCCTTCCTGTAAAAGGATTATTGCTGATAAAGCAACACATATGATAACAAATATGATTGATAAAATAATCCTGATCACGCTTCCCACCTCCTATAGTCAAACACAGGTTATCATACCATAATTTTTCTGAAAATACAATATATTTTTATATTTTTCTGTTCGTTTGTTTCTGTGCCACAGCATCAGGTCCTGCCCTGAGGGTTGTTTCATATAAGGATGTCCATTTCAATTTCCCTCTCCATCTTAAGGATAAGAAGGTTTCATCCCCCCAGGAATTTTCTTAAAATGATTTCTTTCGCAGCCACTATTTCTATATTATAACTTTTTATCCTTGGAGTTATTACGTTCCAGGTAATTTTTTTCTGTTCCCATGCTCCAGTCTCCAGTCTCTCCGAGAATTTTAGAAAGTTTGATTCCTCCTTCTTATTATATATAAAGTTTTAAAGCAAAAATGTTCTTGCAAAGGGTTTTTCAAAAAACAAACAGGTACCTTCAAAAAAACTTCTTGACTTTTTCATCAGGTACCAGTACAATGTATTTAAGGTACCTGATGAAATTAAAATTTAAGGAGGCTTTTATAATGAAAAACCAATATACGGAACTTTACGAAAAACTCTCAACCCTGCAATGGCTCTTGCAGCGCCATCATTTACAGAAACATTCGGAGCATGGCCCCATGGCCGACCCGACCCGCGGGCAAGGCAGGGTTTTGGCAATGCTCAAAATGCAATCTGAAATCAGTACAAAAGACTTGTCTTATCTGCTGGGCATTCGGATACAATCCCTTAATGAGCTTCTTAACAAACTGGAAAAAGGCGGCTACATCACCCGCATTCCTTCAGAAGCAGACAGACGGGTCATGCTGGTGCAGCTCACTGAAAAAGGGAAGAATGAGCAACAGCCCCACCCGGATTTTGGAGATATTTTTAACTGTCTCAGCCAGGAGGAACAAACTGTTTTCGGTGAGTATCTGGACCGCGTCATTGCATCACTTGAAGCCCAGCTTGGGGATGATGAAGATGATGAGAGGTTCGCATGGATGCGCTCTGCCCGTGAGCGGATGGGAAATGAAAGGTTTGAAATGATGTTCATGCGCGGCGGCAGACATCCTTTTGACCGCAGAGAAGACTTTTGCGGTTGGCAGCATGGACGGGCAGAAGATTCCCACGGCCCCAGGCATTTTGAACCGGGCCACGATGATCCAAGGCTCAAGGGACACGGTCCCAATTTCTTTGGCGGGCGAGGTGGCAGCCGGCCTGTGCCTGCGCCGCCCAAAGCTCCTCATGATGATGAAGAATAAATAACATCACGCCACAAACAACAGCAAAGGCGCTGTCTTTCCCAAAAGCTCATTGGCAGCGCCTTTGTTTTTTTACGCCTTTTTTCAGGCAGAAAGGAGTCATTATGTCTTTTATTATACTTTTTATTTACGGCATAAACCATCTCATTCGCACTATCCTGGGTCAGAAAGGAGGGGCTGCCCATACTTAGAATTTTAAAGCGACTGCCTCCGGTGAAGACCGTACTGGCCATTGCATTCCTGCTTGTACAAACGGGATGCACCCTGTATCTCCCTTATCTCATCCAGGCATTGTTCATAAGGGCATTATAGCCGGAGACATGGGTTATATCTGGCGCCAGAGCGGCCTTATGCTGATCTTTACCGTATGCAGCCTGGCCGCTGCACTGCTCAATATGTACATTGCCGGAAATATCGCCTTTAAAATTGGCAGAGAATTAAGGGATGAGATTTTTATAAAGGTTCTTAGCTTTTCCAAAACAGAATATGACAGATTCGGCCCTTCGGCCCTTATCCCCCCAATACCAACGATGTTACACAAGTGCAAACAGTGCTTGAATTGTTCCTTAAATTTATTCATGCATCTTCTGCCCCGAGCCTGCGTTTTACTTCATTCCAGATAAGGGAAAGCCGATCTTCTGCTTCCTCCAGTGTCTTTCCACGCGTCCCTATGTAAATCTTGACCTTTGGTTCTGTCCCCGAGGGCCTGATGCAGATCCAGTTGTCCTCTTCCAACAAGTAATACAGAACATCGGACCTGGGAAGTCCTGTCCGCTCTTTTGTTCCATCTTGCAGCCTGATTTTCCTGCCCTCCCTGTAATCACATAATTCCACGGTTTGAAATCCTCCCACGGACTCTGGCGGATGGCGCCTCATCTCCTCCATCATGCCGTTAATTTCCGCTACCCCCTCTGTTCCCGTCTTCACAATGGTATGGAGGCTTTCCCTGTAACAGCCGTATTTCCTGTAAAGGTTCTCCATCTGGTCCCATAAGGTTAACCCCTGATTTCTATAATACACGGCTGCCTCGCAGAGAGTCATAACAGCACCTACCGCGTCTTTATCCCTTGCATTCGTACCGACGAGGCAGCCATAGCTTTCTTCAAAACCAAAAAGATACTCATAGGTTCCCTGTTCTTCAAAAAGCCTGATCTGTTCTCCAATGTATTTGAAACCAGTCAGAGTCTCTATGAGTGTCACCCCGTATTCACGGCAGACGGCTTTCGCCATTTTTCCGGAAACAATGGTCATCACCACGGCGCCGTTTTCTGGCAGCGTGTGTTTTTCCTTTCTGCGGCTTAAAAGGTATTCACAGATAATCATTCCAGACATATTGCCGGTAAAGGCCACGTATTCCCCGGTTTTTCCATCCTTTGCGTACACCCCCAGACGGTCAGCATCCGGATCAGTGGCCAACACCAGGTCGGCATCCACCTCCCTTGCCAGCGCAAGCGCCATGGCAAACGCCTTCTCATCCTCTGGATTAGGAGATTGGACCGTAGGAAAATCACCGTCCGGCTGTTCCTGTTTCTCCACAACATATACATTTTCAAATCCAAGCTCTTTTAAAATTCTCCTGACCGGCACGTTTCCCGTTCCATGAAGGGGCGTGTATACAATTTTTAAATCCGGCAGGCTTTCTCTTAAAGCTTCAGGCTCCTGAACAAGTCCTTTTAAGGCGTTTATGTAGCGGGCGTCCATCTCCTCGCCGAGGAATCGGAGCAGTCCCACCCATTGGGCTTTTTCCCTATGCATGGTCTTAACACAGGAGAAATCGGTTACCGCCTTCACCTCTTTAAGAATCTCCATATCTCTCGGCCATGTGATCTGGGCTCCATCCGCCCAATAAACCTTATAGCCGTTATATTCCGGCGGGTTATGGCTGGCCGTTACCACAATTCCTGCCATGCAGCCAAGGTCTCTGACAGCAAAAGACAATTCCGGCGTCGGACGCAGGCCATCAAAAAGAAACACACGGACTCCATTGGCGCAGAGGCATAGGGCTGCTTCCATGGCAAACTCTCCGGAATTATGGCGGGAATCATAAGCAATTACCGCCTTTTTCTCACCTTCCTGCTGCTTCATGTAATTGGCCAGCCCCTGGGTAACCTTTCTCACGGTATAGCAGTTCATCCGGTTTAATCCTGCTGCCATCACGCCCCTTAAACCGCCAGTTCCAAACTCCAGTTCCCGGTAAAACCGGTCTCTGATCTCTTCCTCATCGCCGAGTCCCAGAAGCTCCTTTCTCGTCTCCCCGTCAAAATATGCGTCCCGGCACCATTTCCGGTATTCCTTCCTGTAATCACTCATCACATTATTCTCCCTATCTCATAGATGCTCCTGACATACAGCCCCTCCAGTCCGCCGTCAACGATCCGTACCTTTTTTATGCCAGAATCCATATCAAAATAGTTATCGGAAAGAAGCAGATCACCGGCGCTGTTACCAATCTCGACTCCCCTGGCAAAGGCCCCGGCTTTTACAAAGATTTCGTCTCCTTCCGCCCACACGTTCAACTCCGGGTTCCAAAACTCAAAATGTTTGGGCGGCACGAACAGGCTGGAACTGTGGGAAACCAGTGTCTCATCCAGATACAGATCATAAGATAGGTAGCATTCCCTCCCATCTGTTTCTGAAAAGTCCAGACATGGGAATTTTTCCGCCGATAAGGGGGCTGTGTCAGCCTCAAACTTTCCCTGTTTAAGCACATCGGACCGGGAATTCCTCAGGCTCCAGCGGACAGTTCCTTGAAAGGGGTTTCTGGTTTCGTTGGTTACGCAGAAACGGGCAGTGTTTCGGATGGTCCGGTTTTCTTCATTTACATCCATTGACCAGGTTAAAGCCCCCTCTTCCTCACAGGAAAGCAGGATCGGAGCAAAAAACCGTCTGGCGAAATAGTGAAGTGCCTTCCACCTTCCGTCGTAATCGATGGAAGACCAGGAGGCAGCCGGCCAGCAGTCATTTAACTGCCAGTAGACACATCCCATACATCTGCCGCGGTTCCTCCTAAAGTGCTCCACTCCATACCGGACAGCCTCTGCCTGAAGAAGCTGGGATACATAGACAAGGTGGGAAAGCGACTCCGGATACCGGTACATTTGGCTCATATACTGAAGGATTTTTCCATTGGCCCCATTGTTTCTCTGATGCTTTTCCATCACATAGGAGAATATGTTTCTGTCCTCCGGCTCCGTAAAGCTTTCTATTGTCTTAAGGGAAGGAAAGGACTGAAAGCCGAACTCCGAAAGATAGCGGAAATAAAATTTCCGGTATTCCGTGAAAGGCACCCCTCCGTGCCATACCTCCCAGTAATGCACGTCCCCCCGGTCCGGATCATTAGGCGTGTCAAAATCACCGCCGGACGACGGACTGGAAGGCCAGTAAAATGTATCCGGATCATATATTTTCAAAAGTTCCGGTATAATCCTCTCATTCATAATTAAGTATTCCGTCTTCTGAAGAGGCTTCCTGATCCACTGGTTACCGGAGATAAACATCTCCATCTCATTATTTCCGCACCACAGCCCCAGGCAGGCGTGATGGCGGATCCGTTTTACATTGTCACGGATTTCGGCCTTTACGTTCTCCTCAAATTCCGGCGTCAGAGGATAAACAGCACAGGCAAACATAAAATCCTGCCAGACCATAAGCCCCAGCTCGTCACAAAGGTCGTAAAAAAAGTCATCTGGGTAATATCCTCCTCCCCATACCCGGATGATGTTAAAATTGCATTCACGGCAGTGTTCCAATAGTTTTTTCGTCCGTTCCCGGCTGATTCTCCCCCTGATACAGTCTTCCGGAATATAATCGGCCCCCATGGCAAAGATTTCCACTCCGTTGACCTCATGGGCAAACCGGCTTCCGTATTCATCTTTATCCGTGTTCACCCTCATGGTTCTGAGGCCGATTCTTCTGCTCCACGTATCCAGGATCACATCCCCCGCCTTTAAAACCAGCTCCACCAGATAGAGAGGCTGTTCCCCATATCCGTTGGGCCACCAAAGCTTGGGTTGGGGAATTGTCACCGTTTTCGGAGAATCCGGATACACCGTAAGCGTTCCTTCAGGGTCTATAATTCTCACTTCACAGGAGTACATTTCTTCACCGCAAAATGTTTCAACCTCCGGATATACGGAAAGCACCACAGCCTCCTCCACCTGTGACTGTCTGATGTGCACATCACGGATCGCCGCCTTTTTTCCACCCATAAACGCAGCATTGCGGAACAGGCCCCCATCGGGGAGCCTTGGCCCCCAGTCCCAGCCAAAAGAACAATGAGCCTTCCTCAGAAACGGAAAACCCTTCATGGATTCTGGCGCTCCATCATATGGATCTTCTTCATATGCCTTTCGGATAAAGGGCAGGGGCGAATGGAGCAGAACCCGGATTTTATTTTCCGCCTTAACCAGGGGCTTTACCGGGTATTGCCAGGTCCGGTGCATGTTATCCGCCCGTCCCAGGTAATGCCCATTCAGCCAGATATCTGCCAGCGTATCGATCCCTTCGAACCGAAGCCAGACCATGTCCCACTCTGCAGCCTCTTTTTCCAGAGTTACGGTAAGGCTGTATTCATAATCTGCTTCCATCATGGCAAGGGCCTGATCCTCCCGGTCCCTCCAGTAAGGATCTTCCATCGCTCCATATTCCAGCCAGGTTTCGTAAACGGTTCCAGGAACTTTCGTATCAAAACACTCTCCGGAAGAACAATTTCTAAGCTTCCAGCCGTTCTCTAACTTCTGTATTATCATTAATATCCATTCCTTTCACATTCTCTCAAAGCACAAAATGTTATCCGCTTACAGAACTGCCTCAAAGTTTCCAATATCCAGTGAGGAAACTTCCCCTGTCTTATCTTCCAGAATCACGCAACTTCCCCCAGGAAGCAGTACACGATTTTCCGGCCCCCATTTCATATTTTTCTCGGAAGCCAGAATCAGCCGAAAACCGCACTCCACAGGTATGCCGACTTCCTTGTCCGAAAAATTGATGACGGCCGTGATCCTCTGTTTCCCCAGGGTTCTTTCTATTTCCATCACTTCCGGTGCCAATTCCCGCAGGCACATTTCTCCAGATACCAGTTCTTCTTTTCTCTTCCTTATATTAATCAGGCTTCTGACATAGTTCCAAATAGAAGAAGGCGCTTTCATCTGCCTTGCGGCTTCTTCCCAGTCCATGGGATTTCGCGAGACGTCCCTGGACTTTTCGTTCAGAACCTTTATTGCTTCGGTTTCGCTCTTCCCTCTCTTTATAGCTATTTCATACGCCAAAATTCCCTGAACATCCTTTGCCTCTTCTATGGATGACAGAATCTGGCTTTTCAATCCCAGCTCATCTCCAAAATACAGGAAGGGAATTCCTTTACAGGTCATCATCAGGGTCAGAAGACATTTCACCTTACCTTCTGAAAAGGAAAAACGATCGGGAAAACGCCTCATATCATGGCTGCCGAAAAACACCGTGGGACTCTCAGACGGACCGTACAGAGCCTGCATCCGCCTCATTTCCTCCAAAATCTCTCCAAACCGGAACTGTTCCCTGCTCCCCAAGTTAAAATTAAAGGTTGTATCCAGTCCATCCAATAGAGTATAGGAATGGATCCGCTCCAGTTGGTCACTGCTGATTTCTCCAACCAGAAACACGTCCGGCTTTTTCTCCCGGACCTGCCTGCAGATTTGAGCAAGCACCTCATATATGCCTGGCTGATTCACGTCGTTTACATGGAGCTGCCCACCATTTCCCGCGGCAGGATTGTTCTCCATGGTTTCGGACACCGACAGATTATTGATGACGTCAAACCGAAACCCATCGATCCCTGTTTCCAGCCAAAAGTCAAGAATCCGGTATACAGCTTCCTTTACCTGGGGATTTCTCCAGTTTAAATCCGCCTGTTCCCTGGCAAAAGAATGATAATAATACTGCCCGGAATTCCGGTCATACTCCCATGCGCTCCCTCCGAAAAAGGATTCCCAGTTGTTAGGCTCCCTTCCCTCTAAAGGGTCCTTCCAGATATACCAGTCTCTTTTCAGACTGTCCCTGGACAAAGATGCCTCTGAAAACCACGGGTGCCTGGTGGACGTATGGTTCAGCACCATATCGGCTATGACCTTGATCCCCAGCTTATGCGCCTCCGCCACCAGCCGTTTGAAATCCTCTATTGTCCCGTAATCCGGGTCCACATTGCAATAATCCGAGACGTCATATCCGTTATCCACTTTGGGAGAGGGATAAAAAGGAGTGAGCCATATTCCGCCCACTCCCAGTTTTTTTAAATATGGCAGCTTTGAGATGATTCCCGGAATATCACCCACTCCATCCCTGTTGCCATCACAGAAGGACATCATATAAATCTCATAAAAAACGGTATGTCTCCACCACTGAATCATCTATTTTAACTCCCCCACAGAATCTCTTTCAATAAGCTGGACATCCAACACCAGCTTTTCCACCTTTTCCTTTGGCTTTTCCATGGATTTTAACAGACATTCCATGGCCTTCTTCCCCATCAGCACTTTATCCACCCTCATGGTGGTAATCCGCGGGGCAACCATATTGCTCAGCTCAATGTCGTCAAAGCCCACGATGCTGATATCATCCGGAACCTTCAGTCCCCATTGGGACAGGGCCTTGCACAGGAGAATGGCCATTTTGTCGTTGGAACAGATCAGGGCGTCCGGCTGTTCCTCAAGTGTCTGATAGAACGCCGCCAGACTGGCTGCGTCCTGATTGATGACCGCATCCTCTACCTTACTTAAGACAGAATACCTTCTGATGTAGGAAATCCCCTCCTCAAAAGAAGGGTAATCCAGGTACTGCTGCATCGCCTCCTGATAGCCCCAGAAACGTTCCCTGATACTGGGCGTATATTTTAAATCACCGAAAAAACCGATCTTCTTAAACCCCTTATCCAGCAGGTATTTCGTCAGCTTATAGGCACCGGCCACATTGTTGGTCATCACACAGTCAGTAGGCGTTTCCACGGACTCGTGGTCCAGTAAAAGAACCGGTATGGCATAGCCCTTCAGCCTCTTTAAGTACTCTTCGTCGATCTTTCCTACCACAATCAGCCCGGAAACCTTGTGCTGCTCCACACAGGCGGGTATTTCATGGTTTTTTTCAAAGGAATTAATAAATAAGTCGTACCCTGCTTTCTTTGCCGCCTCCTCCAGTCCAAGAAGAATTCTTCCGTAGAACTGCATATCTTTAAAGAAACGGTCTTCCAGAAGGATACAAATATTTTTATTAGAATAGGATGCCGTATATTTTGCGCTCTGGTCTAAATACCCGGTCTCCTCAGCGGCGTTTAAAACAAGCCTCCTCGTCTCATCACTGACACCGGCCCGGTCATTTAATGCGAGGGAAACGGCATTGATGGAAAGATCCAGTCTTTTCGCTATATCCTTCATGGTAACCCGCTTCTTCATATCACATTTCACCTTTCATCCTTTAAAGCGTTTTCATCTCGGCCAACAGATCGTTGACGAAAAAATCTGCCCGGCATATCTTATCATCCGCGGCTCCATAGTAAATGGATACGATTCCATTCTCCACCAAGCAGCCACAGGTAAAGACCACGTTTCCAAAGAATCCATCTGTCTCATAAACAGCCTCGGGCTCCAGAATGGGCTTCGCCGTCTTCGCCAGGACCCTGGAAGGGTCTTTTTCATCCAGAAGGAATGCACCCAGGCAGTAACGGTTATTTCTGTCGGCGGCGTGGTAGATCTTCACCCAGCCCTTTTCTGTCTTAAAGGGGACCGCACCTCCGCCAATCCGGCCATTATCCCAACCGTCCTCATGGGAAATTCCGCAGAAATGCTTCTGGCGGCCCCAATGGATCATATCCGGCGATTCTGCAAGCCACATTTCCGGGTTGCCGATCCCACCAGGAACCGGGCGGTTGAATGCTATGTACATCCCGCTTATTTTTTCAGGAAAGATCGTCACATCCTTATTCTCAGGTGCAAAAATTATCCCATGGCGTTCATACTGTTTAAAATCTTTTGTACTGATCAGGGAAGTGGAAGCACCGTTTTCCGTTACGGAAGTATAATTGATGTAATAGGTGTCTCCGATCTGCGTAATTCTTGGATCTTCCATGCCCCAGCTTTCTTCCTCTGAACTGGGAAATACAAATGGGGTATCCTCGATGGTGAAATGAACGCCATCCTTTGATCTCGCCACCCGCAGATGGGACAGCGACGTTAAGTACACAGTTCTCTTTCCCTGCGTTGTCATCTTATTGATGGTCCTGGAATCCGTAAAATCCAAGTCCGGGTATTCCGCCTTGTTCATACGAACCACGGTGATCTCATCCTTTCCCCTGACCTTCTTTACAACAGGAACCAGAACCTCGCCCTCACTGGCTCCACGGACGGATTCCGCCACTCTGCACAGCAGAATCACCTCATCCTCATATCTTGCAACACCGCAGTTGAACACCCCTTCTACCTTAAAATCTTCCCGGCTGGGCTTTACTATTTCCGGGGACAGAAGGGGATTTTCGGCACATCTTTTTACTTCCAACATGTTATTTCTCCTATTTTTCTTGATCAAATCCTGTCAGGGCACTTTCGTGTCTGATTTCCTTAGATTATCTTATTTAAGCATAAAGCTGATACCTTCTTTGAAATACCTGGAGAAGCACAGGAACAGAATGATGATCGGCAAAGTCAGAATCACGGATGCCGCATACATAGGTCCCGGAAATGCTCCCATAGGTCTGAACTGTGTGGAAATCAGCACGTTTAACGTCTGCATCTGAATATTGGGCGCAATCAGCATATCCCACATCAGTTCCGACCACCTCTGCATGAAGATGGATAAAAATACAATGGTCGTTACCGATTTCGTCACCGGAAATGCGACGAAAAAGATGATCCGCAATTCTCCGGCGCCATCAATCTTCGCAGCTTCAAATACTTCATCCGGCAACGTCTTAAAGTAGTTGATATACATGAAAATAGCCCAGATGGAAATGCACATTGGAATGATCATGCCACCATATGTATTCGCCATGGATTTAGCAATCATATATCTGGGAACCAGGAGGATGATGGTCGGGAAAAACATCTGGAACAGAAGAGAGTCCATAATGAACCGGTCTCCCTTAAATTTCAGCTTACACACGGAATATCCGTTGCACAGACCAATAATGACCGAAATAATAGCAGTGGGGAATGCCACCAGAAATGAATTGACCAAGGCTCTGCCCCACATCATGGAATTCGTGGCCCCTCCTTTTCCAATCAGATATTCATAGCTCCTGAACGAAAACCCACGGGGAACCATCACCTTATCCACCTTGTCCCAGGCAGTAAAGGACTGGATCACCATATAATAGTAAGGGAACAAAGATATTGCCAGAAGCGCCAGGGTGACCGCCGTTATGATGCAGGTCTTTACGCCGAATTTCTTTTTTCTTCCCATCTTATCTCCTCCTTGTTATGTGCACTAATATAGACTTACCATCCAAATCTTCTGTTCAGCCGGTCTGTAACCCCATTGATAATCCTCAGAGTTATAAAAATCTGCACCGCACTGGCAATTGCCATGGCCGCACCATAGCCGGACTGGAATCTGGTAAAGGATGTATTGTAGATTTCCAACTGCCACGTGGTGGTGCTCATGCCTGGCCCCCCTCCTGTCAGCAGGTAAGGCTCAGTGAAAACTCCGAATGCCAGGCCGGTAGCCAGCACGATAACCGTGGTCAATGTAGGCATAATCATAGGAAGCGTAATATAGAGCAGCTTGTGAAGCCCTGTAGAGCCATCCAGCATTGCCGCTTCCGTCACGTCGTCTCCGATATTCTCGATTCCCGAAAGAATGAATAAGGCGTAATAGCCCGACATTTTCCAGATCACGATTCCGACCATAACGGCAAACGCATACCTCTGGTCTGTCAGCCAGTTTATAGTGAGATCAAAGTGCTCCCTCAAAAAAGCGTTAAACGCGGAATTGTAATTAAAGAAATACTTTACCACCACGCTGGTAGCAACTCCCGACGTCAGATAGGGGATAAAAAACAGCACCGCCACCAGGCCCTTGACCTTTTCCGGAAGGTTGGATACCAGAAGCGCTATGATCAGGCCGCCCAGAAAACACAGAAGCACAATGGGCAGGAGATAACGGTAGGAATTGATAAATGCCGCTCTGACCCGGGCATCTGAAAAAAGATTGGTAAAATTTTTTATTCCCACAAAGGTTTTTTTCTCGGCCATCAGATTCCAGTCCATCGTAGAAAGCCAGAATGCCCACAATAACGGAATCAGGAAAAAGATGAGGGAATAAATCAGATAAGGGGCATTGAGCAGCCACCCCATGACTCCGCTCTTCCTACTGCCCGTAATGCTTTTTCTCTTCATAAAAACCATTCTCCTTTTTTATGAGGAGACAGGAAACAGATCCTGCCTCCGAAAAGCCGCGTTATTCCAAACCTCCGGCCTGCTTCATGGCTTCCATGGCCGCTTCCACATAAGGGGTCGCATCCGGCGCATTCCCCGGTTCCGCATTCATCACTTCGTTCATATATGGCGCCGTCCCGTTTTCCGTCAACGCAGTCTGAATTTCAGTTACCTTTTCCGTGGCAATGCTGGGGATTGAATACGGCACTGCCTCCGCTAAAGCGGCAAGCTCCGGATACTCTTTCATGACATCCGCAAATGCTTCATTGTCATTTAAATCGCCCCGGACCGGGAGCATGGTGGTAGCGTTCAGCCAGTCTAAATCGGTCTGGGCTGAATTCTCTTTATTGTAAACCCATTTCACGAACTCCACCGCGCCCTTATGCTCTTCTTCACTGATGCTCTTATTATTGTAGAAAACCAGACCCTTGGAATCAGCGAAGTTATAGGGAACATCTCCTTCGTTCTTCACGATTGCCTGTCCATAGATGTAATCTTCTCCGTAAACCTTGTTATTTTCGCGATAAAGAGAAATCTCCCATGGCGCATTGATGGTCACCAGAACGGAGGGATTGGCTTCTGTCCAGATACTGGAAATCTCACCGGACTGAATGGAATTGCCGAACAGACCGATCAGCTCAAACGCTTCTATGGCTCCCTCTTTATCAAGCACCAGCTTATTGCCCTCTACCCATGGCTTACCGCCTGTTAACGCCTCATAAGGCATCTGGAAATCATACCATCTGTCCCACCACTGGTCCGGACGGGTTAAGGATGGACGGTAGAAGGAATGGGTCACTCCCATCTCTTTCATGGTATTGCCGCGCTGTGCAGCAAACTCTTTAATAACCACAGTTAATTCGTCCACAGTCTTGGGAGCTTCCTCAAATCCCAGAGCCTTGAGCGCCTTCATGTTCCACTGCCATATCATCGGATTGACATAGACCGGCAGGACATACTGCTTTCCGCCAATTGCCCAGTTTGTGATCGTTTCTTCCATCTTCCTGGCCCCGATCACTTCCTTAAACCACTCCTCCCCGGACAAATCATAGACTGCACCAGAGGCTGCAAGGGTTGCTGCAAATCCCCGGTTGATATTCTCAGAAACGGCCGGTACGGTTCCTGTTGCAATGGCGTTCTGAATCCCCGCTTCGGAAGATGGGGATTCCGGCATCTGCTGGACCCTGACCCCCACTTTTTTCCCGTCTATTGTAATCCCTGCTTCATTAAACGCCTGCGCCTTGGATTCCCAGAAATTATACTGAACCTGCTGTGGAGCCGTCCAAAATTCCACCGCAATCACTCCTTCTGAGCTGCTTCCATTTGCTGCCGCACTGTTTCCCCCTGATTTTCCGCATCCAGCCAGGACCGTTGCCGCCATTACCGCTGCTGTCACAATTGCCATTGCTCTCTTCATCTTCATACCCTCTTCTCCTTCTCTTCATTTTCATATTCGTCAAATGGATCATCTATTATTGCTTTCTGACCTTCAGCGTCGCCGACTCCGCAGTACAACTCCGCCTTTCCATTTCCAAGTCTTAACAATCCCCCAGAAAAAATGACGTCCTCCAGGTCCGGCCGCTTACTCGGTCCCGGTTGGAAATATTTCCGCTCTGCAATCATTTTCATGGGGCCGTACTCCCCGGTTTCCGGATCAAAGCAAAAGGCTGTAGAATAGTAATGCCGGTTTCCTTCCTCATCAAACCGCGCAATATGAGAAAGCACCCCGATTTTTCTTCCCCTTATACGGTGAAGCTGGTTTGCCCCTCCCCATTCCTCAGGCATGAACTGTTCTTCCATCAAAACGGCCTGATCCAGTTTCTCTGCGGTCAATTCCTCTAAACCATCAAGAAAACACCAGCCGATCTTTCCGCGGCCGCCCTTTTCTCCCTGGGGTCTTGTAAACGTCAGGATTCTTCCATCCTCCATTTCACAGAGCCGGATATCCTTCATCCGGTCGGGGCCGCTGGCAAACCGGGTCAAATTCCAAATCCCATCTCCCCTATAAAATACGGTTCTGTAATTCAGACGTCCCGGATTTTCTTCATCATCAAAGACTTCTACACCGCCAAGAATCAATTCACCCCTGATTCTTGTTACAAACGGGTCCTGAAGATGGATCGGTTCCGGTTCGGCTTCTACCCACTCACCGTCCCCTTCTTCAAAAAAACCGATTCTGGAGTATTCATTGTCTCTTGATTCCACTCTCCCTGCAATCCATGTTTTTCCATCTGACAAAAATGGAGAAGTGATATTATAGATGTCTTTTTTCTTCTGCCTGAGCACAAACTTTATTTTACTTGAATTTACTTGAATCTTCTTTTCGTCTAATTCAAGCTGCAATTCCCTGCAAGTCCGTATTGTTTTTGTCTTAAATTGTGATATATGCATGTTTTTCTCCCCCCTTTCCCTTTGGTTTTTTACACTTTTTGCTTATTTATTTTGTCTGTGGTTTTATACTATTCTTACTTTTACTTTAATTCAATTAATAGTTACTTGAATTATACAATCTATATCAGGGAATGAAGAGATTCGATTTCCAGAGCTGCTCCAAATACTTTCTGTTCCTGCCCCGTCATACCTTCTATGGGTTTTGGGGGAAAAGCCAATTCCTTCAGTGCTTGATTTATGTACAAAAAAAACGAGAGGCAGATGAATCCGCCTCTCAATAAAGATACAATCATATATACTTTTAAAAATTTACAAGATCAATCCCAGTGATTTCCATGTAGTTCTAAGTAACGGAACGGCCCTCAGGAAAACCGCATGAAATCACGCAGAAAGTTTCTTCCGCTTAACAAACAGATAAATCAATGCGGACATAGACGCCAGCATCAAGATGGCTGCAATCGACAAATCCCTGCTTTCTCCGGTCTTTGGCAGGCCATCCAGCGGAACAGCCTCGTCAAAGATCCACTGTCCGTCATCTCCCAGGATCCAGGTGCCCAGAGGGACGTCGCCGTCAGCTTGGGGTTCCAGCCGATTACCTGGATTGTGAGTTCCGGGGCTTGGAGCGGGAACAGGCCTAGGTGTGGATGCACCACCGGTTTCTTTGTTTCCGGAACTGCCGGTTTCGCTGCCGCCGTTGCCGGTTTCTCCTCCACCGGGTTCTCCTCCGCTATTGCCTCCGCCGCCTCCTGAGCTGGACAGAGTGGTAAAGGAAACTACGGTGCTTAAATACTCTCCGGTGTCGGTACTTAAACAGGTTTGCAGATAATACTTCGTATCCGGCGTAAGTCCAATGACTCCCTTTGTAACAGGTGCAGACTGATCATGATCCCATAAAACAGTTACGATACTGCCGGTAAGCTTGCCGGCCGCATCAGTCTGAGTGGAGTACTGAAATCTGCCGGACAGGAAAACATCACCGTCAAGGTAGTGGCCTGTGTTAATAAGCTCCGCACTGGTTTGAGTAACATTGACTGCGGAAGGTGTTCCAGCAAAAGGTGCCGGAAGAGAAACCAGCTTCACTGGCAGGACTGCGTTTGTGTTGACAGAGCCGATTTGCGGCAAATCGCCCGCCACCGTAACGACCGTTCCCAACGCGGTTCCTCCCATATTGTATGCGAAGATCTTGCTGTCCTCCGGATTCGTATTTCTCGTCGTATAAGCAAAACTGGTATAGTCCGCCGGAAGTTTTAAAGGACCGGTCTTCTGATTCGTATTGAAAATGCGAAACTCTGTTTCATTGTTGCGATCTACGGCTGAATGCATTCCGGAGAAATCGGGATTATCAAAATATACATTTACATAATATCCCACATCTCCGCCGATGCCGTTATTATTTCCCGAAGCATGAATCGCGGCAACATTACGCGCATATGCCTTTACAACCACTGCGCTGCCGATATGGATGTTTGCAGGATTGCCATTTGTGCCGCCACCGATTCCGGCCCCCTCATATGCACCACCTGTTGCTTCAACAACTGCATTACCGGAGATGGTAATCGTACCGCCGTCGCCCTCATAGCCGCCACCGATTCCTGCTCCTGCCCAACTGCTCTTTGCATCGACAACTGTATCATCGGAGATGGTAATCGTACCGCCAGCACCGTAATAGCCGCCGCCGATTCCTGCTCCAAATAAAATGCTTTTGGCGGTAACAGCTACCCTATCAGAAATGGTAATGGTGCCACCGGCACCACTATCGCCCCCGCCGATTCCTGCTCCAAATTCACCACCCGTTGCATTAACAACTGCATCACCAGAGATGGTAATCGTACCGCCAGCACCACCATAGTCGCCGCCGATTCCCGCTCCAGTCCAACCGCCCGTTGCATTAACATTTGCCCTATCAGAAATGGTAATCGTGCTGCCGGCACCACTACAGCCCCCGCCGATTCCTGCTCCATACGGGCCCGTTACATCAACAACTGCATCATCACAGATGGTAACCGTACCGCCAGCGCCACCAAAGCCGGCTCCGATTCCTGCTCCATAAAAATCGCCTTTTGCGGTAACAACTGCCTTATCAGAAATAATGATCGTACCGCCGGCACCGTAATAGCCGCCGCCGATTCCCGCCCCCAACTCTCCTCCTATGGCTTCAAGCTTTCCGTCACCGCTAATGTTGATTTCTGTCCCGGCAGAAACGCTTAAGCCTGCAGTATTCGTAAATCCAATTCCTTGAGACTTCAAGGTATTCATTCCCTCAAGAATGAGCGTTAACCTTGCATTGTTTTGAAGCTCAAAAGCCGGCTCATCATTGGCTTCTATATGAAGATCCTTAATCATAATCTGTGTATCTGCGCCATTCTCCACTACAATTCTTCTAGTGGCGGAGGTTCCGGTAAGAACATATTCATTGCCCGTTGCACTCCCAGTGAAAGACAATATATCATTGTTAAAGATATAACCGTTGCCGCTTCCTGAAACAGTTTCAATGTCGATCTCAATAGGAAACGAATCCAGTAAATCCAGTTCAAGAAGGTCAGGATCTTCCGTCGGCTCCTCCTCTGCTGAAGCTTCTGCTTCTGCTGTCTCTACTTCTGCTGCCTCTGATGTCTCTGATGCCTCTGTTTCTGCTGCCTCTGCCTCTGATGCCCCTGTTTCTGCTGCATCTGTTTCTGCTGTCTCTGTTTCTGCTGCCCCTGTTTCTGCTGCCTCTGTTTCTGCTGTCTCTGTTTCCGCTGCCTCTGATTCTGACCCTCCTGCAGATATGACCTCCTGCTCTTCTGCCGCTTGTTCCTCCACCGACGGACTTTCTATTACAGTCTCGCTCCCAGATAGCGAAAATTTTTCTGCCGATTCGTCCAATGCGAATGCTGCTGCGGGAAATATGAGTATCAGCAAATACACAGCCAAAAGCAGTGATAGCACCTTTTTTATTTTCATAGCATTCCTCCTAGCATATTAAAGCACTTTGAAACGATAAGTATAGATTGAGAATTAAGAAATTGATTTAAAATGTACTTAATAAGGCTTTTCATGTAGCGATTTTTTCTTCTGACTGATTCCTGTGGCTGATTCCCGGCATTCTCAAAATCGTCAAATAATGCAGTCAACACTTGAAACAAAAAACTTCACAAACAATGTCATCGCGAAGTCACACCTCACTCTTATGCCATGCCTTTTTTTATTTCAAACCTGTTATACACTATTTTTTTGCGATATGAAAAATTTCCTATAAAGTAAAAAAGGCCAGCCATTTATAGTTGGCTGACCTGTAAATTTTAATGAATTATTGAAAAACTTTCCTGCATCATCAGCACCACATCCATATGAACAGCGCACCGAAATGGTTATACAAAATGCCATATGGTGACAACATTGTGGTAAGGCAAAACAGTGACATTACAGAAACAAGTACCCACAAAGAACTGATTTCCAAAGACGGTGTTTATGCTGATATTTATAACAGTCAGTTTTCAGGCAAAACAGCATAAATTGTTCCGGTCTTAAAATTACGAAATGACCGTAATTATATAGCCATATGCGCGGGATTTTCCCGGCAGGAAGCTGACCCCATTTCTTTTTTCTTCAAGCCGGTCAATAAGAATATTCTGCCGCCAACCGCCAAGGCTTCCTGTAAAATTCTTCAATGCGCAAAAGCTCATTGTATTTGGCGGTGCACTCCCCTCTGCAGGGTGCGCCGCTTTTCACATAGTCGGCACGGACAGCCGCAGCCATATCGGAAATGAAAGACTCCTCCGTATCCCTGACATCACTGGCAATGATCACCTTATGCCCGGCTTTCCTCGCCTTTTCCACCATTTCCAGTGCCCCGGTAACGGTCCCTGCCTGTTCCATGCGGATGATCGTGGCGTTAGCTGCAGTAAAATCATCGGATACCATGAGAGTACGATGCTCCAGCAGACTCATCATTTGTCTTCTACCCTCTAAGTCCGCTTTCCACAGTCCGTTCATGACCGCACAAATGGGAAATCCGTCCGCCAGCCTCATGTAATAGGCAATCATATCCTTTTGCTCCCTGTTGATGGAGATTCCGCCTTTTTTACTTTCTTTTGAAAAACAGTAAGTCCCATCTTCCTTTACATATAGCCGGTCCGCCCCTGCATTGATGGCCACCAGCACATCAGTCCCCGGTTTATATCCCGTAAGCTTAAAGGAATCCATTAAGTAGTGGAGCGCTTCCTCTGAATTTTTCATATCCGGCTCAAAGCCGCCGCCGTCTCCCGTGGAGGTACTTAGCCCGCTCATGGATAAAAGCCTTTTTAAGGTCTGATAAATTTCCACCCCCATACGAAGCCCTTCTGAATAAGACCGGGCTCCCTGAGGCACGATCATGATCTCATGAAAATCAAGACCTTTATCTCCGCCGCCTCCGCTTATCATGCTCATCATGGGAACCGGCATCACCGGAGCAGAAGTGCCTCCCAGATAACGGTAAAGAGGAAGGCCAAGTCCCGCGCCTGCCGCCCTTGCAACGGCCATGGATAAAGCCAGAATTCCTTGATTTCCGTTTTTTTCCGCTCCGCTCTCCTCTGCTGCCTGCAAAAGCATCCGGTCTATTTTTCCCTGATCCGATGCATCCTCAAATAATATGATTTCCGAAAGCCGGTCATTGACGGTGTCTGCCAGTTCTTCTGCCCTGCCTGTGTTTCCCAGAGAAACTGCCGCCCTTCCATGTGCGCCGTTTTCCAGCACCACCTCGGCTTCAATCCCGGGATATCCCCAGGAATCCCGGACTGTCCTTGCTGTTACTTCTATAATATCAAGTTCGTTTAACATTGTTTTGCCTCCCTGCCTTTTCTTGCATTCTTACCGTAAGGATTGACGGAATTTACCATATCCATGCAAGTACAGAGAAAAAAATGCCAGGATGAATTCGCCTTTCATCCTGACATCTTTCCTAATTAATTATCCATAAAAAGCTCTTATGCCCGAAGTTCAATTCCCAGTCCCTGTAATCCGTTAAGAATCTTCTTCATCACAGTAAGAACCTCCTGCTCCTCCAAAGTGTGGTCTCCTGCGCGGAAGGTGATGGAATAGGCAACGGACTTATATCCTGATAAAATCTGTGATCCTTCATAAATATCAAAAAGCTCATAGCTTTCCAATATTTTTCCGCCCCGCTGTTCAATAACCTCTTCAATCTGCCCAACCAGGATTTCCTTGGGAACCACCATGCTGATATCTCTGGTAACAGCCGGATATTTTGCAATTCCGGTGTACTTCCGGTCAAAGCTGGTGAACGGAATCATGGATGGCATATCAATCACAGCCACATAGGCCCGGTCTCCGATCTTGTAATTGTCAGCTACCTCCGGATGGACTTCTCCCAGATATCCAATGGTCACTCCATCATAAACAATATCTGCCTGTCTTCCCGGGTGAAGGAATGTTTTTCCGCTCTTTGGATCATAATGTGGCTTTTTGTGCATTCCCGTTTTATCGAAAAATTCTTCAATGACGCCCTTCATATGGAAGAAATCACCGTCTCCGTAAAAGCCCAGGGTAAACTGCATTCTTTCATCAGGAAGCTCGGTTAAAGGAAGCGCCTTTGGAAGATAAATATTAGCCAGCTCATAAAGGCGGACATTCTTATTCCGGCGGTTATAATTGGTGGATAAAGAATTTAACAATCCATGAAGTGGAGAGGTCCTCATAACGCTGAAATCCTCTCCCAGAGGATTTAAAATATTCACCGCCACACGGAGGGGGCTGTCCTTTGGAATCAAAAGCCGGTCAAATACCTTGGGGCTTTCAAAGGAATAAGTCATTCCCTGGGAGAATCCGCAGAATTCCGCCACTTCTCTTGCCACCTCTTCCACCCTTAATTTATAGGACAGCTTACCGGTGGTTGCCTCGCCTGTTGGCAGGGATACAGGGATCTTGTCATATCCGAAGAATCTGGCAACCTCCTCCGCAAGATCGGCCATACAGTCTAAATCCTGGCGGAAGGTGGGAATAAGGATCTCACCGGCAGCCTCGTCATATCCCAAATCCAGCTTTTTAAAGTATCCCAGCATTGTTTCCGGTTGGATCTCTGTTCCCAGAAGCCTGTTCATTTTTTCCGGCTCAAAAGGAAGTCTTTTTCCTTCTCTCTTTTCTGGATAAATGTCGATCATTCCCCCTACGACTTTTCCTGCTCCCAGCTCTTCGATTAACTGGCAGGCGCGGTTGATCGCCTCTTCTGCATTGTTAGGATCAAGGCCCTTTTCAAATTTACCGGAAGCATCCGTTCTTAATCCCACTTTTTTGGAGGAAAGACGGATATTGGTTCCATCAAAGCAGGCGCTTTCAAATACCATGGTCTTCACCTCATCGGTGATCTTGGAGTTCTCTCCCCCCATGATACCGGCAATCCCCACCGCCTTTTCCCCATCATTGATCATGAGAACCGCGCTGTCCAGCTTTCTCTCCTGTCCGTCAAGGGTCTGGAAAGTATCCCCTTCTTTGGCGCATTTTACAACGATCTCATGATTTACAAGGAGATCATAATCAAATGCATGCATGGGCTGGCCATACTCTTCCATCACATAGTTGGTAATGTCAACGATATTATTAATGGGGCGGATTCCGCATGCTGCCAGACGTCTCTGCATCCAGGCCGGAGAAGGAGCAAGCCTTATATTTTTCACCATTCTGGCACAATAACGGGGGCAGAGGCGGCTGTTCTCCACGGTCACCTTCAAATAATCATTGATATCCTCCCCGTTGCCTGTAGCGGCCACTACCGGCGGCACAAAGGGGTTATGAAAGGTTGCAGCCGCTTCCCTTGCAATTCCTATGACACTGTAACAGTCCACACGGTTTGAGGTGATTTCGTATTCAAATACGGAATCATGTAAGCCCAGCACTTCAATGGCGTCAGCACCTGTTTTTGTATCCTCAGGCAGAATGTAAATTCCGCTTTCCGGAGCATCCGGATACATTTCATTGGAAAATCCCAATTCCTCGATGGAGCACATCATGCCGCAGGATTCGATTCCTCTCAGCTTTCCCTTTTTGATCCGGATTCCTTCTTCCGGAAGGGGACCGCCGTCATGGCCTCCTGCCACTTTTCCTCCATCCAATACCACAGGAACCTTATCTCCTATTTTTACATTGGATGCGCCTGTAACGATCTGGACGGTTTCCGTTCCAACGTCAACCTGGCAGATGATTAACTTATCCGCATCCGGATGGCGCTCAATGGATAATATCTGTCCAACTACGATTTTTTCTAAGTTTTTATCCAGGCATTCATAGCCCTCAACCTTTGATCCGGTAAGCGTCATGGCATCCGTGTATTCCTGAGCCGCTACATCTAAATCCGGAACATATGCTTTAATCCATGATAATGGTGTATTCATTGATCTATCTCCCTTTCCCTAAAACTGCTTTAAGAATCTGATATCGTTCTCATATAATAATCTCATGTCATCAATTTCATATTTTAACAGGGCAATACGCTCCAATCCAACACCGAATGCAAAGCCGGAATATTCGTCCGGATCAATTCCGCTCATTGTCAGCACGTTTGGATGAACCATGCCGCAGCCCAGGATCTCAATCCAGCCGGAGCCTTTACAGAAACGGCAGCCTTTTCCCCCGCATTTAAAGCAGGTAACATCCATTTCCGCGCTTGGCTCTGTAAATGGGAAATGGTGAGGACGGAATTTCACTTTTGTTTCCAGTCCAAAAAGCTCTCTTGCGAATTCTGCCAGGGTTCCCTTTAAATCCGCAAATGTGATATTTTTATCAATTACCAGTCCTTCGATCTGGTGGAAGGAAGGAGAATGGGTGGCGTCCACCTCATCGGAACGGAATACCCGGCCCGGAGCCAGCATGCGGATGGGCAGCCTGCCCTTTTCCATGGTACGCACCTGGACCGGTGATGTCTGGCTTCTTAATACGATGTTGTCACTGATATAAAAGGTATCCTGTTCATCTCTTGCCGGATGATTTTTGGGTATATTTAATTTTTCAAAATTATAGGAATCGTATTCCACCTCCGGCCCTTCGATGACCTCATATCCCATGCCAATGAAGATTCTCTCAACCTCTTCCAGGGCTATGGTATTAGGGTGGGTGTGACCTACCTTGTTCCGTTTAGCAGGAAGTGTTACATCAATCACTTCCTTTTTCAGTTGTTCCTCCCTGGCCATTTTTTGGAGAACGGACATGGCCTCTTCTAATTTTCCCTCGATCAAAGCCCTGGCGTCATTGACCATCTGGCCCACCTTTGGCCTGTCTTCCGGGTCAACATCCTTCATGCTCTTTAATACACTGGTCAGCTCGCCCTTTTTTCCAAGATAAGCAACCCTGATGTCATTAAGTTTTTCCAGAGCATCCGAAGCTTCAATCTGCTTCAATGCTTCCTGTTTGATTTTTTCTAATTGATCTTTCATCCTGCTCTCCTTCTTTCATGATCAAATTTTGTTTTCGCCCGCTTTAACGTCAAAATGCACTAAAAAAAGCTCCGCCCCAAAAAGGGACGAAGCTATATTCGCGGTACCACCCTCATTCCTGTGTGTGACACAGGCACTCGGTATACATAACGTGTACGGACGTCATGACTTACCCGCCAGACCGGCAGCCAAAGCTGTCTTCTGGTTTCAATCATGCTGCTTCGGTGGGAAATTCAATCTCTTATCTGAACTTAAAAGGGCTTGCAGCCGATGGCCCCTTCTCTCTGGAAGAAAATAAGGATTTACTGACACCTTCATTGCATTTGATATTTTTAATTGTAACGTTAGGTACCATTGTAATAACGGATGTTCAAAATGTCAAGGATTATTTTTATATGGCTTATCTCAAAAGGAAATAAAAGGCCGCAATAACAACTGCGATTACAGCAATACTGACCGCCGCAGAAATATAAGGGTTCCTGTCATGGGAAACCTTTACTGTATCAAAGTCATCATCATCATAACGGCTTTTGCCTGTCACCGGCTTTTTGGGCTCGCTCTCCGGCTTGTGCAGTTGTTTCTCTATTTTCATACGGAGCAGCACCTCTTCATTTGCTATGTGATTGCAATAAGGGCAGTAAATATTGTTGTTATCATCAGGAATCTGATTCCCGCAGTGCGGACATACTTTCATGATTTTCCAGGAACTGTGGACGTAAAAACAGTTCCTTTATCCCCCTCTCCACCATTTAGTATTTATAATTATACTATATTTTCATTATTTTTTCAATCACTTCCCTTTTCTGAAGCTTAAGAGAAATGGGACCATCCGTCTGTTTTCTTTTCTCAAATGGCATCCTTATAGGATTCTTCCAGGATGCGCTTAAACTCAAGGAGTATCTCATATGTTTCCGCCCTTTTTTCCAGGTGCTCAATAAAAACATCAATATATTCCTTATCTTCCGCTCTTTTAACTTTTTCAACCTGAACCTTTTCTTTTTCTTTTTTATAAAAATGAACCAACAAAATCAGGAGTGCACTTTCAATAAGCAATGCACCCATCAATATGATATCTAAAAAACTCATTTTTTCCCCCTGTTCTTTAAAACATAACATATAACAATTATTTTCACTGCCTTTTACAGAAACTGTATCTTAAAAACTCACCCATAATCCCTTCCCTGATCCGTATACTGCAACGGGATTCTTGCGGGCCTGAAAGAGGCAGTTTCCCTGACATTCATCGTGATTTCAGACATGTTTCTACCGCCTTTGTAAAGTTCTTTTTGTATTGAATATCGAACTTTATAGGAGATTTCATAATAAGAAAAAAGAATAGCGCCAGAAAAGCATATCCCGGATATGTTTTTGGCGCTGTTTGTCAGCTTTTTCATCTGAGTTACACAGCAAACTGGCTATTATAAAGCCGCGCATAAAAACCGTTTTGGGAAATCAGGCTTTCATGCGTTCCCTGTTCGATGATATGGCCATCCCGCATTACCAGTATCACATCCGCTTCCCTGATGGTAGAAAGCCGGTGGGCAACAATAAAGCTGGTCCGGCCCTCCATCATTTTTCCAAAAGCCTTCTGTATCTTTATTTCGGTTCTGGTATCAATGGAAGAAGTTGCTTCGTCAAGGATCAGCATGGGAGGAAGGCACAGCATGACTCTGGCAATACATAAAAGCTGCTTCTGACCCTGGGATAAGTTCCCGCCGTCTTCCGATATGACGGTGTCATATCCCTCAGTCATTCGCCTGATAAAGCCGTGGGCATGGGCTTCCTTTGCCGCCAGGATGATCTCTTCCTCCGATGCATCCGGCTTTCCATATGCGATATTGTCACGGATAGTCCCGGATTTCAGCCACGTTTCCTGAAGCACCATGCCGTAATTGGTCCTTAAACTCTGCCTTGTCATATGGCGCACATCTGTCCCATCCACCCGGATAGAACCGGAAGTCACATCATAAAAACGCATGAGAAGATTGATTACCGTGCTTTTTCCGCAGCCGGTGGGGCCTACGATGGCGATCCTCTGGCCCGGCAGTACCTTTAGATTCATATCTTCGATTAAAGGAATCTCCGGATTATAGGAAAAGTACATATGCTCCAGGGAGATTTCACCCCTTGCATTGCAAAGCACAGCAGCGTCAGAATCCTCCGGCACCTGAGGCTCCTGGTCAATCAATTCAAACACCCGTGCCGCAGAGGCCAGGGCATTTTGAAGTTCTGTGACCACTCCTGATATTTCATTAAAGGGCTTTGTATACTGATTGGCATAGCTTAAGAAGCTGGCAAGCTGGCCAACGGATAAAAGTCCCTTTACAGCAGCAAAGGCGCCTGCAATTCCTACGCTGGCATAAACAAGGCTGTTTACAAAGCGCGTGGCCGGATTTGTGATGGATGAAAAAAATGTGGCTTTAAGGCTCCACAGGCGTAAATCCTCATTGATGGTTTCAAACTGTTCCTGGGCATCATCTTCATGGCAGAAAGCCTGCACCACCTTCTGGTTCCCCAGCATCTCTTCCACAAGAGAAGTCAGTTCTCCCCTGGTCTGGGACTGCATCTTGAACATCCGGTAGGTCCTTCTTGCAATAAAACTGGCAACGAACAGGGAAACAGGCGTCACCACCACCACCACAATGGCTATAGCCGGGTTCATGGAAAACATGAAAAACAGAGTTCCAAAAATAGTCAGGACTCCGGTAAAAAGCTGTGTAAAGCCCATTAACAGCCCATCGGAAAACTGATCAATATCCGCAATGATCCTGTTTATCATATCTCCGTGAGAATGAGAGTCAATATATTTTAAAGGCAGGATTTCCAGCTTATTAAATGCCTGGGTCCTGATATCCTTTACCACCCGGTAGGTCACCAGATTATTGATATGGCTCATAAGCCACTGGGATGCTGCCGTTATGGCTATGATGATTCCGATTTGCCTTAAAATCTTCCACATGCCGGGAAAATCAACGGTTCCTGTTCCAGCAATACAGTCAATGGCCCGGCCTATGAGGATGGGAACGTATAAGGTCAGAAGGACTGTGACAAAGGCACAGGCCAGGGAAGCAAAGACTCCCCATTGATACCGGCCGATGCAGCCAAGGATCCGTTTGACGGTGGATCTGTATTTTTTCATATCCATGTTATTGTACCTCCTCTTCTGACAACTGGGATAAACAGATTTCCCGGTAAACCTCACAGGAAGCAAACAGCGCCTTATGATCTCCCCAGCCTGCCATCTGCCCGTCATCTAAAACCAGGATCTTGTCCGCGTTTTTAATGGTGGTAGCTCTCTGGGATACAAGGAATACGGTCATGTCTCTGGTGTTTTGTTTTATTGCCATTCTCAGCTTTGCATCGGTAGCAAAATCCAGGGCAGAAGCGCTGTCATCCATAATAAGAATCTGAGGGTCTTTTACCAAAGCCCTGGCAATGGCAAGTCTCTGCTTCTGCCCGCCGGAAAGGTTTTTCCCGCCAGCCTGGATCATGAGCTCCAGTCCCTGACCCTTTTCCTCTACGAAATCCTTTGCCTGGGCGATGGCAAGAGCCTGGTAAATCTCCTCATCCGTGGCATTCTTTTTCCCCCACTTCATATTATCCCGAAGGGTTCCCTTAAAAAGCACTGCCTTTTGAGGCACAATGCCCACCAGCTCCCTCAACTGCTTCAAAGGATATTGTTTTACATCAACTCCTCCCACCTTTACGGAGCCCGAACTGACATCATAAAACCTGGGGATCAGATTTACCAGGGTAGTCTTGCCGGAGCCTGTCCCGCCGATGATCCCAATGGTCTCTCCCCTCATGACCTTTATGGATATGCCGCTTAAGGCCGCCTCTTTTGCCCCTCCATAAGTAAAAGACATATGGTCAAATTCCACTTTTGGTGCGCCTGGCTCCTCTTCCACAGCCTTGTGAACGGTTTCCACGATTCCCGGTTCCTGTTCAAGCACAGCGTTTATACGGCTCCCACAGGCCAGGGATTTTGAGATCGTGATGATTAAGTTTGCCAGTTTTACAAGCTCCACTAAAATCTGGGACATGTAATTTACCAAAGCAACCACAGCCCCCTGGGTGATGATGCCTCCTTGGACCTGTCCGGCACCGGTATTTATAAGAACGATGATCCCTACGTTGATCATTACATAGGTAAGGGGATTCATTAAAGCTGAAATTTTTCCTACAAATACCTGAAAGCGAACGAGAAGGCCGTTTTCCTCATCAAACCGCCGGATCTCATCGTTTTGACGGGCAAAGGCACGGATGACACGGACGCCTTCAAGATTCTCCCTGACAGTCAGAAGTACCTGGTCCAATTGTCTCTGCACCTTTTTATACAGTGGGATGCTAAGCAGCATAATGCCAAATACTACCAGGGAAAGAAGGGGAATCAGGACCGCAAAAACAAAAGCTGCCCTGACATTGATGGTAAATGCCATGATCATGGCCCCGCACACCACAAAGGGAGAACGCAGAAACAAACGAAGGAACAAGTTCACACCCGACTGAACCTGATTGGCATCGCTGGTGATCCGGGTGATCAGTGTCGCGGTTCCAATGGAATCGATCTCCTGGTAGGAAAGCCTGTTTATATGGGCAAACAGATCATTCCGCAGGGCAGTGCCGAAGCCCGCCGCTGCCTTTGCCGCAAAATACTGGGCCGTAATAGAACAGACAAGACCTATGATACCCAGCAGTACCAGGAATCCGCCCATCTTAAATATATAGGGCATGTCCTGGGATTTGATCCCCACATCAATGACCTTTGCCATTACAAGAGGCACCAATAGTTCAAAGCAGGCTTCCAAAAGCTTAAATAACGGCCCCATAACGCTTTCTCTTTTATAGTCTTTCAGATATTTCAGGAGTTTTTTCATCCTAATTCCTCCCCAATTAAAAATTCACACTTTTTTGATACAGCATATTGTAACATTATATCATTTCAGTATAATATTACAATATATAAATATGAAATAGAGGATATCCCAATGTGCCTGAATCCATCAGAAAAACATCAGAGCACACCAATCTCGTTTACCGGGAAATCGACTCTGAAGATACTGTAACCAGAATGGCTGCCGTTTATAAGAAAAACGGCTATGTTTCAATCATAGCCAGGGAATTTGTTTCCTATTTCGGAGCGCTGATGTCTCTTGCCTAATCAAAAAGGCTTAACTGGGTCACCTCATAGTTCTTTTTGTATCCATGGATAATGTCTTTCATCCGGTATAAGATTCCGTACCCTTCGCACTCCTTGGAAAATACCTGCCACAGCTTCCTTGCCCTTGGACTTGTGCATTCATAACTGTTTCCATAGCTTTTAATATATTGGGAAACCAGATCTCTTTGAGGAAACAGCTCCTTAAGGGAATCAAAATACCATTCTCTTTGATTGTTCCGCAGGGTTACGCCAAAAGCAGGATAAATGAAACAGGCCCCTGTATCATGGGCTGCTTTTACAATGGAACGGATATTTTCCTCACTATCCTCCAGAAACGGAAGCACCGGCATTAATAAGATTCCTGCAAATATGCCGTTTGCTCTTAAACTCTCAATCAAATCCAGCCGCTCCGTGGGGCTGGACACATGGGGTTCAATTTTTTTCGCCAGACCGTCATCAATAGTGGTAACAGTCACCTTGCACAAAACAGGGGAATGCTCCTTGATCCCTTTGAGAATGTCCATATCCCGCTTAAGAAGAGCGCTTTTTGTGGCAACTGCCGCCCCAAAACCGTATGCATCAATAAGCTCAAGGGCATGCCTTGTCAATTCAAGCTCTCGTTCAAAGGGATTATAGGGATCGCTCATGGCTCCTGTTCCCACAACGCCGGTTTTTACCTTGCGCCTTAAATCATCCCGGATGATCCGAAGGGCATCCTCCTTCACCCGTACCGTGTCAAAATCCTGGATCCTGTAACAATCCGAACGGCTGTCGCAATAAATGCAGCCATGGCAGCACCCTTTATAAATATTCATATTGTAATCAATGCCAAACCACTGGGAGCCTTTTGTTTTGGTCACTATGGTCTTTGCAGGAATATATTCCATCCGTTTTCATTCCTTTCCTCACTGCCCATCCTGATACTCACTGGATCCATTCTATGATTTATGACCGGATCTGTCAATCATGTACGGATTATTTACCGGTTATTTGAACGCAAACAAGCAATCTCCCCCCACTGATAAGAAGCGAAGCGGAATGCCTTGATATTTTTTTTGTCCCATGATAATATGCTAATACCAGCGAAAAAAAATCATGACAGGAAAAGGAGATCTTATGATTCGATTGCTATTGCGCTGTAAACAAATCTACGACAAATACAGCAAGGATGAAATGACGGTGTATGCGGCCCAGGCCTCCTTCTTCTCCATCATTGCGGCATTTCCTTTTATGATGCTTTTGCTGGCATTGATACAGCTTATTCCATCCATTACAAAAGCCAATCTGCTTCAGCTTATTATCACGATCATCCCAAGTACCCTGGAAATGAACAGCATAATCGTAACTGTCATTGATGACCTTTACACCAATTCTCCTGTGGCTGTCCTTTCCGCTACCGCAGTAGCTGCCGTATGGTCCGCCTCCAGAGGGATGCTTAGCATTGAAAGGGGCTTAAACCGGGTATACGGTCATGAGAAAAAGCGGAATTATTTTGTGACCCGGATCATCTGTGCAGGATATACCATTATCTTTATGGCCATCTGCCTCATGACCCTTGTGCTCCTGGTTCTTGGAAGCTCCATTCAAGGCTTTATGAACCGCCATTTTCCCCTGTTAGGCGAGATCACCCAGTATGTTCTTACATTTCGCACCATGCTGGTTTTCATGCTGACAGCTTGCTTTGCCGTTCTTTATACTTATGTTCCGGAAAAAAAGCAGGAATTTTATAAGCAGCTTCCGGGAGCCGCCTTTTCTACCTTGGGATGGATCGCTTTTTCCTTTGCATTTTCCATTTACTTTAATAATTTCGGTAATTACTCAGTCATGTACGGCAGCCTTACCGCCATTGTGCTGCTGATGCTGTGGATTTACTCCTGCATTTGCATCCTGTTTTTCGGAGCCGAGATTAATTATTATTATTCCTTAAGCTGGAAGGAGCATACACGCTCATAACTAAGAAAAACCAGGGCCTGCAGAATATGGGCAGCCCTGGTTTTTAATTTATTTCAGCTTCAATAAAATCATTTAGGTAAACAAAGGAGTGGATAAGTATCTGTCCCCTGTATCAGGAAGGATTACAACGATCCTCTTTCCTGCATATTCCGGACGCTTTGCCACTTCTTTTGCAGCCCATACGGCCGCAGAGGAAGATATTCCTACCAGGATCCCTTCTGTCTGTGCGATTTCCTTTCCTGTCTCGTAAGCATCCCCATTTTCCACCGGTATGATTTCATCATAAATCTCCCTGTTCAGGATGGATGGAATAAATCCGGCTCCTATCCCCTGGATCCCGTGAGGACCCGGCTTGCCTCCGGAAAGAACCTGCGAGGCGGCAGGTTCCACTGCGATCACCTTTATCTCAGGATTCCTGCTTTTTAAGTATTCTCCTGCTCCGGTGATAGTGCCTCCGGTTCCCACACCGGCTATGAGAATATCCACCATTCCATCAGTGTCCTCCCAGATCTCCGGACCGGTGGTTTCAAAGTGGGCTCTGGAATTGGATTGATTGTCAAACTGGCCCAGAATAAGGGAACCGGCGATCTCCTTTTGAAGCTCTTTTGCCTTTGCAATGGCTCCTGCCATCCCCTTTGCTCCTTCTGTCAATACGATTTCCGCTCCGTATGCTTTTAAAAGATTGCGCCGTTCCACGCTCATGGTCTCCGGCATAGTAAGGATGGCCCTATATCCCCTCATGGCCGCAATGCTGGCAATGCCGATTCCCGTATTGCCGGAGGTAGGTTCTATAATCGTTGCACCAGACTTTAAGGCGCCGGAATTCTCTGCATCCTGAATCATGTAAAGGGCAGCCCGGTCCTTTACGCTTCCCGCCGGATTAAAATATTCCAGCTTTGCTATAATGGAAGCTGCCGCCTTATGCCGCTTCCCATAATTGCACAATTCCACAAGGGGAGTACGGCCGATGAGTTCAGATGCGCTTTTTTTAATATTTTCCATATTCATCCTCTTTTCGACTGCAAAATATTGTGATTTAAATTCCCTTTTTTATTTCAGCCCTGCCGGACCCTTCTGCCTTTTGTTTCACCGGATGGAAGCGGTTCGCCCAGCCCTCATGACAGTTCATAAAGCTTTCTGTATTTTTCCTTCAGATACTGAATGAAATAATCCGGTGTGAAATCTTCTCCCGTAGTATCCTTTAAAATTTCACGGCTGGTTTTCATTTTTCCGAATCTGTGTACATGCTCTCTTAAATATTCTCCTATCACATGGATCTTTCCGTTTATAAGAAGCTGGTCAAAATCCATCTCTTTTTTCATATGGTAATAAAGCTGTGCTCCAAAAGCATTTCCCAGGGCATAAGACGGAAAATAACCCATAAGCCCCTGGGACCAGTGAATATCCTGCAGAATCCCTTCCGAAGGATTTTCCGGGCGCACCCCAAGATATTCTTCGTATTTATCTGCCCAGATCTCCGGAAGCTTCTTTAAGTCCACATCTTCTTCCATGATCATTTTTTCAATCTCATAACGGATCATAATATGGAGATTATAAGTGAGTTCGTCTGCTTCTGTCCGGATAAAGCTTGGCTCCACCTTATTGATCGCCTCTATAAACTGCTCTCTGGAGATTTTCTTTAATTTTTCAGGATAAAGCTTCTGAAGCTTTTCATAAAGAGGAACCCAGAAAGCCTGGCTGCGGCCGATGATATTCTCAAAAAAGCGGGACTGGGATTCATGCATTCCCATGGATGTTCCCTGCCCTACGGGAGTCTGGGTAAGTTCATCGCTGATCCCCAGTTCATAAAGTCCATGGCCGGCCTCGTGGATCACAGAGAACATGGAACTGTCCATCTTCTTCCTGTAGCTGGTAGTGATCCTCACATCATGGTTATGGAGATTGGTGGTAAAGGGATGGGCACTTTCTGCAAGCACGCCCTTTGTAAAGTCAAAACCAACGTATTCAGCAAGATAGCGGGCTATCTCCCTTTGTTTTTCCTCAGGATAACCGCCGGATAAGAAAGAATCGTCAATGGTTTTCCCATGCTCCTTGATCTCTTTTAAAAGAGGCACGATCTCCTCTTTCAAACGGCTGAAAAACTCATCCAAAAGCTCCATATTGAACCCTTTTTCAAACTCATCCAGCAAAATGTCATAAAGCTTCTGGCCTTCCTTTTTCCGGTAAGAGGCGAACTTCTTTTTAAAGCCGATCACCTTCTCAAGGGTCGGCGCAAAGGAATCAAAATCTTCCTCTTTTTTAGCCTTTGACCAGATCCTGGCAGCCTCGGCTATGAGCTGGGCATTTTCCCGGTATTCCTTTGACGGGATGCAGATCAGTTCTTCTCTGGCTTCCTTGGCTCCCTTGACAACGGCCCGTTCCACATCTGACAGACTGTTATCATTTTCACAGTCGTCAATGGCTTTCCCCATGTCTTCTCCTGTCATTCCCCTGTAATATTCTTCAGAAAGCGCACCGATCACCCTGGAAGTATAGGAACCGGCAGCTTCCGGCGCAAGGGTTTCATTATCCCACTCAAAAAGAACCAGGGAAGTTTGAAGCGCCATGGTCTTTTCCAGCAACGAGGACAAAATTTCATAAGATTTGCTCATAATCAGTTTCTCCTTTTATTTATACAAGTAATGAGGCAAATGCAGGAATGCATGCATTCCTGCATCTGCTGAATGACGTAATAGTCAAATACTCCCTGGTTTTCTGCAAAGTATTTAACTTAAAATCAGGGACGCTCTGTATGAGTGTCCCCAGGCAGGATGAAAAAATACTTTTAAAAGCATCACTTTCCCGTACCAAAAATGGAAGCTTCTTTTATATCAAGAGTTTTAAGCCATTTTTTGACTTTTTCTTCCTGATACGCTTCCGCAGAAAAATCTTCAAGCCCCATATCAATTGGAATATCCATTTTCATGGTGGCCAGGGTCTTGGAAAGCAGGGCTGCCTTTTCCCCGCATAATTCCTCCTCGCCGGTCTTTGTCAGTGCCTTATAAGGAGAACGGGTGATGCCCAACTGGTTTTTCCAGAAATCCTGGAGTTCTTTTAAGCTCTTTTTATCAGATTCGGCCTCGCGAATGGAACGGTATATCTCTTCCACAGTGCCGTATTCCCGAAGAAGAGGCGCCGCCGCGCTGCTCACTCCCTTTACTCCAGGAATGTTGTCAGAAGAATCTCCCTGGATTCCTTTTAAATCCGCAATCTGCTCCGGTCTTACTCCTTCTTCTCTCAGCACCGTATCAGCGGTATATTCAAAAACCTTTTCCGGAAGGTTTACCTCTTCCTTTTTTACGCCGTAAAAAGAATAATATTTATGATACAGCTCATCCGCCTTTTCCTGGCGGGTCTGGACCATCCACGCCCGGACATTGTATTCATCGTTTACCAGTTGGAGATAGTCGTGGTCCTTTGTAAGCAGGATCATGGAAATCTCCTCCTTGAACTTCATGACCAGACTTCCGGCATAATCATCAGCTTCATACTGTTCACTTAAAAGCACCTGAAAGCCCACGTCTTTTAAAATTTCTTCCATCAGGACAAACTGGTTCTTTAAGGGTTCCGGAGTAATCCCCCTGGTTCCCTTGTAGTCCGGATACAGTTCTCTTCGAAAGGTATCCCTTGTTTTATCAAACACAAAGACAATGTGGTCCGGCTGCTGTTTTTTCATCAGGGAGACTACCATTTTAAGCATTCCAAAAACTGCATTGGTATAAGTGCCATCCTTTGCGTGAAGGATCTTATCATAATGCTTCTGCTTTTCCTCCTCTGACTTTGCAAACATGATTTCCCTTGGTAAAACCGCATAATAACAGGTCGACAGCATAGAAGAGCCGTCAACCACTACAAATTTTCTTTCAGACATGTATTTCTCCATTTCTTCTAAAATCTTTGCAGAATCAGGTAAAATAATTCTGCAATTCCGTCTCATTTCTTGCACCCTGGCGTTTCATAACTTCTTTCCGCTCCTGAGCAGATAATCCCTTCCACAGCTTTTGAACGCGAGGATCCCCAAACCCAACATAAGGTATCCCATTCCGTTCGCATTCATAGGATGACAAGTAGTGATTGAGAGCACTCCATTCCACATAAAACGCAGTGATGCTGCGGCTTAAAGAGCTTACTTTTACCATGTTCCTTCCTCCCTGATAAATTGTTCTGCGTCATGATACGAACTGTTTCTTTAACAGCAATTCCAGACATTACTTCCCATATCATCCAGCCAAATCTGAATTCCCCCCTCCAAACACGTCCGATCAAATATCCAGATTTATTATACTCTGAATTTCCAGTTATTCATAGTCTATTCAGTAAGTTTTAAGATATAATTTTCCTCAAAAGACGTTGAACTATGTAGCAAGAGGACTTATAATACAACTATCAAGAATAATAAAAAGGGAAGGTACTATCAGAAAATGGAAAAAGAAATCAAATATCCGTATATTTTATTTAAAATTGCCGGTTCCCTCTATTGCATCAACAGTAAATACATATCAACCATTGTACAGTTGCCCAACTACAGCACAATACCGGCCGCCCCGGCCAATGTGACCGGAATGTTCAAACACCGGAATGAGGTGGTGCAAATGCTTGACCTGCGTGTCACCTTTGGCCTAAAGTCCATTTCCCATGAATGCAGGGAGTTTGAAGAAATGATTGACGCCAGAAAACAGGATCATGTTAATTGGGTACATGAACTGGAGCGTTTCATCGAAGAAGGCGGAAATTTCCGCCTGGCAAAGGATCCTCATCAGTGTGCCCTGGGAAGATGGTACGATAATTTCAAGACCGACAACCTTGCCATCGCTTACCATCTCCGGAAAATAGAGGAGCCTCACGCAAAGCTTCATATGGCTGCGGATGAAGCAGAGCAGTGCAAAAAGGACTGTGAAAACTGCAACAGGGACGAATGCCTGTTTAAGGTTTTAAAACGGGTAAAGGAAGAATCCATGCCGGTCATCCTGGGCCTCTTGGACCAGACAAAGGATCTGTTCCGTTCCACCATTTACAAAGAGATGGTTCTTATATTGGACGGCATTAAATGGGGGATCGTGGTGGATGAAATCGTTGCCGTGGAAGACCTTGATACCGTTGACGGCAGGGATGAAGACCCTATGGTAAGACGCTGCTCCTATATCAATCATGTGATGGAAAGCCCCAGAAGCGAGGGTCTTATTTTTGAGCTCAATACAAATGCCCTGTCAGCCAAATTAAAAGAGCTGGAGGCTGCTTTTTAAGAGTTATCCTTTGTTCCCTGCCTATGAGAAGAACCGGAAAAGTCGTTGTTAAACTTTTCCGGCTCTCCCGCCTGAAACCCAGGTGATTTCCTGGCCTCATCTCTTAAAAATACTTCTTATTGCCCCACAAATTGCTCTTCTTTAAATCCAGATATTCATTGTAGGCCTTTTCCAATATCTGCTTTTCATTGGAAAATTTCAGAAGATGATACGCTTCATGGAACTTGTAATATCCTGAATCAATAAAATATTCTTCCCGCTGTGGTTTACTGTAATAGCTGTCGGCCATCATTAGATACCAGTGCACATCTTTTTCCACCATATCCTGAGGCGTGTTAAAGGAGTACTGGCTCTTACCAATGTATTTGATTATGGACGCACTTACCCCTGTCTCTTCCTTTACTTCCCGGAGAGCCGTCTCTTTATACTCTTCACCCGCTTCTACTGTTCCCTTTGGCAAAACCCAACCTTCATACTTATTTTTGTAATTCTTATATAAAACCAGAATTTTACCTCGAAAAATAACCACACCGCCACAACTCGTTGCTTCTATCATTGCAATTCCTCCAGAGTGTAACCGTGACTCCCTTAAGAAGCCCGGTTTTGGTGTGTCACACAGACTGGCTTTAGTATACCTCTTTTTGGATTCATATGCAAGTGCGTAATCATTGAAAACAGATATCATTCTCTATTATTGTTTGGAAAAATACAAATCAAAAAGAGTTCTGGCAATGGGAGCTGCCGTTTGCCCGCCGGAACCGCTCTCTTCCGCAATCACACTGATAACCACCTTTGGATGGTCTGCCGGAGCAAATCCCACAAACCATGCATGGGTCTCCTTGCCTTTTTCAAATTCTGCTGAACCGGTTTTTCCGGCTACTGTATAGGCGTCGGTCCTAAGGGCGGAGCCGGTCCCCTCCGTCACCACATCCCGCATAAACCCGGTCAGATCGGAAGCTTCCACGGCAGTCATGAGATTGCCGTAGGACTGAGGCATGAATTTCTTAATGACATCTCCCCCGGCGTTTTCCACATGGTCAATAAGATAAGGCTTCATAAGGGTTCCTCCGTTGGCAATAGCAGCAACGATCATGGCATTATGAATAGGCGTTATCTGGGTCTGTCCCTGGCCGATGGCAGTCTGAAGGATCTGCCATGTGTCCGCGCCGCTTCCCATGGAATAGGAGCTTTTACTGCCTGCAATGGGCAAAGGAAGGTCCGAATTAAACAGAAGCTGGTCCGCCGTATTCTTTAACCTGTTTAAATCCAGCAGCAGACCAAGGCTGGAAAAAGCTCCGTTGCAAGAATTTGCAAATGCCTGTTCCAGATTCTGATGTCCATGGGCTGTCTCGTGGTAACACCGGATGGTGTACTCCCCATTTTTATAGATCCCGTTGCAGTCAAAGGTGTAATCCCTATAATTAGACGGATTTTCCCTCATGTATTCCAGGGCCGTCACCAGCTTAAAAGTGGAACCTGGAGGATAAAGCCCCTGGGTGGCTCGGTTTAGGAGTTGTCCCGACATGTTCTCCTCAGCGGTCAGAGTACTCCAGTCCGCAGCCAGGGTGTTGGGATTGTAATCCGGCTTGGATACCATGGCAAGAATTTTGCCCGTATCCGGCTCCATTACAACCACTGCCCCTTTCCGCTTCCCCAAAGCATCATAAGCCGCCTTCTGAAGGTCCACATCAAGGGTGGAGAAAACGCTGTCCCCCGGATTTTTTAAGTCAGACAGTTCATTTACCACCTGCTCAATCATATTTACATGACTGGTAAGCAGGTAAAAATTGGACAGGGACTCCAGACCGGTTTTTCCATTGGTGGAATATCCCACCACATGGGCAAACAGGGAATCATAAGGATAAACCCTTGTTTCCTTCCCCTCTCCATCTACCTCTGTCCTGGCAAGGACCCTGCCGTCACTGCTGTAAATCTCTCCCCGCACTACCCGGTCGGCAAAGCTGTCAAGCCTGGCGTTATAAGAATTGTTGATCACATTGTCGCTTCCAACCAAGAGAAAGTAGCCAAAATAAACCCCGAGCCCTACAAAAAGTAGTACGACCCCATAGGTGAGCATCAGGATATGGCGATTTGCTTTTGGATTCTGGTTAGCCTTCATATTTATCTTCTTCCTCTTCATTGCATTTGAGTATATAAAGTCCCTGGATTATCCCAAAGATGATAAAGGTGCTGAGGATAGAGCTTCCACCATAACTGACCAGGGGAAGCGTCACTCCTGTGGAAGGAATGAACTTTGTCACCCCTCCAACAGTTAAAAATACCTGAATAATATAAATGGTTCCAAGGCCAAACGCGATCAGCTTATAGAACGCTGCATGCATCCGGCTGGCGATCATCATAAACTGTAAAAAGCAGCCCAGACAGATGAGAAGGACACACAGGGCAAAGATGCCTCCCAGCTCCTCCGAAACCGCAGAAAATATAAAATCCTTTTCTACCACCGGGATCTTTCTTGGCATCCCCCGGTAAAGCCCCATGCCAAACCATCCCCCGGTTCCAATGGCAAACAGGGACTGGGTAATCTGATATCCCTTTCCAGCAATATCTGACCAGGGATTTAACCATGCCGATACTCTGGTCCTTACATGGCCGAATAATTGATAGGCCAGCATAGCCGATAAACATCCGCCTCCTGCCCCAGCCAGAAGATACCGCCATTTTCCCGTTGCCACAAAGAGCATGAAAACATAGGTGACAAAGAAAAGGAGGGCGCTTCCAAGATCCCTGGAAGCCACCAGAATAAGCACATGAAGGGCCGCAACCGCGGTTACAATAAGGATTGTCCGAATGCTGGCGGACCGGTAAAACATGGTGGCTATAAAAAAGACATAGCTGATCTTAACAAATTCTGAGGGCTGAAAGGAATAGCCGCCCATCTCCAAAGAAAGCTGAGCGCCGTAACTGCTGGTCCCGGCAACACATACGATCCCCAGAAGGAGAAGCCCGACGATCCCATAAACCCACGGGATCTTACTAAGCTGCCACACCCTGTCAATGACAAAGGGGATCACAAAGGTCACCAGAGCTGCAGCAGCAACAATAACAAACTGCTTTATGGCCCGGTCAAAAGAAAGCCTGGTCAGCATAATAAAGCCTACTGTAAGAAGCATGCACATATTGTTGACCAGCAATCTGGATACATTGCGGTAAATCAGCCGGTACAGGAAAAGGTAGCAGAAAAAAAACACGACCTGAGCCACGTAAAACACCAGCATCCTTTCATCCTTTGTTTCCAGCCAGATGATCAAATAGGCCAGTAAATGGATGAGAAACATAGCCAGGTTCTGGCGCCGGCAAATTTTCTTTTTCCTGATTTCATCCGGAAGGGAAAAAAAACGAAAATTCAAATATGTGTACAATGCTATCAACAGTATCATCAGATATCTGGAGACATCAATAATCAAATTAATCATATGTCACCTACTCCACACCGCGTTTGAAATGACCTCTAGTGAATTCTTCAAACGGCAACTTTGCTTCTCTTCCGTAAAGGAATCCGTCAGAAAAGCTTTGTATCACCGCTTTTGTCTGCGCTTTACTCTCCGTGGTGAACTGAAGCCGTATGGCAGAAGGAGCTAAGTCCTTCACAGCCTCCTGGAGACCCAAGAGAGAGACGGCCGCCGAATTATAAATGGAATTGTAGCAGAACGAACAGTGGTTCTTTACGGGAAAGGATTTTCCGATCCGATCCTTTAATGACAAAACAACGGTTGTCTTGTCACACTGCTCCAGACTCTGATGAAGGCACTGGGCAGTTACCATCATGGGAAGACGGCCATATACCAGCAGTTCCCCCGGAACTCTTAGTTTTCCCAATTCCCGGCTGTTTAATTCTACCGGCCAGGTAAGCTCATCCGCCCCCAGATTTTCCAGCATTTCCTGGGCATGATTGTTCAATCCATACATGCCAAAGTCAAATACCATGCGCCCCTTGATCCCCTTTTTCTTTAAATAACCGGTCTCCTCCAGGGAACGGATCAAAAATCCGTCAAATGCCGCCGCCTTCAGTTCTGTTAAATGTTTATCAAAAAACTGTTCTGCCAAAGTCCGGAAGATATGGGGCATGGTAAGCATACACTCCTTACCTGACCTATGGCACGATTCCACAGACATCTTCCACAATTCCGGCTTAAATTCCCCAGCATCAATATAAATTCTTTTCACATCAGGACTGGATACTGCCTCATCAAAGCAATCCGGCCGCTCCAGAGAAATTGTAAGCTTTTGGCTTTCCGAAGTCGTTTTCCGGCTGGAAACAGGCTCATCACAGGCTTTCAGCGGTTCTGTATTCCTGTCCTTTTTGTATTCCTTAAGGATTTCCTCTTCCAGAGCTTCCAATCCCCGCCTGCGCAGGTCATTGAGCGCCTGGACCGGCAGGAATACATTTCCCTTTATCTGAATATCAAGATTTTCAAAATAAAAGGGACTATTACCCGTCTTGTCTATCTGCTTTCTCACCTTTTCCTCTGTGGCAGGCTGATTCTGGGCTGTCTGTACCAGTTCCCCGGTGACTGCCACATGATGGCCCCATGCGCTTAACAGCAAAGAGGCATTCTCCCCCTCTTCCAGAAGCGCAGTCCCAACCACCGGTTCTTTCACCTGTTTTTCTACAAAATTCTTATCAAGGTAATCAAAAAGCTGCTGGTTGCCTTCTCGAAAGGCAGGCTTCTCCTTCCAGACCGCCATATCCCGCCCGTTTTGCCGCTTATAATATCCGTCGGTCTGTCCGCCCCTGTCAAACAGATCCAATAAAGCCTTTTTATCCTGCCCATCCACCCCATAGCCTTGTCTTCCCTTTGACAGATAAAGGTCAGCATATTTGCGGTAAATGCTCACCACTCCGGCAGTATACCTGGGGCTTTTCATCCTTCCTTCAATTTTCATGGAATAGACTCCGGCTTCTATCAGGTCCGGAAGAATGTCCAAAGTGCTTAGGTCCTTAAGACTGAGGCAATAACGGTCATCCTTTCCTCCCAGTGTCCGTCCTTCCCGTTTCACCTCATAAGGCAGACGGCAGGTCTGGGCACATCTTCCCCTGTTCCCGCTTCGTCCTCCAATGAGGCTACTGAACAAGCACTGGCCGGAATAGCAGTAGCACAACGCACCGTGTACAAAGCTTTCGATCTCCACATCCACCTGATCCCGGATCTTTCTGATCTCCTTTAAGGACAATTCCCTGGCAGTAACCACCCGTTCCGCCCCTAAGTCTTTTAAAATCTTGGCGCCGTACGCGCCGGTAATAGTCATCTGAGTGCTGGCATGAATGGGAAGTTCTGGAAAATGCTTCCGGATAAAGGCAAAGGTCCCCATATCCTGTACAATAACCGCATCAAGGCCCTGCCTGTAATATGGAACAAGATACTCATAAAGTTCCTGTATCTCCTGCTCCTTCATCAGCGTATTGACGGTCAGGTACAGCTTTCGTCCATGAAGATGGACGTAATCAATGGCTTCCAACAGCTTGTCCTCTCCGGGATTTTCCGCAAAGGCCCTCGCCCCGAACCGGCTTCCGCCCATATAGATCGCATCGGCACCTGCGGCCACCGCTGCTTTCATACTTTCAAACGATCCTGCCGGAGCAAGAATTTCAACTGCTTTCTTCACATGTTCCTCCTGATTTCCTTTTTATTGTCCACGCTTTTTGGACATCAAGGTATACCCGTAGGGTGTTTCCTTTTTATTGTCCACGCTTTTTGGACATCAAGGTATACCCATTGGGTATTCCCTTTATTGATGAAAGAGAGGATGTCACGGCTCTGCTGCCAAACATCCCCTCCTGATTTATTCTTTCTTACCGGAATCCGCAGATTTCCTGGCTTCCGCCAGTTCCAGCTTTGCTGATTCAAGCTTCATCTGGGTGGCCACAAGCTCATGCTTTAAGCTATAGGTCTCTTTTTCCATCTCCGCCTTCTGCTGCTCCAGTCTGGCAATCTGTTCCCTGACTCTAAAGTAATCATCCGCCATATTTAACTGGATCATAATATTCTGGTACTCTGCGCTCTGTTTTGTGAATCCTGCCTGATGCTTTAAAGTCATGATCATCTCATTGATGTAGCTGGCCAGACGCTGGATATAACCTTCCTCTTCGCTTCCGCCCAATGCATAAATCTTGCCATCTATCAAAACTTCTGTATTGCGTTTGGAATCCATTCTGTTCTCTCCCTGTTATCATTTGCTCTTTTTTACTATAACATATTTTGCACAGATAGGAAAGTTCTAAAATTCAGGCAGATCATGACCCCATGGGGATTCCAAGATGTTTATACGCCCGTTCCGTTGCAACACGCCCTCTGGAGGTGCGGTTGATAAAGCCGTTCATCAGAAGATAGGGCTCATAAACATCTTCCAGGGTGCCGGCATCCTCTCCCAGGGAAGCTGCCAGGGTGTCCAGCCCTACGGGACCGCCGGCAAATTTTTCGATCATTGTGGTCAGGATCGCCCGGTCATTATAATCCAGGCCGAACTTATCCACATCCAGGATGTCCAGGGCAAAATCTGCCACTTCCTTTGTAATGATTCCGTTATATTTTACCTGGGCGAAATCCCGCACTCTTTTTAACAGGCGGTTTGCCAGTCTTGGGGTTCCTCTGGAGCGTTTGGCGATCTCTGCGGCTCCCTCTTCCTCGATTTCCACCTGAAGGACCCTAGCGGAGCGGCAGACAATGATCTTAAGCTCCTGAGGCGTGTAAAATTCCAGCTTCTGAACCACGCCGAACCTGTCTCTTAAAGGGGCAGTCAAAAGCCCTGCCCTGGTAGTAGCCCCCACCAAAGTGAATTTAGGAAGATCCAGCCTTATGGATCTGGCGGAAGAATCCTTTCCCAGCATAATGTCTATGGCAAAATCCTCCATGGCAGGATACAAAACCTCTTCCACCTGCCGGTTTAACCGGTGGATCTCATCTACAAACAGCACATCCCCCTCCTGGAGATTGTTCAATATGGCGGCCATCTCCCCCGGCTTTTCAATTGCAGGTCCTGACGTGACCTTCATATTGACCCCCATTTCATTGGCGATGATTCCTGAAAGAGTGGTCTTTCCCAGGCCGGGAGGCCCATAAAATAAAACATGGTCCAGGGATTCCCCTCTGGCCTTGGCGGCATCAATATATACTTTTAGATTTGTCCGTATCTTTTCCTGTCCAATGTACTCATCCAGACACTTTGGCCTTAAGTTCGGTTCAATCTTTTTATCTTCTTCTGTTACCTCTGTGGTTATAATTCTACGTTCCATCTCTGTCTTTACCCGTTATTCTATATAAATGCCAAATGCTTTAAGGAAGCCTTAAGCACATCTTCCACTGTCATGGACTCCGTCACTTCCACCTGACGGACCGCCCGGCCGGCCTCAGCCGTGGAATATCCCAGAGCTGCCAGCGCTTCCATGGCTTCCTCTGCTACCCCGCCGGACGAAGGGATCCTGTTTCCTGGTTCCACAAATCCGGGAGGAAGAACCTCAGCCATATCTATTTTATCCTTTAAATCCAGAATGATCCTTTGAGCTGTCTTTGCCCCGATTCCCGGCGCTTTGGAAATGGCCTTGGCATCTCCTGAAACAATGGCTCTTCTTAGTTCCTCGGGCCTGAGGGCAGAAAGAACTCCCAAGGCTCCTTTGGGACCTATCCCGTTTACGCTTATGAGCTGCTTAAACATCTGCAGATCCTGGCGGTTCAAAAAACCGAAGAGGCACATGGCGTCTTCTCTTACCTGAAAATATGTATACAGTTTTGTCTCCTTGCCGATTCCCGGCAGTTTTTCAAGCACTGACAGGGGAACATGGATCTCGAATCCCACATTCCCGCTTTCTATAACAACGGTATCTTCAAATATTTCAACCAATGGCCCTTTTATAAAAGAAATCACGACCTCTTTCTCCTTTTGACTGTAATCCAGAAAAATCTTATCTATGGCATTTATCATAGCATACTGCCTGTTGTTATGCAAGCGGTTGGTCGAACAAATATTCTGTTTCCGTTGACGGACCGGCTCCTTTCCACTATAATATTGAGATAGGAAATACCCTGCGTATATACCTTTATACCCAAAAATCACGGACAGTAATGCGGAAACACCCTACGGGCATATCTTTCTCCCTGGGAAAGCGGGGCGGCCCTGTCCGGAAAGCACGAACAGTAATAGAGAAAGAGCGGAATCATTCATGATCACCTTACAAAAAACCATTGCATTTCATGAAACATATGCCTTTGACCGGATCGGCAGGCGGGAAGAGCTGCTGTTCTTTGATATAGAAACCACTGGATTTTCCGGGGAGTATTCCACCCTTTATCTCATTGGATGCGTTTATTACCGGAAGGGTTGCTGGAACCTGGTTCAATGGTTTGCAGACACCCTGGATTCAGAAAAGGAGCTGTTAGAAACCTTTTTTAAATTCTTAAAGGATTTTACCACAGTCATACATTTTAACGGGGACGGCTTTGATATTCCCTATCTTTTAAAGCGCTGTCTTGCCCATGGCATGTCTTATGACTTTTCCGGCGTGAAAAGCCTGGATATTTATAAAAAAATACGCCCATACCGGGGGCTTCTTGGACTTTCTTCAATGAAGCAAAAGGCCATCGAGGAATTCTTAAAAGTGGAGCGGAAGGATCTTTATTCCGGCGGCCAACTGATCGAGGTTTACAGGGACTACCTTATTTCCCATGATAAGTATTTGTTCGATCTTTTAATATTACATAATGAAGATGATTTAAAAGGAATGCCTCTGATCCTTCCTATATTAAATTATCCGGACTTTTTAGAGCATGGCTTCTCCCTGGAATATCAGGAGCTTGTATGCCAGGAGGATATCTTTGGCCGGGAGTTCCGCTCCTTACGCCTCACCTGCAAAAATGGCTTTGCTGTTCCCGTTGGATTCTCAAAATCCAATTCTCTGGTTTCCCTGGAAGCAGAAGGAGAATGCCTGTCTGCAACCGTTGACCTCTATGAGGGAGAATTAAAATATTTTTATCCGGATTATAAAAATTACTATTATCTGGTTTATGAAGACAAGGCCATTCACAAAAGTGTGGCGGAGTACGTGGATAAGGAAGCCCGGATAAAGGCCACGGCCAAGACCTGCTACACCCGTAAGGACGGCTGCTACCTCCCCCAGTTTTCACCCCTGTGGACCCCCTGTCTCCAGATGGAATTCAAGGACAAAATCACTTATGTTTCCTATGAACCGGATTTCTTTGAAGATGGCGAAAAGCTTTGCCTTTATATCCGTCACCTGTTGAATACTCTGTGCCGGTAATTTTAGAAGCATGTTCCGCAATTTCCGGAATGCTTTTAAGGGAGACCTTTATTTTTTTAAGGCCTCCCTTAAAGTAAGTTCCATCTCCAAATTCACTTTTTTTCTTTCGGATAATCCCCATTTTTCAACAAATACCTGATGTAGGAAAATGTCTTTTTTTCTCCCTCGTTTTTTAGCATCAGAAGAAGTCTTTCCAGCAGCTTTCCCGTCTCCGGAGCAATGACCATGTAGTTTTTTGCGTGGATGTAATATTCCCACGGCGACGCATCGGTGTAATCCTTTCCCTTATAGGTTTTCGATGCAGCCATCCGGTCCATCATCATTTCAACGACATAATTTAATGGCATCTTATGGCCTACCAGCCCCTCTGACATGTCCGTAGTAAAATCGATCCAGTATTCATAGTGATGCTTGTTGCGGCCCTTGTGGTGGAGCCAGGCCTTAGAAAAGCCCTTGTCCTCTCTTTCCGCAGCATTGGGGCTTCTGGTTCCCTGGTAATAAAGAACACCTGGTATGAATTCTTCCAGACTGTATTTTGATAAATCATGAAGCAGCCCCTGTTTTATAAGGCCCACACGAAAACAGTTTTTCATGACCCTGATTTTGTGTATATTAATGGTGCAAAAATGCCCCCAGAAATTCATAAATTTCATTGTTTTCCCCTTCTCATCCCTGCAAAAGAATCTTTCCCCATTTTACCACAAATTTCTTTTTTTTTGCCACTTATTTTCCCTTAAATTTGTCACAGAGATTTCTTTTTTTAGAGCGGAAAATGTTTGACACCCTCCCCATTTTATGCTATTCTTAGGGAGGTTACAGATATCCTGTAACAGTACAATTTTTTATTCATTTTGGAGGTATCATCAATGAAAGGTACAGTTAAGTGGTTTAACAACCAAAAGGGTTACGGATTTATTTCCGACGAACAGGGTAACGATGTATTTGTTCACTACTCAGGCCTTAATATGGACGGCTTCAAGTCCTTAGAGGAAGGCGCTGCTGTAGAGTTCGATGTGGTAGACGGAGCTAAGGGACCACAGGCTACAAACGTTATCAAAATATAATCATTGACTTATCAGTGTACCTTTTTCAATATACAGGAAGAAGTTATATTGTTTCACATGATTACGATTAGAGCCATCCAGTTGGATGGCTCTTTTTGATGCAGCCTGCCTTATGATTTTTCATGAAGCATTTCTAAATCTTCCACTGTAAATTCATAATTTTTATTGCAAAAATGGCAATTCACCTCAATGCTCTTTCCTTCGTCGATCATTTCCTGAAGTTCTTTCCGCCCGATGCTGATCAAAGCTTTTTCCACCCTGGCCTTATCACAGTTGCAGTAAAAGCGGGTAGGCACCTGCTCCATCATTTCCAGGCCAAACTCTCCCAGAATGTGTTCAAGAATCATCTCCGGTGTATTTCCCTCATCCAGAAGCTCTGTGATCGAGTTGATCTCTCCCAGCTTTTTCTCCAGGCTTTCAATAATTGCCTCAGAGGCTCCCGGCAAAAGCTGGATAATAAAGCCGCCGGCCTGTTTCACGGTATTGTTCTTGTTCATTAAAACGCCCAGTGCCACCGATGACGGCGTCTGCTCTGAAGCAGCATAATAATACGTTAAGTCTTCCGCGATCTCTCCGCCTACCAGTATGGTCTGTCCCACATAAGGTTCCTTTAAGCCGATATCCTCAATGACACTCAATACTCCCTCTCCTACAGCTCCGCCTACATCCAGCTTTCCGGCCTGACTGGGAGGAAGCATAACACCAGGATTGTATACATAACCTTTTACATCCCCCTTTGAATCCGCAGTCACTGTAAGACCCTCTATGGGGCCGCTTCCCTGAATCTTTAAGGTCAGTAAATCATCTTCCCCCTTCATCATGACACCCATCATGCTGCCTGCAGTCAAAAGCCTGCCTAAAGCGGCCGTGGCTACAGGACTTGTATTATGAGCCTGTCTTGCCTGCTCCACCATTTCTCTGGTAGTTGCCGCAAAGGCACGGATCTGATGTTCCCCTGCTGTGGCTCTGACAATATAATCTGCCATATTATAATTCCTTTCCGCGTTCTCTTGCTATGATATAAATTCTCTCACTGTTTTCCTTTACGGGAGCTTTTGTAAAGGCATCAAAAGCGGCTAAAAAATCCATGCCGGCCTCTTTTATGGCCTTCCTTACCTCATCAATAGCATATGCCCTCTGGTAATGACTCTCCGTATATTTCCGGTATAAGTCATCCTCCTGTCTGATAAACAGGGATAGGCCGTATTCGTTGATCCCGGATTCCTTATCATAATAGTTATCCCAGATAAAGCTGCACTCCTCCCGATCCTCTGCAATGGTGGAATCTCCCATAAGGGTTTCATATTTATAAATGGTGTTCAGATCAAAAATAAATATTCCTCCAGGATCCAGATAATTGTTGACCAGCCGGAACACTTCCGCCAAATCTTCATATTCCAGGATGTAGTTCATACAGTCACAAATGCTTATAACGGCCCGTACCGTTCCGTAAAGCTCAAGCTCCCTCATATCCTGCATAAGATAAAGGATGTCTTTTCCTGACTTTTCCCTTTTCTCCATTGCCATCTGCAGCATGTCTCCGGAGCTGTCCACTCCGATCATATCATATCCCCGGTCCCCAAGAAGTTCCGTAAGGCTTCCAGTTCCGCAGCCTAGGTCAAGGATCAGGCCATCCCTGACTCCATATTCATTCAGCAGACCAGTTACGTATTCACACCAGTCCTTATATGGAATATTGTCCATAAAACGGTCATAAACCTCTGCAAAGCTAGTGTACGCATCCATTGTCGATTTCCTTTCTGCATGAACCTTTCCTTAAGCATTGGCCGAATGAATATGCAAGTATATTTATTCGGCTCATTGCCCGCGTAAAACAAGGCAGGTATCTCATAAAGAGGTACCTGCCTTCCTGTCTCTTTATACTGCCGCCAAAGCAGCGTTGGATTACAGGTTGGATCCGCAGCACTTTTTGTATTTCTTGCCGCTGCCGCATGGACATGGATCGTTTCTTCCAACCCTTGCACCCTTTACAATGGTCCCGGAAACTTTCTGCTTCTTATAGAGTTCTTTTTTCTTCTCTTCTGACAGGATCTCATCCCACTGAGGAAGGTTAAACAGCCACTCTGCCTTAGCCTCTACCATATTATAATATAGCTTTTCCGGGTCGACCTCTATTTTTACCACGGTCTGCTCTTCCATGGTTTCAATAGGATTTTCATACCCTTTCAAGCTTTCATTAATTCCATCTAAAAATCCGGTCATTGTCTGGATGTCTGTGCCATATCTCTTGGCCAGCTCTTCCACTGTTCCTTCAACCACTTCTTCTGGCTTGGAAAGAATATGCTCATAGATTCCTTTTTCTACTTTAAAATACTCGGTCCATAATTCTTCTTTTCCTTTATCATCCAGTTCATCGCCGTATGCCAGGTTTCTCCAATTTTCTAAAATAGCCATGTTCAAACCATCCTTTTGTCTGTTATTCTCGTGAAAGCAATAAGCCAAGACCAAGCAAACTTGACTTTGGCGACTGCCTACGGAGCCAAATGTCCCGTAGCTTGCTGGGGGGTATTTGACTTCTGATAGTACTCCAACAAACAGTATATAACATCTTTATCTATTTTGCAAAATGTTTTTTCTGATTTTATAATTCTCTGCTGCCGGATTGCAGGAAAGGCATCCTGCCTGTTCTCACCAAACCATTTCTACGGCTTATAACCGGTTTCTGCTCAAGCCCAGAAGCTTCACCATCAGATCCACGCTTCCCACATTGTAGCCGCTGCATCCGTAAACCGCCTTTAGGCCTGAGTCCGTAACGATCAAAAGCGGCAGCTTTTCCGGGTCCACATACATTCTCCGGGCCAGAGGCTCCACCGTATCATCAAAGCTTATGTAACCCACTTTGATTCCGGGTATTGCTTCTAAAACCTTTCCAATGGTCCGGTTTTTCAATGACATTTCCCCTTGCAGCAGGAAAATGATCCGGGCATCCAGGGAAGATAAGGCATTTTTTTGCTCCAGCATTTCGTTAAGAACGTGTTCCGTAGGCTCCTGCCCTTCAGACAGGATGGCCAGAATATTGGCATTTCCTTCCATAAGCACTGATGCAGGAACCCTTTGCTCTTTCCCGCTTTCTTCTTTCACCGTCACTTCAAAATCATCCAGCATGTTTTCAACCAGCATATCCTCAAGACTTCCGGACCGCAGGCGCATGTCCACAGACTTTTCTTCATCCTTTTTTAATTCAAAAACATATTCACCGGCATTCTGGTTTCCGCTGGGAAGGCGGACAGAGGTGATCAGGCGGTAAATACCAGGCTCCAGGTCCAGCCTTAAGATGCCGCCGGAAAACTTCACGCCCGTGTAATCCAGAGACACGAACTGTCCTCCTTTCAGCCTTCCGATGGTCCATGTCTGGTAATAGGTCCACAGGCTGTCCGTTTCTCCATAAAGCATCAGCTTACCTGACTCCTGGGTCCTGTCTTTTATTATCTCATCATCCCCTGATATTGATGCAAATCTTCCTGCCCCATAAACCTCCGCTTCTAAATTCACCGGGTTTATCCTGGACGGAATGCCCAGAGTCCGGCAAATGGCAACAAATAATATCCTCTGGCTAAGAGGATTGCCCTGTAAAAGCTTAAGGCTTCCTACTGGCGTGGAGCAGATAGTCTTATAATCCAGCTTTGGTTCAAAATCAATGTGCTGTTTTACGTATTCCCAAATAGCTTCCGGTTGTTTCCAGAAGCTTTCCTTTTCTTCCTCATTGAAGAAGTTCTCAATAAAGCCCCGGTAATCCGTCATTTCCTCCAGCAAAATCCTTGGACAGAGAATGTATTTTTCATAGATGTCCGGATCTCCATTCTTCTCCCATTCCTTGCGGTAAGCAGCCGCCCCTTCCAGATGGCGTTCCAGGATGTCCGCCCTGGCATCTTTATAATCCTTTACGGTCAGACTGTGAAGCATGGCTTTACGGTCCGGATTTTGATCCTTGGAAAGAAATTTATAAATCTCGTCAAAGTTGCCGGCAGATAATCGGAGGATCTCTGTTTCTTCCGGATATAGAGAAGCCTCTTCCTCCCTAAAATATCTGGCGATCCGGCTTTCCCGCATCTGGTTCGCCTCATAGATCCGTTTCCTGTTTCTTTCCTTTTGTTCCTTTGTAAGGGCCACTGGGTTCATGGGGTAATCCTTTGGAGCTTTGATATCTGCATCTACCCAGACATCCTTTCCTGATTTCTCCCCTTCTCTCTTTAACACCAGCACCGTCCCTTCCCCGTCCTCCGGAGAGATCCACGCTTCACAGCACAGCCCGTCCTTCATGGCACGGACATGGACATCCCCAAGGCCCATGGTGACGGAAACTTTTCCATCCCTGTCCGTATATAAGTTTACCACGCTGCAGTATTCTGCCATATTAAGGATTTCAAATGAAACATGGACATTTTCCGCCGGCTTTCGCTCTTCATCAAGCACCTGGATTTCACAGGGCTTGGTCAGAGCATAGGTTGCTGTCCCATTATAATAAACCATTAGATCATCATGACCCAGACATTCCGTCTCTGAGTCACCGGAATAATCAGAAAAGGTTCTGGTGTGAACCAGCAGTGCCCTGGAGGAAGCATTGGTAAACCACCCCTTATCCAGCACTTCCTCCGGCTCACAGGCTCCCAGAAAGTGCCATTTTCCTTCCACGAACACTTCGACCCATGCATGGTTGTCATCACAATGAGCCCATCTGGGCGTATACACCTGTCTGGCAGGAATTCCCACACTGCGGAAAGCCGTCACGGCAAAGGTGGACTCTTCGCCGCACCTGCCCTTTCCGGATTTATATACAGTCACAGGAGATATGGTCCTGTTGTCAGAGGCCTCATAGGTTCCGTTTTCTGCGCACCAGTAATTGATTTCAAGCACCGCCTCCCTTACGGAAAGGCCTTTGATACGGTCAATCAGTTTGTCATAGAAAAATCCCCGGCAGTCTTCAATGTTCTCCGTATTGATCCTATAATATAAAATATGGTGGAGAAAAATATCTTCCGGGATCTCCCGGCTCCATTCCATATGGTCATAAACCATGATGGAGTGCCTTGCAAATCCAAGGAACAGGTCAAAATCATACTCTCCCGCATCCCGTACCGGCATGGTCCCATATAAAAATTTCATGAGCACCTGTTCCCTGGGAGTACAGTTTCCCATGGCTTTCTCGATTTCTCCCCTAAGATCTCCCAGAAAGGGAAGTTTTAGATCATATTTTTCCTGGGCATATCTCTGCAAATGTTCTGAAAACATCACAAAATTCTCCTTTGCGAAATCAATTGATTTTTTCTGACCCAGCCGGCAGGCAAAGGCTACAGAATGGTAACCCCTGCGGAGTAAAGCTTGCTGGCCGTAGCCTCATCCGGCATGGAATCGGTAATGATCCCGTCTATGTCATCAAAATGAGCAAATTTATAAGAATCATTAAAATAAAATTTGTCCTTTTCCATTACCAGATATTTATGCCTGCTGCTGGCAATGGCAGCCCTCTTTGTCAAGCCATCTTCCACGCCTAAGGTGGTGATGGAATTATCCGTAAGGTCCAAGCCGCAGGTTCCAATGAGAGCCCGGTCAAAGCTGTACTGCTTGATAATCTCAATGGCAGCGGCTCCCATAAAACCGTTTACCGTGCGGTACATGATCCCTCCGGTTCCAATAGCGGTGATATTGGGATTTACGGCCAGCGTCTGCATGATATCGATCATATTGGTCACTACGGTCAGACGTTTTCGGGACTTGGCAAGCTGTTCCGCAACCATGATATTTGTGGTTGATATATCCAGAAATATGGTCTCATTGCTCCCCATAAGCTCAAACGCCTTCTGGGCAATTAACCTCTTTTTCTCAATATTCGTATCCCTCCGGTCAATGACATCCCGCTTCAGCGGATAATCCTGGGACAATAAGGCTCCGCCATAAGTCCGTTTCAGCTTTCCGGCATTTTCCAGATTTTTTAAATCCTTGCGTATGCAGTCCTCTGTCACCTGAAAAAGGGCGCTTAAATCCTTTACCTTCACCATGCCCTGATCCTGAAGGATCTGCAAAATCCTGTCTAAACGCTCTTCCGTGAACATGCCTTTTCCTCCATCAGCTTCTTGGCCCGGCGTATCTGCTCCTCCTCGGTACGGAAAATATCATACTCCCCGATTCCCGGTATGCCCATATTTACATTTTCTTTCCGGTAGATCATGCCGCTGTCCACGATTGTTTTGCCTGACATGTGAAAGCACCGGGCATCTATCTCATCCATCAGGCAGGCAATGGCATCCACATTGACCCCGCTGCCCACCATAATATCGATCCTGCCTTCCGTCTGTCCGATCAGTTCCCCTAAAAGACTTTTTCCTTCCATACAGGTATTCTGCTGCCCGGAGGTCAGTATGGTGTCAGCCCCTGCCTCCATGGCCTCCTTAAGGCTTCTGTAAGGATCCCGGCATACATCAAAGGCTCTGTGCAGGGTCATACTTCCCTTTCCCGCTTTTTCTCTGAGCATTTTCAGCCGTTCCATATCAAGATCCCCGTCAGGTTTCAGAAATCCCACGACAATCCCATCCGCACCAAGATCCCGGAACATCCTGGCATCCTCTGAAATCATCTGAAATTCATGATCTGTATACAAAAAATCTCCATACCGGGGCCGTATCAGTACATTGATGGGAATGTCACAGGCTTTGCGTATCTGCTTAAACTGGCTTACGCCGGGGGTCGTCCCCCCGATCACCAGATTGGCACAGAGTTCCAGCCTGTCAGCCCCTCCCCGTACTGCCGCTTTGGCAGATTCCACAGAATCCACACAGACCTCCAAGATATAGTCTTTCATCATTTTCTCCTAACACTCTATTTTTTATTGCCTGCATCTTACACCGCCTTATGACAGGCTGCAAAATGACCTGGCCTGACTTCTCTCATCTCCGGTGTTTTTTCCCGGCACAGCTCCTCTGCATAAGGGCAGCGGGAAGCAAAACGGCAGCCTTCCTTTAAATTGACGGGATTTGGCAAACTTCCTTCCAGCATGATCCGGCTGCGGCTTTTTTCCACATCCGGGTCAGGAATGGGAATTGCGGAAAGCAATGCCTGAGTATAGGGATGCACCGGATCCTTAAACAGGCTCTCACTGTCCGCCAGTTCCACCATGGCCCCCAGATACATGACGCCGATCCGGTCACTGATGTGCTTAACCATGGAAAGGTCATGAGCGATGAACAGATAGGTAAGCCCTCTCTTCTCCTGCAGTTCTTTCAGCAGGTTGATTACCTGGGCCTGAATGGAAACATCCAGGGCGGAGATGGGTTCATCGCAGATCACAAACTCCGGGTCAACAGCCAATGCCCTGGCAATACCCACACGCTGACGCTGTCCACCGGAAAATTCGTGGGGGAACCGGTTTGCATGCTCTTCAGAAAGTCCTACCGTCTCTAAAAGTTCCAGCACTTTCTTTCTCCGCTCCTGTCCGCTTAAGATCCCATGAGCATCAATTCCTTCCGCAACAATATCTATAACCTTCATCCGGGGGTTTAAGGATGCATAGGGGTCCTGAAAGATCATCTGCACCTTTCTGGTAAACCCATGGCGTTCCGCCGCCGGTAAGCTGCCGTTAATTTCCTGTCCGCCATATAGGACCCGGCCTTCCGTTGGCTCATACAACTGGATCACGGTCCGGCCAAAGGTAGATTTCCCGCAGCCGCTTTCTCCTACCAGGCCAAGAGTCTCCCCCTTATATACCTCCAGACTGACATCATCCACTGCTTTTAAAACCTGATTTTTTCCCACATGAAAATATTTCTTTAAGTGCTTTACTTCTAATAATGGTTTCTTTTCTGCTGACATCTCGATTTCCTCCTATTCCCTAAGAGCCTTTGCCCGCTCATCAAGAAGCCAGCAAGCCGCATGGTGTCCTTCGCCGCAAAGCATATCCTCCGGCGGATACTGCCTGCAGACCTCCATGGTCTTTGTACATCTGGCTGCAAAGGGACAGCCTTTGGGCGGATCCATGAGATCCGGCGGCGTGCCCGGAATGGCCGTCAGCTCATTCCCTTTATGGGAAGCCTTGGGTATAGAAGCCAGAAGCCCCTTTGTATACGGATGTACCGTTTGGTAAAACAGCCCACGCACATCAGCGCTTTCCACCAGCCGACCTCCGTACATGACGGCAACCCGGTCTGCAACATTCGCCACGACCCCCAGATTATGAGTGATAATAATAATGGAAGTTTTGATTTTCTTCTGAAGATCCTTCATAAGATCCAGGATCTGTGCCTGTATGGTTACATCAAGAGCCGTAGTCGGCTCATCGGCAATCAAAATCTTGGGATCACAGGCCAGAGCCACCGCAATCACGACTCTTTGCCTCATACCGCCGGAAAGCTGGTGGGGATACTGGTCAAACCTTGTATCCGGATTGGAAATTCCAACAAGAGAAAGCAGATCAATAGCCCGTTCCTTCATCTGTGCTTTTGTCATATCCTTCCGATGCTCTTTTAATACCTCCACGATCTGTTTTCCAATGGTCATAGTAGGGTTTAAAGATGTCATGGGATCCTGGAATATCATGGAAATATCCGACCCCCGTACCGTCTGCATCTGCCGCTCGTTGTATTTTACAAGGTCCCTGCCTTCCAAGAGAATATTGCCTCCCACGATTTTTCCGTTTTTCGGAAGCAGGCCCATAATGCTTTTTACAGAAATAGATTTGCCGGAGCCGGACTCTCCTACGATTGCCAGAGTTTCCTGCTCATCCAAATAAAAGCTTATTCCCCTCACTGCCTGGACTACGCCATGCTGTGTCTTTATATGTACCTGTAACTGATTTACTTCCAATAATCTGCTCACGACGCTTCACCTACTTTCTCATTCTTGGGTCCAGAGCATCCCGCAGGCCATCTCCAAGAATGCTGAAGCATACCATAATCAGGACGATCACGATTGCCGGAAAGATCAACACATGAGGGAAATTGCGAAGCACCTGGTATCCGTTGTTGATCAAAACTCCCAAAGATGCTTTCGGTTCCTGCATGCCAATGCCGATAAAGCTTAAAAATGCCTCCGTAAATATGGCGGACGGAATGGTAAACATGGCATTGATGACAATGACTCCTACTGTATTGGGGATCAGATGTTTCCATATGATTCCGGTAGTACTGGTTCCCAGTACTCTGGCCGCCAGCACAAACTCCTGATTCTTAAGCTTTAATATAGATCCGCGGACCAGACGTGCCATATTCACCCAGCCGGTAATGGAAAGAGCCACTACAATCGTCCAGATACCTGCCGGCATAACCATCATCAAAAGGATGACAATGATCAGATGGGGAATTCCCACCAGCACTTCAATGATTCGCTGCATAACGGCATCAACTCTCCCGCCGGCCAAAGCGGAAAACGCTCCATAAGCCACTCCCAACGTTAAATCCAAAAGAGCTGCCACAAAGGCAATGAGCAAGGAAATGCGGGTTCCCATCCACGTCCTGACCCAGAGATCACGGCCAAACTGATCCGTTCCGAAGAAATGTTCCATGGAGGGAATCTGATAAATGATGTCATAATTAGTTTCTTTATAAGAATATCTTGAAAATTCCGGTGCCAGTATTGCAAGAAACCCGATTGCAATCAATGTAAACAAGCAAACGACTGCCGCCTTATTTTTTTTCAAACGAAGCCAGCCATCCTGAAGGGCTGTTAAATTGGGTCGGGCAATATGTTCTTTCTCCGATTCATCCACATATGCCTTTACAAATAATTCATCCATGCTTAACCCTCCATGCCGGCTGCCAGACGAATCCTGGGATCGATGAGAGAATAAGCGATATCAACGATCAGCACTACAAAAATATAGAAAGCGCTGTAAAAAATCGTGATTCCCATGATCGTGGAATAGTCATTAGCCTTTATACTGTCTACAAATAAGCTGCCAATTCCAGGGATGGTATAAATATTCTCTACCGCCAGAGAGCCTGTCAGCAGGTTTACAACAATGGGCCCCAGAATCGTCACCACGGGAATGATCGAATTCCTTACCGCATGGCGCATGAGCACCTTCATTGGGCTGAGTCCCTTGGCCTTGGCAGTGACAATGTAATCCTGCTCCAACACCTCCAGCATCTCTGTCCGGATAAACCGGGCGATCATGGCCGTCGCAGAAAAGGACAGAGCAATGGATGGAAGAACCGAACATTTCCAGTCAGTCCAGAAACCAACGGGCAGGATTCCCCATTTTAAGGCTACATAATACTGCAAAAGAGCCGCAGCTACAAAATTAGGTACAGAAACCCCAAGGACAGCTAAGATCATAGTGAAATAGTCAATTCCGCTGTTATGCCTCCACGCCGCGATTATTCCCAGTGTCAGGCCAACAGCCAGACCGATCAGTACCGCCTGAAGGCCGATCAAAGCGGAGGGACCGATCCTTCCTCCAATTACTGTAGATACCTTCTGTCCGGTATAGGTAAAGGATGTACCGAAATCTCCATGCAGGATATTTCCCATATACTTTACGTATTGCCGGGGCACGGACTCATTCAGCCCATACTGCTCTAAAATGGCCTGCTGCTGCTGAACGGACATCATATTAAAGCGTTCCGCATCAAAAGGAGATCCTGGCAGCTTCTTCATCAGAAAAAAAGTCGCTGTTACAATGACCCATAATGTCAGCGCCAGATAAACCAGTCGCTTGCAGATATATTTTATCATGCTGTGTCCTCCTTTGCATTCATATTCTCATGAGATTTTAAAAAGAGCCGCCCTTTTCCAATTTTGAAAAGGGAAGGACGGCTCTTCTCATTTTCCGCGTTCCGTTAACCGGGGCAGACCCCTGCCCGCCGCGGCTTACTCAAAATAAGCGTATTTAAATTCCACATCCGGTCCGAAAGGATGGCTGATCAATCCTTTTACATTGGACTTTGTAAGGGTTGCGGAGCCTCTATGATACAAGGGAGCAACGATCACCTCCTCGTCAACCAGAAGCTTCTCCGCCTGCAGCAGCATATCCAGACGTTTGGCATCATCGGTCTCAACTCTTGCGTCGTTAATCAGCTTATTATATGCTTCATTGTTATAGGAGCCCCGGTACGGAGTGCCGTTGGTCCATAAATCAAGGTACGTCATGGCATCGTCATAATCGGCACCCCATGCGGTAGATGCAAACATGTAATTATCGTTATCCATTAATTCGTTTCTTGCCTGAACCGTCTTTGTATCTATCACAATATCAATGCCTAAATTCTTATTTAATTCACTCTGTAAGTAGGTAGCAACTGCTTTTGTTACAGAATCATCCCTTACCAGCAAAGTCAGAGTAGGCGTCTGGCCCAATTCCTTGCAGCCTTCTTCCCAGTATTTCTTGGCTTCTTCCGGATTAAAAGGACATATATTTCCGTTTAACTCGCGGAAGCTTTTGCTTTCATTTCCATACATGAATTCCGCAACAAGGCCAACGCTGGGAGCAGAACCATCTGCCAGAATTGCCTTGATCAAAGTCTCACGGTCAATGGCCATGGAAACAGCCCTGCGGATATTTTTGTTGGCCATCACAGGATTGCTTAAGGAGAACTGGAGATACTCGGTTCTGAACTCACTTTTGGAGCTGAATTCCGGATCATTCTGGTAAGCAGCCACATTGGAAGAATCAAGATTTACCTGGCTGAGCTCATTTGCCAGATAAGCGTTAAGAGCTGCAGATGCATCCTTCATGACTCTTACCTGTGCGTTCTCGACCTTTACATTTGCTGCATCCCAGTATTTTTCATTCTTCTTCAGGGTAGCTCCTATCGCCGGATCATAGCTGGCAATAACGTACGGACCGCAGTAAATCATATTCTCAGCACTTAAACCATACTGGTCGCCCTTAGAGGTGACATATTCCTCATTTAACGGGAAGAACTGGCAAAGAACGGTCAAGCGGGCAAAATAAGGAGTAGGTGCTTTTAAGGTCACCTGGAAGGTCTTGTCATCAACAGCTTTTACTCCCACTTCTTCCCCACCGGCTTTGCCTTCGTTATACTCGGCACCGTTTACAATATAATCTGTCATGATGAAGCTGTAGCCATTGGTGGCCTCTGCACTCATCTGCTTTAACCAGGCGAATACAAAATCCTTTGCTGTCAAAGGAGTTCCGTCGCTCCATTGCAAGCCGTCCCTTAAGTGAAAGGTGTATGTAAGCTTATCATCAGAAACATCATAGCTTTCCGCCAGGGCAGGCTGTGCCTCATGGTTCTCATCCAGACGAAGCAGGCCTTCGAATGCATTATTGTTTACCTTGGATGACTGATTATCGGAAGCCGCCCACTGCACAAGGGTTTTGATCTCAGCATTGGCATATACGCTGAGAACCTGATTACCGGGGGCCTGGGCATCCGTTTTGTCAGAAACAGATTCACTTGGTGACGTACCCTGGGAATCTCCTCCGGTCGTAGGACTGCCGGTAGATCCGGAAAAACCACAACCTGTCAGTGCTCCAATAACAAGACAGGCCGCTGTACCTAAAGCTAATACTCTTTTTTTCATTTTTTCCTCTCCTTTTGATATTGTTTTTCTTGTTTCGTCTCATTTTATCGGCACTTCGCCTATGAAATTATATAAATTATACATAATTATATGATTTATGTCAATAATTTTTATCATTTCATCCCGTTTCGAATTGTTTTAATTTTCATTAAAACCCCCGATATGACGAACCATAACAGAAGCTGTTACTTTGAGCCCCTGCTGCTTACAATATCGCCGGTGAAATCCATGTCAAAAGAGCCCTTTAGCAGACACTTCCTGAATGCAAAAATTTATTTTTTTCTCCGGAGAAATCCAGGAACGACACACAATAGGATGAATCTTCCCCTTCAGCCTTCACCGCCCGGTTGTATATCTCCAATGCCTTTTCTACTGTGATCTCAATATCATGGTAATAATATAAGGTAGCTTGCGTATGTGAAACTACGCGTTCTATTAGCAGCCTTGCATCCTGGTTTTCAAACAGTATTTCATTTAAGTTATTTCTTGTGATCATCATACGCGAATCTCCTTTCATAGCAGAACAAATGTTCGTTTGATGGTTAAAAATTAAAACCACATCATAGTGGTTCTAATTAAAATTTCATGTTTCCGGCTGAGAACGGTTATTCCGGCTTTCCGGATAAATCTCTTTTCAGCGGCCCGGCTGTCTGTGAACAGGGCCGCTCTCTATCTTCAGACAGACAGCCTCAACGCTTTCGTCTATCAGCCTATTTACATTATAACACAAATAAACCGCAAATGCAAACATATGTTCTACTTCATTCAAATATTCCATCTATAGGTTTCCACAATATTATAGTCACATTATCTGTTTTTCTCTGAACGGGCAAAGAAGAAAGTACCGATAATCAGGCATATTACCGTTAGCGCAGCAATAACAGTAAAATTTATCATCGGGTTGAACATCACGACGCTTGCGTACTCCGGTGTTCCGGCATAGACAACCGCGCGCGCAAGGTCAAGGCAGTAGGTCATGGGCATCATACGGCTCAGAACCAAGAGTATGCCGCTGGAATTGCCGATGGGGATGAGCGCGCCGGAAAGGAACATCTGCGGCATGATGACGAGCATAACAGCGATATTCGCCATTCTGTTGCTTTTAATAAGCCCGACAATAATCACGGCCAGCGCCCCTGCCGACAGGCACATAAGCGGAGAAAGAGCGAGCAGCATAAGCACTTGTCCCAGGCTCAGGGTAATGCCCATGCACAACCCTACAATTAACGTGCCAATCATGCCGATAATCGCGCCGAAGGAGGAGCCAAATATCTTACCGATGATAATGGAATAGCGCGACACGGGCGAAATCATCATTTCTTGTGTGAAGTCGGTTGTGTGATCATCCACAAGCGATGTAATATTCATGGTTGTCGTCATGAATAACATATTGACGACCATGCCCACCATCATAAACTGGCCATAATTAAAGCCAAGTCCGCCCGCCATATTCTGCGCCAAACTGCCGCCCAGCATCCCCATCATCACAGTCGGCATGGCAAGGCTCATGATAATCGTTCCCGGTGATTTGAGAGTCAGGGTAATCTCCCTCGCTGCAATGGTGACGACAGAATTTATCTCCCGCAAAAATTTGGAGGGGGTTCTTTTCATAACAAGCCCGCTCATGCTTCCACGCCTCCCGTTTTCAAAAGATATTCCACATAAGCGTCCTCAAGGGTTGGCTCCGCGATTTTGAGTACCGTCAGCTTTGTTTGAAGACGGGCGATGACCTCCTGCGCCGTCATGTCCTGATACGGAACAACAACATGTCTGTCGATACGGTGGAACAGCCCCATATCCGAAAGTTCATTGATAAGCCGTCCTCTGTCATCTGCGTCTAAGATAAGTTCCTGCGTTAAGAGGCTTTGCTTCATTTCATCAGGAGAGCCGGTCATTGCGATTTGTCCGTGATTGATAATGCAAACCTTATCTACATGCTCAGCCTCGTCAATATAATGAGTGGTTAAAAATATCGTCGTTCCGTTTTCATGCCGCTCATGGTTGATGTATTCCCACAGGCTTCTGCGGCTCATGGCGTCCAGTCCTTGCGTCGGCTCGTCAAGGAACAGGATGGACGGCCCATGAATGAGACTGCGGATAATCTCCAGCTTGCGCTGCATACCGCCGGACAATTTCTTGATCGGCTTGAACAGGGCGTCCTGTATGCCGACGATCTCCGCCAAGTCCATGACACGCTGCCGGTAAAGGTGGGGCATCATTTTGAAGGTGGGGCGATAACCGCACATACCGTATAAACAGGCGTGGAAGCGGATATTTTCCTCCGCTGATAGCTGCGGGTCAAGACTGGGATGCTGGAAGATGATACCAACATTTTCACGCACATGCTTTGCTTCCTTTTCAACATCATATCCGGCAATAGTCACGCTGCCGGAGGTTTTGGAAAGCGTGGTGGTCAAGATGGAGATTGTAGTTGTTTTCCCGGCTCCGTTCGGGCCGAGGAAAGCAAAAAACTCGCCTTCCTCCACCTCAAAGCTCACACCCTTGACCGCCGGCGTTTTTGATTTGTCGTATTTTTTAACAAGCTCATCTACTGTGATCATTGAACCCATAAAATTTTCTCCTTTTTATTCTTTTAATTTCTTTTCTAAAGTCAAATAAAAAGTAATCTATTGTTGTTCCGCAAATCTCCACCATGCGACCGTTCCGGCAAACCCTGTTATTCCTGTAATGACGAGTATAAAAATACTTATCGGTCTAAGAACTCCATCAGAAAAAAGCAACTTCGGTATTGTCCAGGGGATATAAGGGGAAAGCCCCATATTTTCAACGATGTTGATAATTATCACAATGAGGAAAATCAGACCAATTGGCGCAAGGTATCCATTAGTAACATTAGCCATAAAGGAACTTACCGTACTGACAAACATAGTGAGCAGGGAGGTTGCCATAAACACAAGAAAATAATTCAAGATGAGTGTGGATGTGCCGCCAATCAGACCAATATAAGCGCCAATCAAAACTACAACCGTAAACATAATAATGGTCAGCAGACTGTTCCACAGGAAAATCACTATAAATTTGGATATCGCTATATGGAGCTTGGATACCGGCTTTACCAGTAAATCGTTTATAGTTTTATCCGTATACTCCCGTCCGAAAACCCAACAGGTAGTGAAAGCAAACCCAATCACGAAAAGTGAAGTGAAGTTTTTTAGGATATCCGCCAAATATAACTCCCAACTTATGTTTACAGCATTGAAATATTTGAGAAGGGAAATACCCGGCAGCATAGTAAACGCGACGGTTACAACCCAGAAGACGCTTGACTTATATACTTTACGAATTTCACAGTAAACAAAAGATAAAATATTCATCAGTATGCCCCCCTTGTGCTTTTAATTGTTCTTAAAAAATAACTCTCTAAATCTTCGGCAACTGTGTTTAACTGTGTCGGTGGCTGACCTAAACGCACCAATAATTCATTAAGTTTTTCAGGCTTTTCTGTGGCATTGATTTCTGAAAGGACAAAGCGTCCGTCTGCGTTTTCCTCAAAACCATACCCATGTTCCGAGAGTATGCGCTTAATAGCGATTTTATCACGGCCACCGAGAACCAAGTGCTTCCTTAATGACTGTTCCAGATGTGCCATTTTGATTTCCTGCACCAGCTTTCCTTCATGGATTATGCCAATTCTGTCAGCCAACTTTGCAAGTTCTTCCAGAAGATGGCTGGAAAGAAAAACAGTCACACCGTGATTTTGGGATAAATCTAAAAGTGTATCTCTGATTTCCACAACTCCGGCAGGGTCAAGACCATTGATCGGTTCATCTAAAATCAAAATTTCGGGATTGTGGATCATAGCTTTTGCCAGCCCCAGACGCTGCCTGTTTCCCAGAGAAAGGTTCTCCGCCTTTTTGTTCTTGTGAGCTTTCAAACCAAGCTTTTGTATAATATGAGTGATACACTGCCGGTCGGGGAGCCTCTGCATACGGCGGGCAATGTCCAGATTTTCTTCCACCGTAAGTCCGGGATAATAGCTTGCCTCTTCAAGAAAGCCAACCTTTTCCCATAGCCTGTAACTTCCGAAGCCAACCTTTTCCCCCAACAAATAAACGCTGCCGGAAGTGGGCTTTAACAGCGATAGCATCATATGGATTGTGGTGGATTTCCCAGCTCCATTCAGGCCAGCAAATCCGAATATCTCACCTCTGTTTACCTCTAATGAAACATTGTTGACAGCATGATATTCCCCAAATGTCTTTGTAAGGCGATCCAGTTGTATCACGGCACCACTGCCGTTACTTAGTTTTTCCATTAAACAATACTCCTTTGCAGGTTTACTTTCCATTCAATCCTTTTTGAAAACAAGTCTACACGGTCTGATACTGATATTGATATTTCATTTGAATATATTATTTCTTAGATTTCTTGTTAGTTAAGAACAAGGTTGGAATGAGCAATACCAAACTAAGGACTAAGGCTAACTTGAAACCATTGTGGTAAGCAGTGGTCATGAGCGGAATCGTTGGTTCTTTACCTTGGATTGAAAGGCTGACAACCGTTGCAAGCATTGCTGAACCAAACGCACCACCAATATTTTGCATGAGCCGGGTTCCCACACTGGCTTGCGCGATTTCTTGTTTGACCATACCAGTGTATGCATCAGTCATCATTGGAATGGTGATACCACCGATCCCCATACCACGAACAAACAAGACAACACTCACAACAATGAGTGAAGATGCTTCATGGAAGAATACAAATGGAATCGTGCCAACGATGGCTGATGTTAAACTTACCAAGACAACATTGCGCGCCCCCAGTTTATCAGTCAGTTTACCAATCAATGGACGAGCAACTAACATACCGATCCCTTGTGGAATCAAGATCAATCCAGCGCTTAAAACTGAGAAGCCCTTAATGTTTTGGAAAAACAAAGGTAATAACAGCATTGGACCGTTGGTAGCAATTCCTGCAAGGAACAAGCCAACCATGACGGCGCTGAAATTTTTCAACTTAAACAAGTGTAATGGGAGAATCACTTCTTCCTTTTTTATCGCAGCGTAAATCGTGTAGATGGCTAAAATTACGATCCCGGCAACAACATAACCAATGGTCGTGCTGTTGTTAAATGTAGCATTCTTCACTGCTTTAGTAATCCCATAAATTAAGGCGGCTGAACTGGCACCTAATAAAATGATACCAATGAAGTCGAATTTGGCTTTAATGTTAGATGGCGTAAAGTTAGGCAGCTTCATGATCATCAAAGTGATGGCAAAAATACCAATTGGAATGTTGACAAAGAAAATGTAACGCCATGATAAAAATTGGACAATCACAGCCCCAATAACCGGACCAAGGATTGGACCCAATACCGTTGGGATACCAATGGTTGACATCATACGTCCCATTCGATCCCTTCCGGCGATTTCAACACACAAGGTAGTTACTAATGTCACAATAAAGCCGGCACTGGAGCCTTGAACAATCCGGAAAATAATCAATGAATGGATACTCCCGCTAAGTCCCGAAGCAACCGAAGCAGCTAAGAATACTATATTGGCGCCAATCATTAACCATTTACCGTTGAAACGTTGAACCATCCAACCAACAAGGGGCACTGAAATTGCCATGGATAACACGTAACCCGTAATTACCCATTGAATTAAATCAAGTCCGATACTGAAATCATTACTCAAGTGCTTGATGGCAATGTTGACCATTGTTGAATCAAGCAGTGGCATAACTGCTCCAAGCACCAAAATCCAGGCAATGTTCATAATGCTCTTTGGAATCGGCTCAAGTTCCGGAGTTTTTTCATTCTCACTCATCATAAATAAATCCTCCTCATTATGTGCGGAGTTTTGTTCATTGTTTTCTGCTTTACAAAACGCCGCATTTCACTTATGATGAGAGCATATACTATGACGTAGCGTTCGAGTCAAGAGTTTTTGAAACGTTTTGAAAAATAATCAAAAAATTTTCAACTTATAGAATTGAGAAAGAGGCGGTAAAATGAAAAGTGTAAATGAAGTGAGTAAGCTCTCCGGCGTAAGCCGCCGTACCTTGCAATATTATGATGAAATCGGATTATTACCGCCCAGCGCGGTAAAAGAATCGGGCTACCGCCAATATGATGACGAGAGTTTGCGCCGCTTATGGAGCATTCTATTTTATAAAGAGCTTGGCATTTCCCTTGACGAAATTCGGTTGTTGCTTGAAACTCCAAAAGAAATGAAAAAAGAGTTAATGCGACAGCATAAACAAATTCTTTTGGAAAAACAATCTCAATTACAAAAAATGTTACTGTCAGTTGACCGGATATTGAATGATGATTTTGATATTTCAATGCTAAGGGATTTTGATAAAAAAAGACTTGAAGTACTGAAGAAAACATATGCAAATGAAATCCGAGAGTTAATGGAAAGCGGTTTTTTTCTTCCATTAGTGAAAAGCGGTATACTCCTGGGCCGCGTATCCATTTTGAAAAACGCCTCAAATATAATGAACATAGATTTTGGTAAGATCATTGCTCTTAGTACAGGGGCCATACAAAAGTTTCGCGAAGCCATGAAGGATGGCCCGGAGAGTTTAGGGGCAAAAGAGGCAGTTGCTGTTTATAGGGAATTAATAACTATGGTGATGCCCTGTGATGATAAAACTTTTCATAAAATCGGACAGGCGTATTTGAATCATAAAGAAGAATTGGACAAAAACACACCGGGACTTGCAGCGTTTATAAGTGCGGCTATCAGGCATATCTATCCATAATCAAACTGGTATTGTATAACAGGACTTGAATGAATAAAGAGGCTAAAAATTGGCTTTGTTCTGCCATTTTTCCGCCCCAATGGCATAAAAAATGAGAGAAGCCATATAAACATTGTTTACGGGACTTCTCTCATTAAAAAGGGGAGGATAAGTATTCACTCATCTTTGGTATAATCCTATTATGACCTAATCCGGATGTTTTATTCATATAAGACAAAAATTATTTTTTCTTATATCCTTTCCCCATAATACTTTTCCATTTTCTCATTTAATCCTTTTAAATAAATCCTGTTAAGAGAAAGCCTGGTTTCCTCCTTTTTCCCCGGCTCCTTTTTTATTTTTTCTTCCAGGGCGTCCATCTCCTCCCGGCATCTGCAAATCTGATCCTTCAGCATGGAACGGCTGGGCATTTTCATCAGGGCCGGCAGATCAAGTGTTCTCACGAGGAAGCGGGTCACCGCCGCTTCTGCCTTTTCTTCATTTTCATAAATTTTGTTAAAAAAGTCACAGATAGCATGATAAAAATTATGATGCTGCACGGAGGCTCCTCCTTTGCCGCAAACAATCAGATTTCCATCCCTTATGATGAAACAGACCGCATCCGGCTCCTCCTTATCCAGGCTGAATTTACTTTTTTCAATTCCATCCTGTTCCATTCCTTCATAAATCATATCGAAAATATACCATTTGAATTCGCTGATTTCAGCCGTTTTTTCAAACGCTTCCAGCCCGGGGGCTTTCATATCTTCCATTCCTTCTCCTCTTTCCAGTATCCGTTATTTTTAAACCGTTCCTGAAAGCCGTCGTATGCCGGTAAACCAAACCGGCGCCGGATTCAGGACAGGCTTAAACCAGCACTTTTATTATATCTGATGTTTTCAATAACCTCAATGATAAAATAAAAACGAGCTGCGGGATGTCCCGTTTTTAATAGAATGGGAAGATCCTTTGAGCGCTGTCCCTTTAAATATTTGTAAGCCTTTCAAAGAGCCTGTTGATTTCAATCTGGCCATATCCCCAGATATTGTTGGGATAAGTAATCCCGCTGCTTCGCTGTGCCCCTCTTATAAGCAGACGGTTCACATCGTTTCCTGTAATATTGGTATAATTTCCTCTCGGAATAGCCCATTCAAAAACCATGGCAACAACTCCTGCTGCCTGGGCGGCCGCAGACCCGCTTCCTGTTATGCTTCCATATTGGTTTCCCGGAAGCGCACAGGTAAGCTCATATCCCGGTGCCGCTATATCTGGTTTAACGAAACCGGTTCTCGTATAACCTCTTCCGGATTCAGGCAGTACGGTGTCGTTAAATTGGTTATAGGCGGTAACTGTCAGAGGGTTGGTCGCATTCCCCGGAGAAGTTATGGTAGTATCCGGATTGGAATTAATAAAAAAAGTCTCTTCCGAAATCAAGTCTCCTGACGGCAGCCATGTATGAAAAGAAAATGGTCCATTATCAAGGTTTTGCACCCGTATGGTCCAGATTCCGGGAAGGGGATCTTGAAAACGCATCAAGATCAACTGGTCCCCCGTCTCTTCTTCAAAAATATAATTATTAATCCATACAACGCTGGGATTAAATACGAAGGCAAATCTTCTGCATTCTCCCAGCGCCGGAAAAACCTGCCCCGTTGTCTCTCTGTTTGGAGCGGTTATTTCTATAGACAGTCTTGCAGGAGCAAAGGGCCATAATTCAATGGCAAACAGTTTGTCGTTCTCCCCAACTCTTAATTCAAAATCATTGAGAAAAGGTTCCCCAGTGGTGCTGTTAAAGTAATGCCTGCGTTTATTTGCTTCATTGCCGGTGGTAATTGTTATACCGGTCTGAGGCTGCTGTGCCAGATAATTGGTAATGAAACTGGTGGCTCCCCGCCCGTCATGGCTTGACTGATTTGTTCCCATTGCAATGCATATGGCAATGGGACGGTTCAGCCTTTGGGCAACCGAGGTCACGTAACTGATTCCAATGATCAGATCCGACTCCTGATAACATTCAATGTTTTCTGGAACAAAAAAAATTTTCTTTAAGCTGTTCTTTGCCGGCTTCAATTTTACCACCAGTAAGTCAGCTTCCGGGACAACACCGCTAAATGACTGTTCCAGGCTGGGTTTCCCTGCAATTACGCTTGCAATTGCGGTCCCATGGCCATTGGTATCCACCGAAGGCACTATGGACAATGGATTTTCCGACCTTAAGGCAACATTAATATGCTCTCTGCTGTATTCGGTGCCATAGGTAAATCCCTCCGGCGGCTCACCGTCCTGAATGGTCTGGTCCCACAGGGAAAGAATACGGGTCGTTCCATCATTATATAAAAATGCCTGATGCTGGTAATCGATCCCGGTGTCAATGACCGCCACAATAACTCCCCGCCCGAACAAGGCCAGATAAGGGTTCCTCTGAACCGTCCCGATACCGGATTTTTCAAGACTGACGGTAGAACTGAGGGTCAATATGGAAGGAAATGCATTATATGGATAGGTTCCCAGGTCGCAGGGATTCACTGAATCATTAGGGATATGAGCCAAAGAATGCCTTAAATCCATATGTGTTATATTATCTCCGGTATCATATGTGGGAATCATAACGTTACTGATGATCAGGTCATAATAATTATCATCCAAGATTTTTGGCATGGTCAGGCCTCCCTGTCTGCACTACTGGCACATATGATATATTTTATGCAGCAGGGTTCCTATTATGAGCATAAGAAAAGGAATCGTACACACGTTCCCAAAAATCAAAAGCAGACAAAACGAAAATAGCGCAATAAGCAGCCAAATGCATACGGCAGTGCTCATATAAGGAACATTACCGCATAAAATATATCATATGTTTTAACTAGATCTTATCAGGGAGACTTAATTATGGGAAAAATACTGGATAATAATTATTACGACTTTATTATCAGTAATTTAGTGGTACCATCCGTTGGAATCGGTGATGATATCACATTGCTGAATGACAGGTTCTCTCTGCTGCATGTATCTAAAAAAAACAGGCAGCCATGCGATCTCGGCCAAAACCCTTATCATATTTTTCCATCCCTTTATACCCCTACTTCTACTATCTCCCCTCAGGCCTCCGGCGAAGGAAATCCTATGGAAAATATGGATTTAGGTTTATTAGGGCAGGGAGTGATCATCGGAATTGTAGATACAGGAGTTGATTACCGGCATCCTGCATTCATGAATAATGATAAAACAAGCCGGATTCTTTGCATATGGGACCAGAGCATACAGGATGGGGAGCCTCCTAAAGGATTTACCTTTGGTACGGAATATACAAAAGCTGACATAAATGATGCGCTTCATTATGATAATCCTCTTTCTGTTGTTCCTTCAACCGATATCATCGGCCATGGTACGGCCATAGCGAGCATTGCCGCAGGCACTCCCAATAAGGAACATAACTTCAGCGGCCTTGTCCCAAATGCAGAACTGGCCGTTGTGAAATTAAAAGAAGCCAAGCAGAATCTTAAGATGATATTTTCTGTGCCCGAAGACAGGCTGTGCTTTCAGGAATCAGACATTGTTCTTGGAATACGCTATTTAGCCGGCATAGGCCAGCGGCTGAAGCGTCCTGTTGTCATATGCATTGCTCTGGGCAGCAGCCAGGGCAGCCATGACGGAAGAGGGGTCCTGGGCACCTATTTGGAAAACCTGGTTCAGCAGCCTGACCTGTGTGTTTCCATATCTGCCGGGAACGAAGGAAACAACAGCAGACATTATTTTAACCAAACCATGTCTACACCCTACTTCAATGATTTTCAACTGAATATAGCAGGGATTGACCGGCAGTTTTCCATGGAGCTCTGGGCTCACATTCCAGGAAGGCTTTCTATTGAAATCTCCGCACCAGACCGGGAAACCATCCCACCTGTCAATCCTACCTTTAGTGAATGCCAGAAGTTTGTTTTTCAGAGCAGCCAGAGCGTGGTTTGGGTGAATAACATGCTCTTTGAAAGGGAAGGCGGAGACCAGTTAATTTTATTGCGGTTTGAGAATCCCCTTCCCGGAATCTGGTACTTCCGCGTCCGAAGCCTGGAAAATGAATCGTTTTCCTTTCATTCCTGGCTGCCCAACGGAGATTTAATCTCAAATGGAACCTTTTTCTTAAATTCCAATCCGGATACCACCATAACCTCTCCCGGCAATTCCAGGCGTACTCTGACCGTTACCGCCTACAATCAGCAAACCTCCAACATCCTGGATACATCAGGAAGAGGCTTCACCAGAAGCGGCCTTGTTAAACCAGATATTGCATCCTCCGGCTACCAGATCCCCTGTGCGGTTCCGGAAAACCAATATGGAACCTTAACAGGTACCGGCGCTTCTGCAGCCCTTGCAGCGGGAGCTTGTGCCATCATCTTTGAATGGAGCCAGGGCAAAGGCAATTTCACCTATATTTCAGGCGAACAGGTCAGCCGCATACTTATGAGAGGCGCCCAGCGAAACCCTGCCTACAATTACCCAAACAATATATGGGGGTATGGGCAATTGGATATGTATCATTTGTTAGAACGGGTTTCCCAGATCTTGTAATTTACAGGCCCAGCCTTATTCCCGGCCTATTTCCCTAAAATAAAAGAAACCAACTTATGAGCATTGGTTTCTTTTAAAAATGCTTTGGTTTTATCAAAACCCGGATTTCTATTCCCCTAGTCCTGCTCCACGGTTTCCTGCTGTGTTCCAAGCTGGCTTGTACAATAGGGACAGCGGGTGGCACTGATATTGACACGTTTGAAGCAATAGGGACACTCCTTGTCCACAGGAGCAGCGGGCTCTGCCTGCTGCTTCTTTCCACGCAGGGAATTGATCACCTTTATCATCATGAAAATAACGGCAGCCATAATAAAAAAGTTGATAACAGCCGTAATAAAGGAACCATAAGCAAACACCGGCCCAAGAGCCTGTGCAGACTGCAGAGTGGAAACATCCCCACCTTCCGGGGCGTTATACAGAAGGGCAAATTTACTGGAGAAGTCCACTCCTCCGGTAATCACTCCGATCAAAGGCGATATGATGTCCTTGACCAGGGAATTGACAATTGCCTGAAAAGCAGCGCCGATAATGACACCCACTGCCAGATCCACTACATTCCCGCGCAAAACAAATTCTTTAAATTCGGCTATAATACCTTTTTTATTTCCCATAAACGTCAGTCCTCTCTACAGATTTATAAAATCTGTTGGTAAACTTTGGAATTATAATATCATAAAACAGCAAATTCTGCAATTTGTGAATGTAAAAGTTCACGGCAGAAAACTTTTCCTGCAGCCGCCTTATTGCAGAAATGGGAGGCAGTTATGGCAGTATCTCAAAAAAGCGGGTTCCGAATGCCGGATACCCGCTTGATTTTACTATCAGCCGCGTTTATCGTTTGTTAGCCCTGCAGCAGGGATCGTTACATCCATCTTTGAAGCCGGCACAATATGCCTCTCTTTTTGCTTCCGCACAAGGATCGATGTTGCATTTATTGCTGCAGTTATTATTGCAGCTATTATTACAGTTGTTGCAATTATTATTGCATTTACAACCACTTGACCTAAAATTAAAACATCCCATATCATATACCTCTTCTCATAGTTATATCATATTGTATGGGATGGCTAGACAAGACGTGAATCACATATATAAAAACTGTTTCCTCAAAGCTCCGTCTAAATAAAGTGCCTTTATTTTAAATATCATTCCAAAACACACGCCTGTTTTTTCAGTTATAATTCCCTGATAATATTGATTTTACGGCATTCTCAATTTCCTCGTAACCGGTGCATCTGCATAGATTGGATTGTAACCATTCTTCTATTATATGATCGTCGGCGTTTGGAACGTGCTTGGCCAATGCATGGCAAACCATCAGAAATCCGGAAGTGCAATAACCGCATTGAAATCCCCAATTCTTTATAAATGCATCCTGTATTGGAGCGTCTTTCAGCCCTTCTACGGTTGTTATTTTATGACCCACTGCCTCTGCCGCCAGTATCAGGCAGGATTTGACAGGCATGTCGTCAACCAGCACCGTGCACGCTCCACAGTCTCCGTTTTCACAGCCGCTTTTGGCCCCGGTTAAAGACAGCTCTTCCCGGAGAACATGAAGCAGGGTGTGGGCAGGCTTGACCATAACGGATTTATCCTCACCGTTTACATTAAGAACTATTACGCTGTTTCCTGACAAATACATACAATCCCTCAATTCCCAAAAAGATCATCCGATCTTTTCAAAATTATTAAACATTTCCTGCAGTATATTTTTTAATACGAATTCCCGGTACTCTCTGCTTCCTGATAAATCACCTTTGCAGTCATTGTGCGCTAAATTTATGATTTTAGTAATTTTCTGTTCCGTGCTATATGATTTATGGTTTATGATCCGTTCAGATAGAATGATCGGATTATCTCCATACCCGGAAATTGCCGCTTTTACTGCCTTCTTATTTTTCAACGCCGCCATGGTGATCAACGGGTAATCTATTTTCTCTATTTTGGTCTTTTTCACATGATTGTAAGGCAAATTCAGATCCTCTTCCTCTATTAATACGGATACAAGAAATTCTCCTTTTTTTAACTGCAGTTTCCCTTTGAATGCCTGTAAAAACGGTACTTGTACCAAGCCACCCTGTGTCATCACCTGCAGGGAACAGTCACTGATCATCAATGGCAAAGCCGCCTCCCGGTACTTAATGGTTCCGGCCAGATTGCCGCCTATGGTAATCTTTCCCTGGATGGTGTGGTCTGCAATTCGTTTTATGGTTTGGGACAGCAGAGGATATGCATTGTACTCCGCAATATTCGTAAGGGTTTGTGCGGTTCCAATCCTGAACTTCCCGTCACTTATCTCAAGCTCATTGCACTCCGGTATTCCTTTTAAATCAATGACCGCATCAAATTCTATATTGTTTACTCTGGCCATACTGATAATTTCCGTACCGCCTCCATAATAAAGAGGCTTTTTGTTATTCAAAATCAAATCATGGTAACAGTCGAATGCTTCTTCCATGCTTTCCGGTTTATAATAATCAAAATCAAAAGGTATCATAATTTCGACCTTTCCCGCCATATGAATTCAGGCGTAATAGGAAGCCGGTTTACATCTATCTCAGCCGCCAATGATATGGCATTTGCCAGTGCGGCAGGTATTCCAATAATGCCGTGTTCTGCAATACCTCTGGCTCCGTAAGGTGCATCGATTTGAGGCGTCTCTACAAAATCAACCAGATATTCCGGATTTTCTCCGTAACGAATCATTTTATAGGTGCGGAAACTTGTATCTTCTACAATTCCATTTTCATTGCAGGTGAAATCTTCACAGGTACCAAGCCCCAGTCCCATACACATACCGCCCATAACCATGCCTCTTGCACTCTTGGGGTTTAAAACCTTTCCCGCATCGATAACGGAAGCTGCCTTTAAAAGCCGGTAGGTATGCTGTCTGGTATCATATTCAATTTCAACAGCCTGGGCGCCTACGGTCCAGCTTTGGCCTGGTCTCCCCTGTCCCGATGCCTCATTTAGGGGCGTAAGACGGTTCACAATATAGCTGCCCCGCCCAATGACAGGCCCCTTGACAGAATTGCCATCGGGATATTTATAGCCCTTGACCAGGTCTTTGAACATGATGTAAAGCTCTGGATCATGCTTTACAAAAATCATCTTGTTCTCAAAATCCAGATCCTCAGGCGGACACCTCAGCGTAATTGATGCCAAATTCAGTATCTGGGATATGGCGTCATCAGCCGCATTCAAAACAGCGCGTCCCACTAAAAAGGTAGTCATGCTGGCAACTGTTTTCCATAAATACGGTGTTGACTGAGTATTTACATCCAGTTTTACATAAACATCATCAATATTTATTTTCATTCTCTCCGCCAATAACTGGGCTGCCGTTGTCTTCATTCCCGGCCCTATCTCGGCAGCACCGCAATCCAGATTTATGCTTCCATCAGAATTAAAGGTTAAAACAGCGCTTGCTCCTGCATCCGTAGGAGTATCAGAGGTTTTGACCAGACAACTGATCCCTTTTGCTCTTACCAAGCCATTTTCTTCTTCTATTCGCGCCCCTTCCTTCCAGTTAATGAGCGTCTTTAATCGTTCAAGGCATTCTGCCCCATTGCCTGTATTACTGGCGGTGACTTTAACCTGGGTAGGGGTCAAATCACCGGGATGGACCAGGTTTAAAAGCCTTAGATGAAAAGGGTCCATCCCTGTCCCGGCCGCCAGCTTATCCATCATTCTTTCCAGACAAAAGGTATGCGCCTCATGTCCGAATCCCCGGAAAGAGGTTGCATACGGATGGTTTGTATATACGCTGTAACAATCACATTGGATATTGGGTATCCGGTAAGGGCCGGCGCACTCCACCGCAATAGCCTTCGTTATTTTAGGGGAAATATCCGAATATGCACCGGTATCTATCTGGAAGATCATTTCCGCCGCCATGATCTGTCCGTTTCTTTTAGCTCCCAGCCTGATTGTTCCTTCCAACCCCAAATGACATGGGGAAGTGACCAGATCTTCCTCTCTCGTATTTGCCAGATTGATCCATTTTCCCTTTGCATTCATTGCAGCGATCACCGCCAGAATCTCCGGCTGTACACATGCCTTTCCTCCAAATGCGCCGCCAACAAAGGGAACCTGGACGATAACCTTTCCTTCGGGAATATTAAAGTATTTGCTGATCAATTCCTTAACCTCATAGGGGCACTGGGATGAGGTCTTTATCATTACGCTGTCATCCGGCATGACGATGCAGTGGACTGCCCTGGTTTCCATGGCAGCATGATCAGACTGAGGCAGTGAAAAGCTGCCCTCTACAACGATTTCGCTGTCCTGCCATCCTATCTGCATGTCGCCTTTTCTGATTTTCTGATGGTGGCAGATGTTAGTGCCTTTTACAGGGTAGACTTCCTCCGTGGCCTTTGTATATGACATGAGATCTTCATGTATAATAACAGGATTCCTTTTGAATGCCTCTTTCACAGAATTTACAACCGGCAGGGGTTCATACTCTACAAGTATTTTCCCCGCAGCCGCCTTTGCCAACATTTCATCATCTGCAACAACCATTGCAACCGGTTCCCCATAGTAACGCACTTTTTCTCCGGCTAAGGGAGGCCTGTCCCGAAACATGGTGCCGCACAGGATCTGATGGTCCTTGGCCGTAATGACCGCCCTTACCCCCGTCATTGACAATGCTTCCCCGGTATCTATGGATATGATCCGGGCATGAGCATGAACACTTGTCAATAATCTGACATAAAGCATAGGGGAATCGGTCATATCATTTGTATATTTGGCTGCGCCTGTTACCTTATCTTTTGCCTCTTTTCTTACCGTGTCTTTTCCTAACTGGGTTTCCATTAGCCGCCTCCTGAAAATATTCTACCTGCTTATTAATATATGGTCGCCGTTTTTTAACTGCACCACATTGGCGCGAAGCGCCTTCCCCAAATCGGTCAGACAGGTCTCACGTTCCTCTAAATCAGGGATATAAAGGGTCAAAGGATCGCCTGATATGATCCTTTCTTTGTTATCTGTTATATAAACTAATATCTCCGGGTTACTCTGTCCCATTAATACCTCCTCCTATATCAATATCCATAATCGTATTGATTTTCCTGCTGTTTTCCAATACCGGTGTTTTTTTAATGACGTCTATGATGGCGTCAGGATCACGGACAATTGGCACAAAGGCCAGCAGCAGCTTTCCTTTCGTATAATTTTTTCTGGTAAAACTGTACCGTTTCACGCCAAAGGTCCTGGTAGCCTCAAAGAGCATGGCCTGCCTCTGTCCATAATTCTCAAGGGTAATTCTGAATTTACTGCTTTTCGGTTCTATGACAATGCCAATGCCTTCCTTTAAAAATATTTCCCGGCTTTTTCTGGTTCCCAGCACATTGGTTACATACATACCGTCCACAAACAAATCGGAATGATCTATGGTTAGTTTTCCTTCTTTTATGTTGCAGATATCACCGATACACTTGCCCTTTGTTAATCTTGTCAGGAAATAAATAATACAAAGGCCGCTGACCAAGGCAACCAACATGTTCAATAGCAGACTGTCCAAAGATAAAATGCTTAAAATCAATACAACAAACAGGGATGTGAGGAGAGATAAATAATTTCTGGATTCATAGGTCTTGGCAATACCGTCAATATAAGCAGCCCCTCTTTTGGAATACTCTGTTTTTTCCAGATCTTCAAGACTTTCCTTTTCTGTTTTCCTCACATCCCGGAAGTGTTGGATGGCTAAGGCAATAAACGTAACAGCCGTAAATTCTTTGTTTAGCAGAGAGGGGATTGCAACAGCGCCCAAAGCAGAAGCCAGAATGCCAATTACGATGCTGATAAAACCGCCGGTAGGATAACTGGGATTTTGACGTGTATCAATACGAAGGGTGGCGATCCGCGCAATTGTTCCCATTGCTATCCCGCACAATATGATAACAAGGTCATGAAATGCTAATGTTTTTTCCATTTTTTTATAATGGCATCACTGGGGAAACCATAATTCTCCAATCTTATTTTTGGATTATTATCTCCTCTTCCTGCTACAATATGCAGAAAATAGAAAATCTGCTGTACCTGTTACAGGCTGATGGTGTCCACCGTCAGTTCTGCAATCTCTTTGACAATGGTCCGCCGGCTGGTCTTGAGATTCACGGGAACGGCACTATTGGTAAATGCCTGGATTTTATATTTTCTTTCCTTATATCATATATTTTTCCCGTGTAGACATTTTTTCTACCACTTTCATGTCTATTACCTCTGGCAAATTAACAAAGATGCCTTTTAGAAGATACCTTTTTTCAAAAATACTCACACTTTAAATTTTACCGCAATATAATAATGTACAAGATGCAGGTAAAAATCACTATATTTGTTATCAATTTCAATAATATCCAATTCCTAAATAACGGAGGTTTTTATATGAGTCAGAGATGTGAATGTGAATGCGAATACGACTGCGATGAATGTTGTTGTGAGAAGAAATACGGAAAACCAACCAGAACTTTGTTAAAATGCGGATGCCCCGGATTTGTTGCATTTCCTGTTGCTACCTTGATCGGTACAACACGGACTATTGCCACATTACCGATCAATACTTCAGAATTAGAGCGTCCCTGCATCCAGCTTTCATTTTCTGCGAATATTTATACAAGTGTAACAAGCGGCTATAGTTTTCAAATCTTTAAACAGTGTTCAGACCAGCTTACACCCACTCCGGTCAGCGGAGTCTATGAATATTCCAGAGCCGTTGCCACAACGGAAACTGATACCTTTAATTTTACTGTATGCGATTGTGATTGTGATTCCTGTATGGATGGCTGCTGCACTTATCTAGTCGTCGTTACTGTTACCGTTATCCCTACTTTAGATCAATATATTGGTACAACACTCAGCGCTATTATTACTGATAATGGCTGCGGCTGCTAAATTCAGCACAGATAAAAAAATCTTCATATCAGATGCCTGTTGATAAAATAGCAAAAGCAGCCTCCTAACACGGTATAATACTTTTATAAAACCGTGTTAGGAGGCTGCTTTTTATGATGGGAAAACAAAATCATCAAATTCAAATGATTATTTAAGATTCAAGGTAATTCCGAATATCCTTTGTTTCATGATCTTCATATTTAACGATATTTCCTTCCCAGGTTCTGAGCTGAACATACCCTGGTCCCCGGGATACAATGTAGTTGGGAAAAATAGGGGTTTTTCCCTGTCCCTTGGGAGCGTTTACTATAAATGTCGGGATCGCCAGGCCTGAAGTATAGCCTCGTAAGTATTCCATGATCTCTATGCCATCTTCAATGGATGTGTTAAAATGAGCGGTTCCCTGAACATGTTTTGCATGAAAGATGTAATAAGGCCTTACTCTGCATTTGAGCAGCTCATGATTGAGCACTCGCATGATATACTTATCATTATTAATTCCATTTAACAATACGGCCTGGTTTCCCAGGACAATTCCGGAATCAGCCAGTTTTTCACAAGCTGCTTTTGACGCTTTTGTAATTTCTATGGGATGATTGAAATGAGTGTTTATATAGATCGGATGATATTTTTTAAGCATGGAGCATAATTGATCCGTTATCCTTTGAGGCATGGTTACCAGGCTCCTGGTACCCAGTCGGATAAAATCAATATGAGGTATCTCTTTTAGCTGCCTTATCATCCACTCAAGGTCCTCATCAGAAAGACATAGGGCATCCCCGCCAGTGATCAGTACATCCCTGATTTCTTCATTTTCTCTTATATAATCAATGGACTCCAGGATCATCTTACGAGACCTATGGACATCTTCCTCACCGATATTCCTTCTTCTCTGGCAGTGCCTGCAATACATGGCACACTCATTGGTCACATTAATGATTAACCGGTCTGGATACCGCCTTGTGATGCAGCCTGCGGGATTTGTAAATTCTTCACCCATGGGATCAAGGTCTAAGCAGGAATCATCCAATTCTTTATAGGTTGGAATTGATAACAACCGTATAGGATCATATCTGTCATACGGATCTGCCAGACTTAAATAATACGGAGAAACCGCCCATCTGAATTTTTTCTCAACCTTTTTGATGCGCATTTTTTCTGTTTCACTTAAGGGAATGATTTTACTTAAGGTCTCAACATCCGTTATCTTATGGGTTAACTGCCACTGATAATCATTCCAGTTCTCTTCTGTGGCATCCAATACCTCTAATATTTTGTTTTTCCTCTTAACGAACTCTTCTTCCATGTCCATTCCCTTTGGAATCCTCTTACGAGCTTCTAAAAAATCTTCGATCCGCCCCTTTAATTCCTCTGCTCTTTCAAGTGATACCTGTCGTTTTTTGTCTTTTTCCATTAAATGTCTCCTTACATATTTTATTCACTCCGTAAAAAAAACTTCCTATGGAGATTTTTACAACGAAAAATGAAAGCTTCTCTATTGTTACGAAACAAACAGCGGTTTGTTCAAATTTTACTTTAATAGTTCTTTTGCGGGATGATTGGACAATACATCTTCCAAAGTGTTTCAACAAACCTGCAGTTTTATCTGCCGGGCAGCCTGCACCGGGCCTTTGCTTGTTGGAAAATGAAACGTTATTAATATTCATAAATTCAAGATATGATGGAGGATTATAATGTCAGATCAGGGCTGGGTAAATGGTTTCCGTGAATCTTTAACAATAAGATTCACATATGCTTCTTCTATTATTTTCTGCTCTATTAACCCGCCCAAAGCAACAACTTAATTATATCAGTAAAGTTGTTACTTAGTCAACCCTATGGAAAATAGCAAATAAGAAAAAACATCTGCGGACTTATTGACCGGCTTGTCTGGTTCTGCAAAATGATCATTCTGTGAGGCAGGCTCTTATTATCATCACATCGCTCTCGGAAAGCAACTCACTATATGCATAAATCAGCCCAGGTCACTGCATCCCAATATCCTGTTTCCCGTAAAGACTATTTCTTTCATTATCTATTCTTAATGACAAGTATTATTTCATATAGACCACATTTTTACCATTTTCTTGTCGATTACGGTAAATTAATAAGAATGCCATTTTAAAGGTACCTTTACCAAAACCACTCACACTTTAAGAATTATCATAATATAATATTGTACAAAGTACAGGGGAAATCACTATAATTATTACTTTTAATGAATCCAATTCCTAAATAACGGAGGTTTTTATATGAGTCAAAAATGTGAATGCGATTACTACTTCGATGAATGTTGTTGCGAGAAGAAACAAGTAAAACCAAGCAGAACTGTGTTAAAATGCGGATGCCCCGGATTTGTTGCATTTCCTAACTTAGCCGCAGTAGGCACAACAGAAACAATTGCAACATTAGCCATTGATACTTCTGAGTTCGAGCATCCCTGCATCCAGCTTTCATTTACTGCAAATATAGGCACAAATGCAACAGACGGCTTTAGTTTTCAAATCTTTAAACAGTGTTCAGACCAGGCTACACCCATTCCGGTCAGCGGAATTTATGAGTATACCAGAGCTGTTGCTACAACAGAAGCTGATACCATTAATTTTACTGTATGTGATAATGATTTATGTACGTGTGGCTGCTGCACTTATTTTGTCGTAATTACTGTTACTGTTGTCGTTACTCTTGTATCATATATCAGTAATGCGACACTCAGTGCCATTATTAACGACAATGGCTGCGACTGCTAAATTCAGCACAGATAAATACAATCTGCTGCCGTCATAACTCTGTTATTATTTTAGATAAAAACAATATTTTCATATCAGATTATTCCATGAAACAATGATAATCCGAAACTCGGGAAAATATAAGGTGAGCCGAGCTGCGTTCCAACTTACGGAATCCAATGCATGACAATGAGAGTTGGCTAACAAGTTTAGCTACGGCCGTGGTGTCCCCATCAGTAATTACGTTAGCCAATCAACCTCATCATAACAAGAAAATAAGAATAGGGGTAATTTTCCTACTTTTATATAATACAAATTAGAATTCAATATGCGTCTCACACCTTTTCAGCGCATATTATTTTCCGGGGGACTGAGTGACAAGTCCCCTTTTTTTAATCTTAGGCCACCTTTTTTTTCGATATCTGTTTATTCATCATCAGCTTCATCTGCAGGCATCTTTATAATGCCTGATTTTACTGCACCATTAAAATATCAGGGTTAAAATCACGAAGAATTAGCTTTAGAATATAATAGACTATAAGAACTCAGACAACTTCTTTAGAAATGTAAAATCAGGATAAGGAGGATTTTTCATGAATGCCAATGAATACAGTGATGAATACGAAGATAGAGAAATATGTTATGATTGTGATCATAAATGCAGTGAGTGTAAATGCATTTGCAAATTTGAGAGGATCCCAAAGCCTCTTAAACCTAATAGAACACGCTTAAAATGCGGGATATCGTCAGGACCTGTAACACTTCCTGTTGAGACTCCTGCCGGAGCTGCATTTACATTAGCTACTGTAAATGTAGAAACAAAAGGTATGAACCAGCCATGTATTCAATTAGAATTTGCAAGTAATATCATTACTACCGCTGCATCTCTAATTCTTAATTTCCAGATTTTTAAACAATGCAGAAATCAAATGACACCTATTCCCCTAGGGCCAATTTGGACATTTTCACCCCTTGTTGAAGTTACGGATGGTAATACCTTCTCATTTTCTGTATGTGATTGTGATACAACCTGTGATGAATGCTGTTTCTATAGTGTTGTAGCTACTCAAACTGAGGGGGCTACTTCAGGTATAACGACCATTAACAATTCATCTCTGGCTGCTATCATTATTGAGGGTGCATGTAAATACTAAGGGGAACAATTTAAGTTTGCTCTACGAACTTAGGAGACAGAATTAGGCGAGTCCGTACTATTTGGATACTCGCCTTTTGTTTATATACCATTCAGCGAATCTACATACCGGATTTCTTGAGCTCCATTATCTTTTGTATGCCAACAGGCACCTTTCGGAAGTCCTTCCAGTGTATTGCCAAGGAAATACCAATCTCCTGATCCATTGTCTGAAGGTAGTTGATTCCTGCTCCAGCAGGTTATTTATTCAATAATAAGCAATAACGCATATAACGGCTATAATCGCTTATGAAATCCTTATAGTTTTCATTCACAGTTTTTTCACAGGACGTACAAAATTTATTTACATCTTCTACAAACTTTTTTCACATCTATCCGCTATACTTAAGACAGTAACAAGAAGAACTCCAATACTTGTTAAATTAAAAACTTTTTTTCATAACTGGCCGGTGAAAGTCACATTTCACCGGCTCCTCCCTTTTTATGGGCCAATTATTTCCTGGTAAATCAGGAAAATGACCGTTGCAAAGAAACTCTTTCTATTATAGAATAGGGAAGGTGCCTGTGGCATATGCAAACTTGGAGGATATTACACATGAAGAAAAATGCAATCGTAGGACAATCCGGCGGACCAACCGCTGTGATCAATGCAAGCCTTTACGGCGTCATCAAGGAAGGAATGGCTCAGGCTGAAGTCGGCCGGGTTTACGGTATGATCAATGGCATAGAAGGCTTCATGTCCGGCAACTATATGAATTTAACCGGCGACTTAACGGAAGAAGAACTGGAACTTCTGAAATTAACACCTGCTGCTTATTTAGGTTCCTGCCGCTATAAACTCCCTGACGATCTGTCTTCTCCCTTTTATCCAGCTCTGTTTGAAAAATTCCGGGCCTTGGAAATAGGATATTTCTTTTACATCGGCGGCAATGATTCCATGGATACGGTAAGCAAACTTTCCCGCTACGCCGCCCATCACAATAGCACCATCCGTTTCATCGGAGTTCCCAAAACCATTGACAATGACTTGATTTTAACGGATCATACTCCCGGATATGGCAGTGCTGCCAAATACGTGGCTGACACTGTCCGGGAAATCGTTCTGGATTCTTCTGTCTACCAGCAAAAGTCCGTCACCATCATCGAGCTGATGGGCCGCCATGCAGGCTGGCTCACCGCTGCCAGTGCCCTGGCCAGAAAATTTGAGGGGGATAATCCCGTGCTTATCTACCTTCCTGAAACGGATTTTGACTTTGAACGGTTTGCATCGGATGTAAAATCTGCTCTTAATAAAAACAATTCCGTTATTATCTGTATCTCTGAGGGACTCTCTGATGCCCAGGGTAAATTCATATGCGAATATGCAGATGAAGTCCGTTTAGACACCTTTGGCCATAAAATGCTGACCGGAAGCGGTAAAATGCTGGAGAATTTTGTCCGCGACCGTTTCGGCGTAAAGGTCCGTTCCATTGAGTTGAATGTAAGCCAGCGCTGCAGCGGCATGCTGTCTTCTGCCACCGATATAGAAGAATCCGTACAGGCAGGCTCACAAGGAGTAAAAGCCGCTTTAAACGGTATTACCGGAAGGATGGTCGCCTTTTGCCGCACAGGAAATTCTCCTTATTCCATGGAATGCACCACGGTTGATGTCAGCCAGGTGTGCAATCAGGAAAAGCTGTTCCCCTCCCAATGGATCTGCAGCAATGGCACCGATGTCACCCCGGATTTTCTGGAATATGTCCTGCCTTTGATCCAGGGGGAGCCTCAAAGGAAAATGGAAAGCGGCAGACCTGTATATCTGTACCGAAAATGATGCTTCTCCGCTGAACTCACAAAGCGGCACAGCCAGTTATTTCTCTGGCTGTGCCGTATTTTATTTACCGGATCAATATTTCTGATCATTTATTTTCTAAAGTCTACTATATTCATTTTTTTTGTGCATTTTTTGACAGCATGCCTCATATATTCATAATAAAGTCTAATTCTATTTTCAAAAGCACTTATGGGAGAAAGTGAACAATGAACGAAGAACCTTGTTTAGACCGCATCCCTTGCGGCATACTGAAGCTTAAAACCGATGAAGACCTTACCATTCTTTATTCCAATCAGGCGATAAAGGCATTATTCCAAGCGCCTGCTTCTCTTAAGGACATGGTATGTGAGTCGGAATATCCGGAGCTGCTGACAGAAATACGCAGCCACTTAACAGACCAGGCAGTGAGCTTTGAACTGGAATTCAAAGCAAAAATGCAAAAAAACTGTGTCTGGTGCTCCTTGCAACTGAATTATATCCCTGAGGAGGAATTACTGTACTGTGCCATCTCTGATATCACATGTATGAAAAAATTCCAGGAACACTTACGGATCCGTGAAGAACAATACCGGCTGGCCAGCCGGCATTCCGGCTGCCTTGTAAGCATCTATGACATTCCTTCCAGAACCCTTTCCCCTTCGCCTGAATTTTCCAGAACCTTCCCCTTCCCCTACACTCTGCCTCTCTCCCCGGAATTTCTTATTGAAAACGGCATTGTACACAAGGAAAGCGTCACCGATCTTCTGGATTTTTATCAGAACATGGAGCGGGGGGTGCCCGAGGGGAAGTGCATTACACGCCTAAAAACAGGTTCAGGAGATTATCACTGGTTTTCTACTCATTACTCCCTGGTGTATACTGAGGATCAAAAACCTCTCAGAGGAATCATATCCTACCAGGATATTACGGACCAATATGAAAAAGAACTGGCTTATCAAAAATGGATGGAGTACATGCGTGAACAGAAAAAAGGCTGCATCGGCTATTACGAATATAATCTAAAATTCGACTTATTTGAAGAGATCATCGGTGAAATGACTCAGACCATGCCGGAATATGTCACCAATTCTTTTTCCAGCATCATGAACTATATCGCTGAGCATCACATTTTTGAAGAAGACCGGGAGATGTATCTAAAATTCTTCAACAAAAACCAATTGCTCTACCACTATTATCGGGGAAACCGGTCCCTGCGGCTGGAGCATCGGCGTTTGCGGCCGGACGGAAATGTCTACTGGGGACTTGGCCTGGTTCAGATCGTTTCTGATCCCTATACCGATACCATTAAGGCATTTATCCTCATTAAGGATATTGATGCATCCAAACGGGAGGCTCTGACACTTCAGGAGCTTTCCAAACAGGATTCCCTGACCGGGCTGCTAAACAGGGCAACTGCCATACATGCCATACGCAGCACATTAAAAAACAGCCAGGGTCATCACATCCTCATTATGCTGGATATTGACCGTTTCAAACAGTTGAATGATAATTACGGCCATCAGTTTGGAGATAAGGCACTCCACCGCGCCGCCTCAAGGCTTAAATCCGCCTTAAGGCGGGATGACATTTTTGGGCGGCTGGGAGGAGACGAATTTATCATATTATTAAAGGATGTGGCTTACAGCATGGATCTTTACGCCCGCCTGGAAAACCTGTGCAGTTTAATAGGCAGCGCATTAGAACCGGAAGCCCATATCTCCGGCAGTCTGGGAACGGCGGCTTACCCGGAAGATGGAACCGTATTTGAAGAATTATACGAAAAAGCCGACATTGCTCTCTATCATGCGAAGAAACATGGCCGCAGTCAGTATGCGGTTTATGAACCTGGGATGAGCATGACAAAATTATGAAAATCAAGGGTGCTGCAGATCAATCGTTGATTTAGCAGCACCCTTTTTAATTGATTTTTATAATATTTCTCCGTTGGATTTAATGATTTTTTGATACCAGGCAAAAGAATCTTTCTTAAAGCGCTTATAACTGCCATTACCGTAATTATCCGCATCAACATAAATAAATCCATAACGTTTACTCATTTCATTGGTTCCACAACTTACTAAATCAATTGCTGTCCAAACAGTATACCCAAATATTTCTACACCGTCTTTTACCGCTTCTTTCATCGCAGCAATATGCTCACGCAGATACTCAATACGATATGTATCATGCACAGCCCCAGACTCTTCCAATTTATCATTCCCGCCAAGTCCATTTTCCGCTACAAAAAGTGGTACTTGATATTTATCATACAATCGATTCAGTGTAATTCGAAATCCAAGGGGATCGATGGGCCAGTTCCATTCTGTTGTCTTTAAATATGGATTGGGCTCGCTATCAACCAGATTTCCGGATACACGGGTTCCTGTATCATCATACTTTGCAACATAAGTATTGTAAAAGCTAAAAGAAATGAAATCTGATGTATTTGATGCCAGTAATCTTTTTTCTTCTTCCGTAATCTCAAATTCAATGTCATGCTCGGCAAAAAACCTCGTCATATATCCGGGATATTTCCCACGTACAGATACATCTAAGAAAAAACAGTTTAACTGGTCATCCAGTAATGCTGAAAACTGGTCTTCCGGTCTGCAGGTAGCGGCATAATTTTCCAGGCGAGCGATCATGCAGCCAATTTTAAACTTAGGGCTGATCGATCTGGCAATACTTATTACTTTTGCAGCCGCCAAAAATTGATGATGGATCGCTTTATATTTTGCAGTTTCAATATTTTTGGAAACAATCCTTTCCTGTAAAATTCCTGCGCCTGTATAGGGACTGAAAACCGTCATATTTAATTCATTAAAAATAATCCAATATGTTACATCGTTTTTGAATTCATTTAAAATCACATTTGCATACCTGACAAAATGATGAATTGTTTCTTTGCTTTCCCAACCATTTAATCGATCAACAATATCTACCGGCATTTCATAATGAGACATCGTTACAAGAGGTTCCATGCCATATTTCTTACACTCAGAAAATACATTTTTATAGAACTTCAAGCCTTCTTTGTTTGGTTCAGTTGACAGGCCATCAGGAAAAATCCTTGCCCATGAAATGGATAAGCGATAGACTTTCAGTCCCAGTTCACCAAACAATTTAATATCTTCTTTATATTGATGATAGAAATCGGAACCTCGCCTTTTGGGAAAATTTCCTTCCGCTCCTCCAGCCTTATTTTTTTTAAAATCTTCCTCTGTCACATCAGAAGTAAGAACTTTCAGGTTTTTACGATCCTCAGGTTCGTAATAAGGGACAATATCAAATGATGAAAGCCCTTTACCGCCCTCATTATATCCTCCTTCCACCTGATTTGCTGCAGTTGCAGCTCCCCATAAAAAATCATTTGGAAATCCTGTAATCATTTTTTTATTTGTATCATGTATTTAGTTTCAAATACATCAATACTCTCCTTTCCTATAAAATTATGATATTGCAATAATATTCGTTTCCCAATTTCCTTTACTTCCTACTCCAAGCAGTTCAATTCTATTAAATGCGGAGGCGTTTGTTACAAGTACCGGAGTTATAATGTCTATCCCTTTCTCTTTCAGATAATCCAAATTTACCTCCATTAATTTATCACCCACTCTTATAGCATCTCCTGCTTTTACGCTTACCTCAAAGCCTTCACCACCAAGTTTTGCAGAATCAATGCCGACGTGAATTAACAATTCGATCCCGCTTTTGGATTTTAAACTGATTGCATGTTTGCTTTCCGATATCATTGTTACTTGTCCGTCAAACGGTGCGCGGATTTCCCGGATTTCCGGTATGATTGCTACCCCAAGTCCAACAATCTGTTTGGAGAAAATTGTATCCGGAACATCTGTAAGCGGTACAATTTCCCCTTCAATAGGGCTTCGAACAAATTCTTCATTCACTGTTTCTTCCGGAACTGTTTGCGGCTCTTCTTTTATATTTATGTTCTTATCTTTCCATAAAATTAGGGTTAATCCAAAAGAGGAAGCAAATGTAATTAACAGACTGAGAAGAATCACGACTATGTTTGTATTATCTCCGCCTTGGGTAATGTAAGCGGGGATCCCGGTGATTCCCGGCATAACAAAAGCATAGACTTTAACACCAAACATCGTTGCCACAAAACCTCCGATGCCTCCAGCGATCAGGGACGCATAAAACGGTTTTTTCTCACGAATATTAACGCCATACATTGCAGGTTCGGTAATGCCAAATATAGCGGAAATACCAGTAGATAAAGCCAGTGATTTCAGCTTCTTGTCTTTTGCTTTTGTAAACACAGCCAATGTTGCCCCTGCCTGTGCAATATTGCATAAAAAGAATAATGGGGCAATAAAATCATAGCCTAATTGATTTAAGTTTTGCAGCACTATTGGATTCACTACATAGTGCATACCCGTCATAACGATCAGTGGAATTGTTGCCCCTAAAATGAGTCCCGCAACTGGACCGGAAACTGCAAAAATCCATGTAAGGAAGCTGGCTAAATAATAACCTGCATAATTACCTAACGGAGCCAATAATCCAAGTGAGATTGGAACAATAAGAAACAGTGACAGCATTGGCGCTATTAAAAGCCGTACTGTTTCCGGTGTCCTTTTGTCAATAAATCGATATACCTTGCTTAATAGCCATACACTCAGCACAATCGGAATAATAGAAGCAGAATAATTAATGAATGGGATTGTTATACCGAACACATGTAAGACATCGCTATTTGCTGCCCCTGTTATAATTGTTGGATACATCAATGAACCGGCTACTGTCAGCGCCAAAAATTCATTGGTCTTAAACTTTCGTGCCGATGTTACAGCAAGCAAAAATGGAAGGAAGTAAAAAGCAGCATCAGATAATATATTGAACAATTGATAAATATCGCTCTCTGCAGAAACTGCCTTGATAGCTAATAACAATGCTAAAACACTCTTTACCATACCTGCTGCTGTAATTGCCGGTAAAACCGGAACGAATACTCCTGCTAAAGTATCCATTAACTTTGTCATGATATTTGTTTTTTCAGCACTTACTTCTCCATCTTGTTTTCTGGAACCATTCATGTGAGAAACAAGATTTTCATATACATTTTTCACATCATTCCCAATGATGACTTGAAATTCTCTTCCTTTAAATTGAGCTCCGGCGATTCCTTCAGAATCTATTATTTCTTTTTCATTTACCTTTGAAGAATCTTTTAAATGAAATCTGAGCCGGGTAATACAATGATATACATCCAGTATGTTCTCTTCTCCACCTACATTTTTTAATATAGTTTTGGATAAATTATTATAATCCATCTCTGCTACCTCCTAAAATAAAAAATACCTGAAAAAGACGCAAATGAAATTGCTCTTTTACAGGTATAGCCTACTTAAAGTGACTCCCTATTATTTATTTTCAGTTAAAAGCTTGTTCAAATATATCATTAAAAAAGCTCTTTCCGATTTACCAATTTTCTTTTCAAACTGGTATTGCAGATATTCAATAATCTTATCGGTTGTTTCATGAATGATACAGCTTGAACAATCATAAATTGCGTTGTAAAGATTATCATCTTCATTACTAATATCTTCGTTAAGTTCCAGGCGTTTCATTAAAAAGCGTAAATGGGTAACGAAACGGGAATAATTTATTGATTTCTTATCCAGAACAAACGCACCGGAATATTCAATGATATTTATGGATTTATTGATCACCTCCGTTGTGTTCATAGTCTCATTCAGCGATTGACTGAAACCATTATTAATGAAGTGAAGTGCAACGGCGGTAATTTCAAAATCATTAAGATGAATCTTGAATCTATCATTCAAAGATCGGATAACTTTTCTTGCCAATTCGTAATCATTGGGATAAATTCTTTTAACAATCCATCTGAGAGGATGTTCCTCTTCCTTGCCTTGATTTTTAATTGTAGCATCCAGATGATCCAATAATGAGACCAGGCCTCCTATACTTAATTGAAAGCATGATGATTTCTCAATGGATTCCAGGATTCTCTGTACTTCAATAATCAAATTCTCATCAATGCTGTCCAGTACTTCCAGATTTATCAGATCTTTTTTATCTGCGTTTAAAATGTACTTTTTATCAATCTTTGATATATCCACCTCCTGACCAGCTTTTTTTCCGAAACCAATACCGGTTCCAATAAGAACGATTTCCTGTCCTTTGTCTTCAGCAAGAATTATATTATTATTATATGGCTGTAAAATTTTCAATCCAATCTCACCTCTTTCACTTTTACGTTTTTAAATTAAGCAGAAACATAATATAAATCCTCTTGAAACAAAAAACAGACAATATCCTTAAAAGAATAATTGTCTGGTAATGCCCGATTGGTAACACCCTAAATTATAATAAAAATATAGCTTATTTTAAAATTGTTGTCAACCCAAAATTAATAATTTAATTTACAATTATTGGGAGACTCTATTCCACTTAGAGCAAATTGATCCTTGGGTCTTTAACTGGATAATCGAGTAGGAGGCGGTGACTAACCGCCGTCCTCTCACAGCACCGTGCGTACCGTTCGGTACACGGCGCTTTCAATAGTTGACGTGCACTGACTGATATGCATTGGCTAAATCATAGAAGCCACTGCATGTCAGTCTTTCTTTTGTTAAAGCTATATTTACCGCCATTGTGTGTGTCACAAACCAATGACCTCTTCGGCTATTAGCTGTTACATATGCTAAGTCTTTGGACACTCCTAGTTTTATTAGATTTCTCATCTTCGTCTTAGGCTTCTTCCACTGTTTCCATATACACATTCGTATACGATGGTAGAGCCAGCCGTTGATATCCTCAATAGGGTTCTTCATGCTTGCTATTCCGTAATAGTTAAGCCAGCCTCTCGCATATACCTTTATCTTTTCCATTGCCGGTCGTATGCTCTGAACAGATCTTCGGGA
>NZ_BRYH01000054.1:0-517 GCF_054772055.1 Lacrimispora brassicae | reverse complement strand
CATATGTTATTACATTGTACCAACAACATCTGTCAATTCATCAAGTGCTTGGCAGTAATCATTGATTTCCTGTTTCAGTTCTTTGATCTCTATCTGCTGATCAAAAATGGTTTCAAGCGCCTCTTGGTATTTTATATACAGCTGGCTGTATGGTAGGTTATTCATGAACAGATTCCTCCTTTCCGTCATCAGATACCACAGCGGCATGCTCTGCACGGTAAGGATTGTCCGAATTCATATTTAATACATGCGACCGGAAAGTAAGCCTGTCAATTAATGCAGTTACCATGGTCTGGTTTTCAAACATGGTAGTCCATTCGGAGAACCGTAGATTTGTTGAAACCATGACACTTTTCCGCTCTGCACGGTCTGCCACGACTTTGAATAGTAGCTCTGACTGATGCCGGTTGAAGGTCAGATAGCTCAGCTCATCAATAATCAGCAAATCAGCTTTGGATATCTGTTTTTCCAATCGAACCAGCCGATGATTGTCCTGAGCTTCAATGAGCTCATTGGA
>NZ_BRYH01000053.1:0-132324 GCF_054772055.1 Lacrimispora brassicae | reverse complement strand
AAGCATACAGTCTTTGAAAGCGGTCGGTGATTGGTGAAAAAGTCTGTTGAAAGCGAGCTTTCATAAGGACTTTTTTGCAAATCTCCGAACATTTGCGAAGCAAATGGTAGCGAATGAAGCAAAGCTTCATGAGCGTACCGCTTGGACTTGCCATTCGGTTCAATCCGGGGTCAAAATCAACTAACTAGCTAATTTTTTTCCCGTTTTACTTGTTGTTTGGTTCGTATACAATTGCTTGTATTTGTTCTGAATTGTTCTCATTCAAAGCCATCAAACATGGCTTATTTTATTAGAATTTTCAGGGTTTTACATACTGTTCAATCTTCTGTTTTCAAAGTGCTTTTTTTCGTGTCACTGTCGCAGCAGCAACTTTTAAAGGATATCATGCCCGGTTGTTTTTGTCAACCATTTTTTTCATTTTCTTCAAAACTTTCTCATCGATCATCGATGTGTTTTGGAAGGAATTTTGCCACCGTTTTCAGCGGCGAGTTACATCATACCAAAGCATCCGATAAAAGTCAACAATTATTTTTCATTTTTTTAATTAATGTTGAAAAACATTATATTAAAGGTCGATACATAGTACAATGCAGTACAGACATGTGATTGTTGTTCTATGGATTGCAGCTTTTTAATGTTTTCAGTGCTTTTATATTTTTTATATTATCGTTCTTAAATAAACCGCTTTTGATATTATTCCTATGCCATTTGCCTGTTCCCTTTGGTAATGCATTTATATCCGCAGTGGGAGGTGATTTACTTAAGCCTTAAAAAACGGTATCGTTCATATATTCTTTAATTAATTCTTCATTTATGGCTTTAAATGAATGTAAGTCTTTTAAGCATCTGTTAAACATTTTCCACAATGGTATAAATTCTTTGCCAATCAGAGAATCTTTCAATAATAAAGAAGATAAGCAGTATAAAAGTTGTTTATCGTTCCTACGGCGGCTCCTCTCTGTTTTCTTATATCCTATTAATTTAAAGGGAGCGTGGGGATTTTTCCAGTGCTGCACCGTTTTAAGTAAGCTTGAAACATGGAAAAAGGATAATGCCCCCATTGATGTTAATGGATAGGTGTTCATAATAGAAGGAACTTTCTTTGGCTCCATTACTCTTTTTCAAGCAGGAAGAGGATACGGACGTTCCACTGCTCCCTACGCAGGATGAGGTTTGCTCCATGACATTGATAATAATGAGCCTGATTTCTATAGGGCTGTGATGCTTCTATAAGAGAATGAAATTTCCGGGAGATAAGCCCTGAAGATTTTATAAACCATTGCAGTGGCGTTTCCAACGACGGATCTGCTTTTTTGTCTAATATCTGCCATAGGAAAATGCCTCCTTTTTCTTGACATTTTTGATTTCAAATGGTATCATCTATGTTGTTGCCAGCGGGTATGGCGGAATTGGCAGACGCGCCAGATTTAGGTTCTGGTGGGAGACCGTGCAGGTTCAAGTCCTGTTACCCGCACTTTTACATAAGATAAGAAAGCACCGGAAGTCCTCGTATTTACAAGGAATTTCGGTGTTTTTACTTTCGTAAAATATGGATATCCTTGGATCCATGTTGCATTTTCGAGACTATGCAATACGTAATGTAACACGAACTTTCCTATAGCAGCCCTGGATACTGCAGCGCCCCGTTCTGGTTCGGCGTAAGTGTCACCTTATTCGCAGCCATCTTGCCGGCTGTATCCACCCTCGTCCTGATACCAGCCGGATTTCTTTACCGTCTTGACCATTTACCCGGCTATAAGGTTGATAGCCCAATGATGGCTGTCATAAAGCAGGATATCTCCCGGAAGCAGTTAAGCATCACGATTTCATCCATTATTTTATTCTGTGTCTAAATTCTCAACTCTGGATATGACAAATTCCTTTACCGCTTCAACCTCCATATTAAGGGAGACGGCTAATTCTGCATAAAAATTATCTTCCGCTAATTGAAAATACTTTGTATCTACTGATGTTAACTTTTTACCATCCATTAATCTGGATTGTTTCCGTAAATAGATTGTTTTAATGATCCTGGCTAATTCCCGGCAATCACATTTTTTTAATGCTTCTTTGTATTCAAATTCTCTTCTTTTTTCATCAGCACCCCACAATGAATCAATATTCTTTATATCATCAATCAACGCCAATGCTTCTTCTTTGGTAATTACAGGCCTCATGATTACTTTATCATTATCAACCGGAGTATATACCTTTCCTCCCTTTTTGAAATAAGGATATAGGGTATAATAAATCTTATTCTTTGAAATACCGGCCATATCTAAAGTACCAACACTCCCAACTCTACAGATCCCTTTACTACCAAACACAATATAATCACCTACTTGATACATATTCACATCTCCTATTGTTAAATCTTCGACTTCTTACAAAAATGCCAGAAGAGCTTAGCTATTCTTCTGGTATGTTACAAACAGTTAATATCCTATATAACCATCTGTCTTATAGGAAGTGTATTTTTCCTGATCTCAATTCAATTGTACCACCAATTTCCTTTTTCTGCTTCCCTATCTCATATTTATTTTTTTTATTGTCAAGTTTACTAAAATATATCTTCAACTCTTGTTCTGGATTGCATCATTTGTTGCATCGAATTTCATCGTTTGATGTAAGCAAACACTTATTATTCTTCTCATTACATTCCCCTCCTATTCTTTAGTATAATTATATTTTATCACTTAAAGGCCCTTTCTGTCAGATTTTTTTATAAAACTTTAATTTTCAGTAATAATCACAAGGTTATATTCCTATGTTTTTGTGTATATTTTATAATGCTTTCCCTTATATTTACCCACGGAAACTACACCCCGGAAAACCCTTTATTTTCCTTACCAATATTTTTAGTTCTACCTGTTCTATACTCTTGACAGCCATACAACTGTCTCTAAATTTCCGTTTACGGTAACTGCATCATAAAATCATCATCCTTAATTGTTTTATAATCCTCCTGGAGGTGATAGCTATGGATACAAAAAAAGAAAAGGAACTGGCTGAAGAATTTGATCTCCTAAAAAAAGACAGTGAAAATTTTGAAACTCCAGAGGCTCCGGCAAAGGAATTCGAAAAAATACTGGAGGAAATGGATCGCAGGGGTATTAAACCAAAGATCCGAAAAGAATTAGAAAAGTAACCAGCGGGAACCAAAACACTGGTTCCCGGCTATTTATTCTTACTTGGCCAAAGACAGGCCCTTTCCTTTTATTGGGTCAATGAGGTTGGGCGCTCCTTGTTAAGAAAATCTCAATTTCCCCGAATAAATTATTCCGCAAAAAAACTACTAACTTAAGTACTGAACCGCTAGTAGTTTTTTTTGTATATTCATTTTATTGACTTCCCATGATGTTCATAATCTTACCTGTCTGTCAGTTCGTATGTTACATATGAACTGTCAAGGTGATATCCGAGTTTTTCTGCTAAAGCCACAGAGCGTAAATCATGAGCATCCCAACTGGGATAGATATTCCTTTTTAAACACTCTAAAATCAATTTTGCCCCACATACCGTCGCAAGACCCTTGCCCCTATATTCGGGCCTTGTATCTATCTCGATTTCAATACCTCCATCATATACTGCATAAGGAGAAGCTCCTGCCACAAATTTCCCTTTATGCAAAATTGCCGCACCGATTGCTCTGTTATGGTAATCAACGTAATCCTTGAACTGGGAACATAAATCAACAGACCACGTTTCATTTTGTGCCATTTCAAAAATTTCCTGATCAAATAGTTTTAGTTCATAACCATTATCCAGCGTTTCTATATAAGCATTCAGCTTTTTAACATCAAATACATCCGGCTCTTTCTTAATTGCATAGCGAAAAATCTTACTTACCCTATTGCCATAAAAATCTTCTATCAGCTTCTCCCATGACTGGTCTTTTGGTATCAGCAGTTTTGCTCCATTTACAGCAGTCAACAATGCACGATTGGGATTGCCTGCGAAAAAGCAAAAATCGCCAATATCAATAACTGCCGAAGTGGGATTTTCATCGTTATCCAAAAGCAGATTCCCCATATGGCCTTGCAAACAGGACCATATTAACGCTTCTTCCCAACCATCGAACAGAACTGCGGCTTTGCTTTTATTTATACTCATTTCTGATCTCCCGTCTTTATAACTCAAGATTATATAAATACATGAGTAGAATACCACCAAACTTACTAACTATCAATATTAAGTTTTCAATATACCATAATCCGTCAAATTCAAATTTTCAGTACAAAAAAGCAACAACCTGATGTTGATCGTTGGTAGTTTGTTAAACAATACTCCTATTAAATTTGCTGCTATTTATTTTATTGATAAAGTCTCGTGCAAATTCAATTGCTTCACAAGTTATTTTTTCACACAAGTGAGGTGGGTCGATTAGCGTAAACCCATTTGGCCGCAAATCATAGCATTGCAACGAAGTGAATTTTAGTGTGAATTCATCTGCATATTGATAACAAATGGATATTATATCATCCTCACTTTTTCCCATTTCACTATAATAAATCCCGATGAATATTAATGCACCTTCAACCAAACCACATTGTGCTCTGAATCCACCTGCTCCATGTAATCCAATAGCCCCATTGATTGCTTGTCTCTCAATTCTCATTTGAAACAATTCTCCCAAACTAAGCAGCATCGCTCTGGCACAGTTAATATCATCATTCCAATACAGTTCATGTACTCGCGTCTGAATCAAGTCCATTTTTACCTCCGTATTTTTTAGAATTATTCTTAATAATAATCGAATTTCTATTTCCCATAGATTAGTATATAGTGATTTCTACTAACTATCAATATTAAGTTTCTAATGTATAATAATACGTTAAATTTCAAACGATCCTATCAGACACCAATAACACAGCAGATAATTTCTATACTTGTTTTGCCTCCGCTTTCGCGGCTGCTCCTGACTACAGTCTACCAGCATCCTGGTTTCATTCTCAGAAAATACCAGTGTACTTACCCCTATAACTGATGTAAAATATTTAAAAATGCTAAAGAGGTACATAAATGCTGAATTCAAATAATAAAAATAATTCACACGAAGACTGTTTAGCTCTTGGACTCAGTTTAGGCCTAATATTCGGAGCGATCATAAACAGTTTGGGAATCGGATTAATCATGGGAATGTCCTTAAGTCTGTTGTTAAATAAAGGCTACTTTAAAATCCATTAAATTTTACATATAACTACATTAAAATATTTCCTTTACCTTATCAAAGTTTTTCAGATTTGCTGCTTACGGTCTTTTGGAGCATTTTGAAATGCTTTGCTTACGGTGCGAATCCTGGAACCTTCCTTCTTTTTTATATTTTCCAACTCTTTTATTGCAAATCCACAGCTCAGGTATTCATCCGTTCACACTCATCTGAGTGCCCTGCTGCAGGCCAGTTACAGTAATTGAGCCAGAACTTGTTATAAACTTCATCAAAGGCTTACTTTATTTCCATTTCCCTTATAGACTATCTGCCTTCCTATAAATGCCGGGGATATCCACCCTTTACATTTTAACCGCCTACACACTACCTTTGCATTGCCTTTCCAGAAGTGTCAGAAAAGCCCTGGCCTGTTACCGGAGCGCTCTATCATTTGGTGAAAATGCCGTGATTCCTTATAAATAAAAAGGGATTCCGGTATTTTTTTACGCAGCAATACTTGAATTTTATATCAGCAGCCATCGGCTCATCATTACATGCTCAGCCAAAGCATCTGCATATATACATTTAAGCCTATATCTTCTATAATAAAAAGAAATCTTCAGCCTCCCATCACCAAAGAATCCCTTTTAACTCCTCCAATTCATACTTGGCCGGATTTTTGGAAGCAATGCGGGGCAAGTGGGGTTTTGGATGTGCTGAATAAGCATACGAAAAAACACGATATTTACGGCGTATGCTCTCCCATTTCAAAAGAAAGTCCATTTTTTGATTACGGCATAGGAATGGAGTATAATGGCTTAAAAATCCCAGAGGGATACCGCCTTTGGGTGGTAAAACACACCCTTTTGGCCGTGTTTCAATGCATAGGAACCAATGAAGGATGCATTGGAGAAACATGGGATAAGATATTCAAAGAGTTCCTGCCAGGCTCGGATTATAATATGCTTGATGAGACAGATCTTGAATTATATCCGGAAAATAGTCAGCCGGAGGTTTTTTGTGAAATATGGATTCCCGTTGTGAAAAAGCAGGAAACTGTTTAAAATGGATCTGGGGCGGCAGGAGACCGCCCCCTTTCGTAGTTGCAAAGCCTTGCCCGGCATATCCTGCACCGGGCCTGTTCTTTACTTCCACAAAATGCCGTGATAGAATAAGCATACAAAAGTTTCTATTATTAATTTTACGAGGTAATTTACCATGCGCAGCGAAAAAGAAATGTTTGATCTGATCTTAAAGGTTGCAGAAGCCGATGAACGAGTCAGAGCTGTATACATGAATGGCTCCCGTGCAAATCCTCTCGTTAAAAAAGATATTTATCAGGATTATGATATTGTTTTTGTCGTTACGGAAACCCAATCATTTTTACAGGATAAATCGTGGATAAATATTTTTGGAGAGATTGCCGTCGTGCAGGAACCGGACTCCAATGATTTTGGCTGGGGCGCAGCCCGTGACTATACCAAATCATATGGCTGGCTCATTTTATTTAAAGACGGAAACCGGATCGATTTGCATATTATGATCAAAGAAAAATCCATGGAGCATTACGTTTCCGACAGTCTTACGGTGCCTTTGCTGGACAAGGACCATATCCTGCCTCAGATCCCCCAGTCAAGGGATAACGGCTACTGGATCAAAAGCCCCTCAAAACAAATGTACCATGGATGCTGCAATGAATTTTGGTGGTGCTTAAACAACGTTGCAAAGGGAATCAAAAGGGATCAAATTCCCTATGCAATGAGAATGTACACGGAAGTCGTACACATTCAGCTTGACAAAATGGTAGAGTGGCACATCGCCATGAACCATGAATATTCCGTTTCAACAGGAATGTGGGGGAAATATTATAAAAAGTATCTGTCTGAGGAGCTTTATGAAAAATATTTAAAAACCTACTCTGACGGCACTTCTGAAAACCTTTGGAATGCGGTTTTCACAGCCTGCGATTTGTTCCGCACCCTTGCACTGCAGGTTTCTGACCATTTGGGCTATACTTACTGCAAACAGGACGATGAAAATATGATCAGCTATATCACCTGTGTAAAAAACGCGGCTCATTGAGCATGGATGAAACAGCAAAAGTGTTTATAGAAGTTAATGCTATAGAGATAAGCCATGACCACTATCATGGATTCAATCGGCAGATACGTTGAAATTATTCATATAATGGGAAAAGAAAAAGTGTGTTTTGAGAGGAATTAATATGTGATGAAAAAAGATATGATACTGGTAAAAAGTGAATTTGCTCCCTTAAAGAAAGTTGTTTTAACCCAATCAGAATTTATCTTTCCTGAGCGGGAGGAAATCAATGATGATAATGCATTTCTTACAGAGGAAAGTCTAAATTTATATTTTGGCATAGATACCGCTGGAAAGGATTACAAGGACGTTTTTCCGGAGCGTCAGGCACAGTGGGAAAAGGAACGTGAGGATTTAAAAAAAGTCCTTGAAAAATACGGAGTGGAGATTCTTCGGCCCCGGCTGCTGACTGAATATGAAAAAGAAACCGGTAAGGAATACGGCTGCTGCAATTTCTTTGCCCGTGATCCTTTTTTTACCATTGGATCTTCCATAATCGAAGGCTCTTTGCGCTTCTTCCATCGTAGAAATGAAATCCTTCCGATCCGGAATATTCTTATGAAAGAGGCTTATCACAGCGACGCTTTTTATGTGTCTGTTCCAAGACCGGATATTTCCCAGGGCTTTGATGCCGAACTTGGTCCTTTTTTAGAAGGGGGAGATGTCCTGATTTTAAATAAGACTGTTTTTGTGGGAAATTCCGGACTGGCCTCCAATCATCATGGCTATCTCTGGCTTAAGTCTTATTTATCCCACTGGGACTATGACGTGATCCAAGTGCCTTTAAAAAGCGATGTGCTCCATCTGGATTGTGCATTGAGCCTTGTAAGGGACGGTTTGATGATCGTCTGCGAGGAGGCCCTTTTAGAAGGAATTCCTGGCCCCTTGAAAAACTGGGATAAAATTTCTGTTCCTTATAAGGACATTGCCCATTTAGCAGTAAACGGACTTCCGGTAAATGAATCTGTATACATCCTGGATCCTCAATTTGAATATATTGCGAAACAATTAATATCCAGGGGAATCACGGTTGAACCAATCGATTTCAAAATCTCCCGAAGCTTAGGCGGCTCCTTCCGGTGCAGTACACAACCACTTGTGAGAGCATAAATATTCAGGCGGTTTTATGAACCCCAAAAGGCTGCTGGCCGGATATCACTGCCAGCAGCCAAAGAATATTAAATCAGGAACTGCCCCATGCTTAATCCAATAAGGTCTTCCACCTTTTATCAGAAAAAGCCTGAAAACACATCATTATCTGTTCTGCATTACACTTTTCTTCTGCAAGAGGAGGCAATTCTTCCAATGAAAAATACCGGCTGTCAGTGGTTTCATGATTTATTTGAAAGGAACCCCCAATAGCCGTGCACTCCATGAAAATTTTACAGACCTTGCAGGCATAGATAGGAAGATTATGTTTTTCCCGATCCTGTACGGCAATGACCCTGTCAACCCTGACATCAAGGCCGGCCTCTTCCCTGACTTCTTTTATGATATTTTCTTTTACCGACAGATTTACATCCACCCAGCCTCCGGGCAATGACCACTTTCCATCTGCCTCTTTTACCAGAAGAATCCTGTTATCCTTAAAAATAGCGGCTCTGGAATCCAGCTTCGGCGTCTGATACCCTGTTTCACAGCAAAATAAATCTTTGACCTTTTCAACCGGCATTTCTGACTGATTGCTGATTATTTCAGCCGAAATCTCCCTGATTCGTTCATACCGCTCCTGATCAAAACAATCCTTTGCATAGTACAGTCCGACCTGGGCGATTGCCTGCAATTCAACGGCCCATTCAAGCCACTTTTTATCATCCATATTTCGTTCCTTTCTAAAACCTTGCTAATCTGAAACCTTACTAATCTGAAACCTTACTAATCTGAAACCTTACTAATCCGAAACCTCGCTAAATAATATATTATCTCACGTATGGGGAAGGTTCAAGAAGATTTTTCAGGTTACCCTGCAGCCACATCCCGTAAAACAATGACACAAAACAAAAATAACCGTCCAAGAAGCAGAAAAAAACAGGAGATCTCATTGCTTGCCATATTATTTTTTTCAATGATCGGCCGATGTATTAACCAAAACATGGTTCTTCCATTGACTTTTCAACAGTAAATATGATTTCAGTCAGGAGAATGAATATGATCACAAGAACAATCATGATATTTCCAGAGTTTCATAACATGGATGTAATTAATTTCTATAGAAACAAATATGACCCCTTATCCGCCCTTGTTAAACCCCATATTACTTTGGTCTTTCCGTTCCAAAGCAACATCAGCAATGATATTCTGAACCAACATATATGCAGTCAGCTTATGAATATGAAACCCTTTGAGATCACCTTACATGGGGTCTCAAAGCATCCTGATGAATTGGGGAATTATTTATTTTTAAATGTTATTAAAGGAAAGGATCCTATCCGCCAGATCCATGAAAAGCTATATTCCCAAATATTAAAGGAGTACAACAAAGGTTATCCTTATTCTCCTCATTTAACCCTTGGAAAGGTAGGCTCATTGGAAGATTTAGAAAGCGCCTATTTGGATGTTTCCAGGTGCAGTGAAACATTTCAGGCCACAATAACCACAATTTCAGTAGAAATGATAGGAGCGTCTGGAGAATCCATTATTATAAGCGAATATAAATTGTCATAATAATTCTGGTGTGGAAAACCTTCATTCCTTTGCTTTTTGCTCTTAACCTGGTAAAAACACCTGGATTTCTTGTAAATACAAGTATTCCAGGTGTTTTTACTTTTTGTAATAGGTCTGCCGGTTCATTCTTCATATTTTTCCTTTTTCTTCCATATCATTTAACATACATATCAACCCGGCACCGCTGCCGGGACATCCCAATTTTAGACAGCCACTGTCATTTGCTTACTCCGTGACCGTACTGTCAGTAACAGCAAGGAGACTTAACTGTGAAAAAAGTTTTGGATAACAATTATTACGATTTGATCATTACCAATCCAGTGGCTGTCGCCCCCGGCGATGACAATATTACCTATTTAAATAACCGGCATTCCTTGCTGCATATCCCGACTACCAGCATAAGCATTTGCGGTCTGTCAAATTATCCCGCTCACACCTTTCCTGGAATATATACTCCAACTGCCACTGTAAGCCTGGAACAGACCGGTGTTGGAGTTATTCAGCGCAACCCTGCCTTAGCCTTGTTCGGAAGTGGAGTAATCATTGTCATCATTGATACAGGCATTGATTACCTTCATCCTGCCTTCCAAAACAGCGACGGTTCCTCACGTATCCTCACAATATGGGACCAGACCCAGCAGGAAGGAACACCCCCAGATACCTTCACCTTTGGTACGGAATACAGCCAGGATACAATCAACGCCGCATTGAATTCTGAGGACCCCTTATCCATTGTGCCAACAACAGATGCCAGCGGGCACGGAACGGCCATTGCAAGCGTTATTGCCGGCACTCCCAACGCACTGGAAGCCTTTAGCGGCGTGGTTCCTCAGTCTGATCTGGTAGTCGTAAAGCTAAAGGAAGCAAAGGAGAGTTTAAAAGCTTTTTATTTTATCCCAAATGACATTTTATGCTTTCAGGAATCGGATATTATGCTTGGCTTCCGTTATGCCCTTACCATTTCTGCAAGATTCAGCCGCCCTGTGGTCACCTGCTTTGCCCTTGGAAGCAACCAGGGGGGGCATGACGGCAGAGGAGCTCTAAGTGGTTATTTAAATGACTTAGCGCTGCAGCCTGGCATCGGCATATCCGTTTCTGCCGGTAACGAAGGAAACAGCCAACGGCATTATTTTAATTCCACCCTGTTAGAGCCTTACTACAATGACTTCGAATTAAGAATAGGAGAAAATGACAAAATGTTTTCCATGGAGATCTGGTCATACTCCTTTGGACGGGTTTCCATCGACATTTCATCTCCAAACAGAGAGTCCACTCAGCAGATTTATCCTACCATCGGTGACTGCAGAGCCTTTAACTTTGTATTTACCCCAACCATCATTTATGTCAACAATTATGTCTTTGAAGAGGAAACCGGAGACCAGTTGATATTAGTGCGTTTTCAGAATACCACTCCCGGAATCTGGCGTATTCGGATCAGGTCCATTGAAAATGAACCCTTGTCCTTTCATTCCTGGCTCCCAGCAGGCAACCTCATATCCAACCAAACCTTTTTTCTTAATTCCTCCCCGGATACCACCATTACTTCACCTGGAAACGGCAGACGCCAACTGACTGTGACCGCCTACAATCAGCTTAACAATTCTATTCTTGGTGAATCAAGCAGGGGTTACACAAGGATCGGTATGGTCAAACCGGATATTGCTGCCCCCGGCTACCAGCTCACCTGCGCCACACCCGGAAACGGATATGGTTCTGTAACTGGAACAGGAGCTGCTGCCGCCCATGCGGCCGGCATCACTGCCATGGTATTTGAATGGGCCATTGTCAAGGGAAATTACAGTACCATGAACGGTGTGGATGTCAGCCGGCTGATGGTTCGGGGAGGTGTGAGGACCAGCACATATACCTACCCAAACAACATATGGGGATACGGCCAGGTGAATGTGGAAAATGTATTCAGGCAGCTTACCAGCATATAAGAGGCAAAAAAACGGACCAAACCCTTAAAAATAGTGTATGATCGTCTCAAAAATCAACTTTCTTCCCTATATCCAGAAACTTAAATAAAAGGAACTTTACAATTGTTATATAATTTTCTGGGAGGTGATCGTATGAGACACTGGAATAAGAAATATGAAAAAAGGCTAGAAAAAGAATTCGACCGTTTGGAGGCTGCCAGCAGGGAGGTAATTCCCCCTTCTGCGCCTCCCGGAGAGTTCCAAGACATCATGGATGAGATGGAGCGCAGGGGAATCGAACCAAGAATCAGAAAAGAGTTGAAAAAAGGAAAGTAGGCGGGCCGGGTTTTTTGAAAACCCGCCATTTTTATTCTGGGAATCATAGCCTCAGAAGGTAAAGGACCAGTGCCGCTACAACCGGTTCCGGTTTTACATCATTTATCATCTCTCCCATAATAATCCTTTCTTTTCCTCAAATGTTCCCAAGCTCTTTTTCCCAACACAAGGCTGGTCCGCCATAGAAAAAACCTCCAGGCCGCTGGAGAGACTCCGCTCAATCTGAAGGTTTTGATTTTAAACACTCATCAACTGTCTGAATACATTTTCCGCATCCACCTGGCCGTATCCCCATACGTTGTTGGGATAAATATAGGAAGGATCTCTCTTTGCAGCCCGTATCATCACCCGGTTGACCTGATATCCGGTAACAGCCGTAAAATTCCCCTTATTGTAAGCCCACTCCATTACCATGGCCGCGATCCCGGCTGCATGAGCCGCCGCAGCTCCGGTACCTGTAGCAATTCCATATTGGAAGTCCGGGAGCGCGCAGGGAAGCTGGTAGCCGGGAGCACTTACATCCGGTTTCACCAGCCCAAGCCTGGTATATCCTCTGCTTGATTCAGCAAGAATGTTTCCATCCAACTGATTATAGGCCGCCACAGTCAGAGGATGCACTGCATCTCCCTGGGAGGTTATGGTCGTATCCGGATTGGAATTCAGGAAAAAGGTCTCATTTGATATGAGATTTCCAGACGGCAGCCAGCAATGGAAGGAGAAGGGTTCGTTACTCATACTGCTGACCTTGAAATACCAGGTTCCCGGAGTAATATTTTGGAAACGCACCAGAATCAACTGATCTCCTGATTCTTCTTCGAAAATAATATTATTTACCCAGGCAATGCTGTCCACGGATTGAAAAACAACTTTTTGGCATTCTCCCAAGGAATGATAAACGGTCTGGGAGGATTCCCAGGTGGGGGCAATGATCTCTACAGAAAGCCTTGAAGGTATGTAAGGCCAGATCTCCATGGAAAAGCCCCTATCATTGATTCCCACATTTAACCGGAAGTCATTTACATATGGAGCTGACAGGGTACTGTTAAAATAATGCCTCCGGCTGTTCCCCTCATTCCCGGCGGCAACAACCACACCGATCCTGGGAGACTGCACCAGATAATCCAGATAAACGCTGGAGGCTCCCCGCCCGTCGTGGCCTCCCTGGCTGCTTCCAAGGGCAATGCATATCACAATCGGCCTGTTCAGCCTTTGAGCGGTAGTAACCAGGTACCGTACCCCAAGGATGATGTCAGATTCCTGATAACACAGAGCGCTTGGGGGAACAAAGAACAGTCTCTTTAAATTTTCTTTTGCCTCTTTCAGCTTTACAACCAACAGATCCGCATCCGGAACCACACCACTGAAGTCATGTTCATCGTTGGGACGGCCGGCAATGATGCTTGCAATGGCAGTTCCGTGGCGGATGGTATCCACCGTGGGAACAATGGAAAGAGGATTTTCAGATATCAATGCAAAATTTATCAATTCTTTGCTATATTCAGCGCCAAAAGTAAACCCTCTGGGGGGCGTGCTTCCCACCTGGGTCTGATCCCATATAGAAAGGATCCTGGTTGTTTTGTCATTATATTTAAAAGCCGGATGGCGGTAATCAATTCCGCTATCCACAATCCCGATGATTACCCCTCTCCCATGCAGACCAAGGCCAGGGGTTCGCTGAACAGCTCCAATACCGGACCTCTCGATGCCGACCGATGATTCCAGAGTGTATAAGGTGGGAAAGGTATGATAGGGATTTATGCCCAAATCACAGGCCTCCATCTGATCCTTTGGTATATGCAGCAGGGAATTTAATTCATTCAGCATCGTAATATTATCACCAGTATTATAGGATGGAACCATGGCATTACTTATGATCAGATCATAATACCGATTATCCAGTATTTTTTCCATATTGCGGCCTCCTGCCTGTTTCAAATGAAGCATATGATATATTTTATGCAGAAGGGGTTTCAATATGAGCAGAAGAATCATCTACGGTTTGGAGAATAAAACAGCAATAGAGATGTTATATGATTATTTGTATTTTATAGTTGTAAATCCCAATATATTTACAAAAAATTAACGGCAATTCTATAAAAAATTACTTATTTCCCTTTACTTAACCGATTATTTGCGCTATAATTTATTTAACTCTTCTTAGGAGTGCCGTATTTCCCCAATCCTGCGGTGCTCCATTTTTTTGTCCTCAGCTTTCTCAGCTTTCACAGCTTTTTCACATTTCCATCAAATTTCCAACACATTCTCACCGTATATTAATACCTGTAAACAGGCCAAAAAGACCTTTCATATACATTTTTTTCATACTCAGCCGGCAGGATCCCCCTCTTGCCGGCTTCCTCCCTTTTTGGAATGCATATCACCATCTTAAAAACTTTCTCTGTCTGATCCCAAAAGGAAATACCTTTTTTCTCACTTTACTGAAACAGTACAAAACATCTGTCAGTTCAAAACCAGTGCATGGACCTTTTCTCTGCTTTCTTCTGTAATGAGTGACTGAAAAAGTTTTTTTTCAGAACCGGACAAGACATATACATCCAATCCGGACCGCCGCGTTACATAGATAACCGAATCAGCTTCGTTTTTGGCCCCGTATACCATATTAAGGCTCCAATAGATGGATTGAAGCTCGTCAAAATCTGCCTCACTTGTTATTTCCACATCATAGGGATAATTCCTGGTCTGATTATGTTTTACAGCATATATTGCAAGGGCTTCGTAAAAATTATCCTCTCCCTCTACAAGTGTATAGTTGTCTGAAATATCAAGAAGTTCAGCAATATTATAGATGTGCTCATAAAAACCAATATGTGCAGTTTCCATAGCTGCCCCAACATCCGGGTTAACGTCTTGTTCCTCCTGAACTTTTGTTTCATCAGGAACCAAGGTTTCACCGGGGACCAGGGTTTCATCAGGGGTTTCATCAGGGCTCTCACTTTCCTCGTTTTCACTGGAGTCTGTTTGAAGTTCTTCCTCTTCTGTTGGATTATCCTGATCCGTCCCGGAAGTTTCTGAAACATCGGAAGTTTCTGAAGCGTCGGAAGCATCAGGAATTTCTGATTCCTCAGAACTCCCGGCGGTTTCTGCTTCGCTTTCCTTTGGGTCTGTCAAATCAGTTTCCTCTTCGCTGCCGCCGGCAGTATTCTCCTCCAGATCTTCTACATCTTCCGTATCCAGATTCCCATGGTCTCCTTCTCCTGATTCCTCCAGCCTTACTCCCTCCTGCTGCGCATCTGCCGGAATGACCTTCCCGGCAATCAAGCTGGCACACAGTACCGCAGAGAAGAGAAATGCAGCATACTTTTTCATTTAATATCCCTCCTTATTCCGATGGTGCAGCTTCTTGCACCGCCTCTTCTGGTTTTGTATCTCCCAGCAGTTTTTCAAGATCTCTTCGGATCTTCTCAAGTTCAATAACTTTATACCTCTCAAGTTCAGCAATCTCCTGCTGCAGTGTTATTTTTTTCTTCTGCATGGCCGTCAGTTCGCCGTTGCATTTATTTCGGGTCTGTTCAAGCATTCCCTTTGCAGTCTGCTGGGCAGCCAGCAGGGCTTCCGAAATCTGATTTTTCATTTGGTTATATTCCGCGCGCACCCTTCGCAACTGCTCCAGTTCCCTGCACTGTTCTTCCGCTGCCATCCCGATCTCGTCCAGAAGAATATCCACTTCCCGGGCATCATAACATGTTCTGAATCTTTTTGTCAGTTTAACAGCTTCAATGGATTCTTTTGTCAGTACCATTTTTACTCCTCTCCTTTGTCTCACCATTCTCCGGCTTCCGGCCGCAAAATACCGACTACGATGTACCGGGCGTCATCAAATTCATAGCTGCATGTGGAAAGCACAAGGAATCTGTCACCTTCCGTGTATTCTGCACTGCTTTCAAATGTAGTCTTTGACGATGCATAGGATAACAATGCCTTCCGATTTACCTCATACATAAATGCCCGATTCCGCCATTCCCCTGCACTGATCACACAGCCATATTTCAAATCAACCCGATAATTTCCCTGTTCTGTGTATAAGTACAAATAAGGGTGCTGTTCAAAATAATCCTGTTCCTTATACCCTGTCAGAGAACCAAACATCCCGCCGGATTTCATATGATGTCCGTAAATAATACTTAATTCTCCCTTTAGATCCTTCGGGCAGTTGTAATCGAAAAACAATGTGCCATTGGCATTATAGGTTCCATCCGGAAGATGATGAAGATACCAGTCGTAATCATGTGCCGCCATAACCGGATAGTCAATTTCGGTGTCCGGGCAGTACAGCCATGCGGCTGCATCAGAATTGTTTTTTTTTAGCGCTTCAAAATCAATGGAGACTGGGGGAATCTCCACTGCCGGCTCTCCACCGGACTTATCTTCTGCCCTGTATTCAGAAGAACGGCTGCTGTCCTGGCGGCGGACCTGTTCTTTCAGATTCTCATAGCTTTGATTCCCTTCTTCATAAATCTGCAGGCTTTCCTTAAGCTTATGCCCGGAAAACACCATGACACAGATAGAACCGATCAAAAGGAACCATACAGCCGATGTAATTATTTTTTGCCGTTTGTTCATGCTTTACCTGTTCTTTTCTCACTGTTATCAGATGTCCGGTGATTCTTTCTGCGGCTCCAGACAAGAATCAGATAAATGACGCACCCTGCCCCTACGGCAGCAGCAGTCCAGAACATTGCTGCATACAATTGGAATCTGGTATCATCACCGGTTTTCGGACTGTACGCTCCTTCACCGGCATTGCCCTCACCGGTTTTGCCTTCACTTCCCTGATAATTTGCAAGGGGAGCATTTGCGTTTTCAAGCATAATATCGTTGCTGGCTCCATCTCCGGAACCGGTTTCTACGCTTCCAGGGCCTCCATTTCCGCCGTTCCCCTTGTTTCCGCCGCTCCCGCTTCCACTGCCCCCATTGCTTCCGCTTCCCCCATTATACTTGTTGATAAAAGTGCAGGATTCCACCTGTTTGTTCCAGGCATTTGTCACCGTCCGTATAACCACAAGCTGGCCATCTGCATCTTTTACCACATCAGTGATCGTGTAAACAGAGCTATCGTAAGTGTACCCGCTGCCCGGGATGACTACTTCAGAAATCGTATAATAATAGGTGCCTTCCCGTATATATATCCATGTCCCGAAATCCTTTTCCCCGGAACCGTCAATGGTGATATACTTGACACCATTGACGCTGCCTTCCGGCATAGGATTTTCCCTGTCACCGGCAGTCAGGGAAAAGGTGAAACTGTCGGTCCTGGGCGGATTGCCTGATACTGTTTTTTTAACGGGAGGATCTACCATGACTTCCCGGTCGCTTGCCAGCGGAGTATATGTATTTACAAACTGAATGCTGTCCGCTTTATTGCCGTCACTTTTTTTAACCACGATTTCAGCGGAAAGATTCCCTGCCATCCGCTTTACATAAACCTCCACGGAATAAACCTGAGTGTCACAGGAATATCCCTTAGCCGTGGATGATAAATTTTCTTTGATTTCATAGCGATATATGCCGGTATCAGAAAAAGTGATGGGACCAATTTCCTTCACCCTTGTCCCGGCAGCCGTAAAGGAATGGACATTGCTTAAAGTCCCCGGCGGCATTGGATTTCCCGTATCCATAGAAATGAGATCATAGGAAAATACATCACCTACATCTGAGGCGGAACTGTTTTTAATAAAAACCTGATCTACATATAACGGAACCAGAACCGGCTCCCCGCCTGCATAAGCATTCAGGGGAAATGCTGTGGCCAAAAGACAGAGGAAAAGCAGGAGCCGCACAGTTATCTTTTTATCTTGTACTTTATTTGGGGCGCTCATAGTTCCATTACCCCCTTTCCCGTTTTTTTCTGAATTTATAATATATTGCAATAGCAAGCAGGATTATTAGAGTAACCGGTAATAGGATCCTCAGCCAACGGGGAATGCTTTCCCACAGGCCGGCTTGTTGGTCCACCGATGCCGTAATATTTGCATTGCCTGATATTTCCTTCTTAAACGGATTGGTGAAGCCTTCATCCGAAATCCTTGCCACAAGGACATCTCTTCCATTGGTGGCTTCTGAAGAGCAGGTGGTCAGAAGCAGAATATGATCTTCTGCGGTCACCCCGATCTGGCGGGTGTATGCTGCCTTATCCAACAGATATTGAAGATATGCCTGCTGTGCCTCTTTGCCCTGGACCCGCGGTGCAAATACTCCCCCGTCGTATGCATCTGTCTTAATAAAAGCAAAAAATTCCAATCCGTGATCTTTCCCGTTATAATACAGATTGCCGGAAACGTGATTGTCAAAAAAGCCTTTGTCACCAAACAGGCCAAGTTCTCCAAACATCGCCTGTTTCTCCATGTGATGACCGTATAAAATACTGTTAAAATCCTGAAAGTCCTTACTGTTGGAATAATCTAAAAAAATTGCTCCTGAAAGGGAATATTCTCCTAATGCATTGGTATTTACATATTTTGCATTGTCATTTCCCTGTGTTACCGGATAGTCGATATTCGTGCCATAAACCGTGAGCCAGCTAAATACCTCCGGATTAATTGCCTTAAGTTCATCAAATGATATACTGCCTTCTTCTGTGCCCGGTTTGTAAACGGAGTACTGGGCAGCATCCGCTGCCTGATATACCTGATCCGAGTCCCATATGGCGTAAACAGCTATAGCGACCAGTAAAAGGATGACAGTCAGAACTATGAAGTCCACCGCACTATTTGCAGCTTTTACTGCTTTTCTGCCAATTTTTTTTACTGTTCCCATATGAGACCCCTTTCCGGTATGTTATATGTTTATTGAAAAATATTCCGGCTGCTTATCAAGCCTATTCCTAACGGAAGGAAGCGCCGCCCCGCTTTTTACGGGATTTTACCACTACAAATGCAGCGAATGCCCCTGCTGCCAGAATCAAAATCATAATAAACGGCAGGTTATTGATGATCACGCCTGTAGGAGTAATGGTCCTGTAATTATTGGTAAATGCCGCACTGTTTTTAAATTCACCGATGAGCCTGGTGTCTGTGGAAAGAGCCGTATTGTCGAAAGCATTGGAAAGGCCGATTGCAGTTCCCCCATTTACCACGACCGCCGCAGATGCCGTATAATGTTCCACTGCACTTTCTATTGCAACATAATCTGCACCAATATGCAGATCGGTAAATACCAGCTTCTGATCATGTTTAAGAGAAACTGTCTCTGGTGTTCCCGATGTAAATTTAATATAAGAATAACCACTGCCATCGGTCTGTGTGTTTGATGAGTTATCTGCTGACGTAACCACCTGATTGGAGGAGTTCAGAACATATGCCATATATGTAGAAGCGCCTGAAACAACGCCTGGCTGTGTTGCTGTTACCTGGAAAGCAAAATATTTGGTCCTGTCGGCATAATCCCCGGAAACTGCTTTACTTACAGTAAGAACATGGTTATTGGGGTCCGTAGGATCAACGCCGCCTGCAGTTTTTGAATATGTATTGGTAAAAATTATTTTGCTGTAATTGCCAGTGATGTTAGGATCACCTGGTTCCGGCGTGGGATCCACCTTCTCGCCCGGATTTGAAGTTTGGTTGCTGCTGTCATTTACAGAAATACTTGAAGCAATGGCAGCTATGTACAGTCCGCCGGTGCCATTTTTAATGTAAACAGCAATTGTATAATTGGCAGGAGAATATGTATAGGTTTCATTGCCGCCGGGTGTATAGCCTGTCACGCTCTGGCTTTCTTCAACCCTGTATACGTACACGCCCGCATGGGGGAAAGTAACGCCGGAAAACACATTTCCCGATTGCTTTAATATGGTCTTGGTGCCGTTTGAAACGGTACCTGTATCTCCTGACGTAAATGCAATGTTCACAGGACTGATGGCGGGCATGGAAGCCAGATCTGCAGCCGCTGTTCTGTCATCAACGCTTACCGGTGATAATTGAAAGGAAAAGGTCGCGCCGGGGGTTGTGGTTCCTTCCGGCATATCCAGCTTTTTCGTGATTGCGGCCTCTGCAGGTTGGCTTTCCGTACCAAAGATGGCATTACCGACCGCAAATGCGGATTGGGCTGTCCCTATGCACATGACCGCAGCAAGTGCCATGGCAGTCAGCCTTCTTCCCAGCTCGTTATTTTTCTTTTTCATCTTTTTTACACTCCTTAATTTATATTATTGTATTTTATATTAACATAAGGGGAGACGGCTCTGTTCCGGCTTTCTTCCGGCATACAGAACCGATCAGGGCTTACCCTCAGCCTGCCACATATGCTATATATTTCTCCATCTGAAGACCGTCATAACTTTCCCCAGTGTATCTTTTACCCTTACGGCTCCATAAATACGGCTGTCCGCAGCGTTTCCCCGGCTGTCACCAAGAACAAATACTTCTCCTTCCCCGACAGTAAGGGGAAACTCCATGCCATCTTCATACCGTTGGGTGGCCGTATAGATTCCCATCTCCTGCTGAAGAGCACCATTGACCAGCAGCCCGTCTTCTGTAATATCCACGGTGTCGCCTGCTGTGGCGATCACCCGGCGTACCTGCTTCTGCCCCTTAAATTCCAGCACCAGTGTGTCCTGAGCCACATAGTTTTTGTCCAAACGGTAGAACATCACCAAATCTCCATCTTTGACGGCTGGAACCATGGATGCATCCGGATTACGGCAAAGTCCGAACAAAAATGTGAATACCAAAAGAAAGGCAAGGATGATAGCAGTAATTTTAGCCAGAAGAAACAGGATTTCCTTTCCAAGGGAGGGTTCTGGCAGAAATTCATGATTGTTTTCTGTTGCTTTGATTTCTTCTTGTTTTTGTATTTCAACCATGTCACTGCCTCCTTTTCCAGGGATAACGAATCATACCTGCGCCCACCAGTCCCAGCAGAAGAAGCATGGACGCTCCCAGCAGTACCGGCCCCTGAACACTCCCCATGAGTACACCGGTGGGTACGGCACCATATCTTGTGTTGGTAAAATCAAAGGTTCTGTCTGCTCCTGCCAGGCTGACCAGCCCTGTATCCGGACTGTTTGGGGGACTTAAGGTGCCGTTATCCGTAAAGGACACACTGTAATTGGGATCATCAGATTCCACAATGCGGACATAACCCTGAGGCACAGGAACCCCAACGGTAATCAACTGTCCATGCTTCAGCTTAAATATGGCTTTTCCTTCCTCATCCAGTGTCATTGTTCCTCCAGGCGGCGCCTCTGCGTCCAGACCTGATACAGAACCGCCCGTATACAAGAGCTGAGTTCCTCCCGGGAGCGCTGCTCCGCTGTTGTCCGACAAATATATTGTAAAAGAAAACTCCCTTGTCCTGTCGGCGTAGTCGCCTGCTGCTATTTTGGAAATGGTGACTTTTATTTCATTGGGCCCGCCAATATGTACGGTCACCTGTTTGGTAACTGCCTGGGATTGCCCGTCCGGAGCATAGGTATAAGTGACAGGAACGTCTTTTGGAACTGTTGCGGCCGTGGAACTTATAATCGCCGGAAGTGCTCCATTGTCAATGGCCGGTACCACTGAGGTACCATCAGCCAGTATGGCAACCGCGTTGGTATATCCACTATCCAGGGCTATCTGGCTGCTGATTCCCTGTGCCTGTTCCAATGTCATCACTCCATCGTTGGCATAGAGCGCATACTGCCGGCCTGCCGAAACAGCCGTCCCGTCTTTTACAACGGTTACATATGCATCTTTGTGCACCTGGCTTCCAGTCAATGCCTCATCTCCGGCCGTATAGCTGACCGTATGAGTCCGCCATATCTGATCCTGACCCAAAGGCATACGGATCTCTTCCAGCATCTGGGCCGTTATATTGTTCTGGAATAAAGGTGACCCGCTGGCCTGGGTATAGGAGATAATATCAGCGGCGCTGTTAATGGCAGCAGCTTCCGATTCTGTGATGATGACATCCACGGCAGATACCTGAGTATTGCCCTGGGCAAACTGCGCCCTGATATGGAAGCTATAGTCCTTGTCGTCACCGCTTGCCGTCCAGTTTTTTGTCTGGCCTGCCTCCCCTGGATCAATGTGGTAATTATGAGGGGACGAAGAAATATATTGGTCAGAGCCATATATATCCACAGCTTCCACCCACTCCCCACGATAGGAATCCGGAACAAAGGAAAATACCGGATAGGGAACCGTTCCTGGAATCAAAGCGCTTGGTATGGCAATGGCACCCGATACAGACGGCGTATTGGCCGGAACCGTACCATAAGCACTGACCCCTTGTCCGGAGGAAGGTGCTGTTGTAGCTACCGGAACATTATGATAGATCTTTCCATGTCCTTCCGTTACCTCCCAGTTATAGACCGATCCCAGAATTGCAACTGCATATCCGTTATTTCCTGAAAAATGTGTATCGCTGTCCCCGATGAACGTTCTTCCGGTTGCCTCCTCAAACCCTCTGAAATTCACAGGAGTGATTCTGTCCTTTGCTTTTGTTTTATCCGGGTTCAGGGTGATGACCCGCCAACCGCTGTTCACTCCAAACCAATTCGTCTGCAGATTGGTGTCTGCACCTGCATTGCCCACCTTCATCCATGTCAGCGCATTGTTTTCATTGGTTATGATATCGGTAAAAACGATCTGGTCCGCCTGACCGGAAGACTGGACATATACCTGCCCTTTGCCTTCCACATATGCGGTACCTGCAATGAAACTTGCACTGGCGGAAGCAATACCCAGGCCTGCCCCCTCCATTCCTTCTCCGGCATGCAAGGTCACATCTCCAAAGCTATGGTAGGATGTTCCGTGATTGGATACCGTGGCATTTAATCCGTTCTTGATATTACCGTTCTGTGCCACCAGCAAACGCTTCCGTATATCCATAGAAGTGAAACCAGTGATTCCCTTTGTGGAGATTTGAATCCGATGAGGCAGTCCGTCAGAGGTCTGGGCAGGTTCCCGGTCTCCCAGGATGTTACTGGGATCTTCTGACTGGGGTCCCACGTTTATTACTGCTTTCTTCCCCGCTCCCCCACTTGCCGAGGCCACGGAGTTTGTAATATTTTCTGTACCATTGCCGGCACAAAGTCCTGTGATGGTTCCCGCTGAAACCAGGTTGACCTGTACATCCCTTTTCAGGATTCCCCCGGAAACATTTGCATAACTTGTAGCATACAAATTGCCTATGACAGCTTTGGGCGCATTGACATTGATAATAATATGCCCGGCCCTGGTATTATCCGCACTACCTGCCGCAACAGAACAATCCCCGTATATATTGAGCCCGTTCAGCAAATCTGTCTGAGAATCGTCAGTCAGAACATTTAATGTTATGGTGTTATCCGCGTTTGTACCAAGGTAAGAAATTGACTCGGCATTAAGCCTTCGTCCTCCGCTGATGCTGTCGCCGGGTTCAATGGAAAAACCATACTGGTTCCCCCGCAGATCGACTGTGACACTTGCATTGCCGTAAATATACCCGGCATATGACGGTCCCGCAGAAAACCCACGAAGCACGGCAGTACGCGCTGTCCCTGAAAAATTGCCTCCATGAACCACAATTGCAGCATCACCGCTGATATAATGGGCAGTGGTAGATCCATAAGTACCTCCCATTGAAGCATTGATATAGACATCGGGCTTATCAAAAACTTCTACGCTTACATTACCATCCTGATAAGTATCGTTCCATCCGCCGCCGCTGAGAAACCAGTCTACCTGACCTCCGTGAACCTCTGCCCGGCCATCTCCTACATGAATATAACTGTTGTAACCGGTTCCTTCGCAGGTATCAACCACACCTCCGTGATGAATCCTTACGGAGTTTCCAACCTGCACTCCGCCGAAGCTGCCGCCGTAAGTCCACCGGGCCAGAACATTCTTTGTGACCAGTGTGGTATCTCCTTTAATGCAAAAACTGTTATTGGAAGAGATCGTTCCTCCGCCTCCGACTAAATCAAACCCTGTAACGAATCCCTGGGAGGTATTGGTGGTGGAATAGCTGTAGCTGTTATAGCTGCCCAGATAAGCAATTCCCTCTGTTCCCACCTCAGAATAAGCATTCCCTTCCATATATCCCCAGCCTGCACCGCGGAACCAATGCTCGTTATCTCCGCTATAACAAATGCTTCCTTCATATATTACATTGGTAATATTTCCATAGAGCTGGTATCTGGCTGCGGCTTTTGCCGCATCAAGACCAGCTTCCACGTTTGTGACCTTTGCGTTAGAAGAATTAACCGTAAAGGAACTCTGCCAACTGCTGCCGATGGCAGCATAATGACCTGCGCCACCGGAAAAAACACTGAGAGATCCCCGATTGTCTGCACCTGCCCTCACAAGATTGACAACATTCCCTTTCACAACGCCGGACTGGTAATTCGTGCCCAAATAACATACCCTGCCATAAGTAAAATTACTGGTGTCAATATTGTTTTTAATGACATAATCACTTGTATATACAAGGCCCGAAAGGTCGGAGGTATCCACTGCTCCCCCCAGCGTAGCATCACTTCCTACATTGCCGTACAGGGAACCGCCGACTATACGGCTTGTTCCCGCCGTCCAGACATACCCTGCATCGACGGAGGAAAAGCGGCCATTTCCGCTGATCTCATTGGTAATCGACCCCTCTACGGTTCCATATTCCACTCCGCCCAGGAAACGTTCCAGCCCACCGCTGCCGGTGGCCATATTGGTAATCCTATTGGTAACACTGCCGGTAATGTTGGCAGGAGCACTGGCAGATGCCCCCAGTCCACCGCCCCTGATACTGAACGTGTTGCCGCTGGTGTCATAAATTGTAACAGAAGCATTGCCATTTAAGGTTCCTGTCCTCATACCGCCGATAAAGGCAGAAAAGCCAGTGCCCGTAGAGTAAACCGTTATAGAGGCCGCTTCCTCTGATGGTGTAACAGACCCGGTGCTTCCTCCTCCAAAATAGCGGGTAGCTGCCATCTGCCAGGAATTACCTCCCAGAGTAAGAGCATACCCGTTCATATAAACTCCCTGAGTGCCGGTATCCCCCGCATTAAACGTATGCCGGATGTTTCGGAGAATGATGTTGCAGCCGAAATTCCTTTCTCCGGTGCCTGATACGGTGAAGAGACTTACATCGGAAGGAGCAGACATGGCGGCTGTGTCTGTAACCGAATCCTCCTGGCTTCCTGTCAGCACCAGTGTATTCAGCCTCCCCCGAAGGGATGCAAATGTGACATCTCCTGTACCGGTTGCCGAAACAGTATTATGAAAGATATTTCCCGGCAAATTCGTAATATTAGAGCCAACATACATGATGTAATCTGAATTTTCCTGGTTTCTCTGATAAAGGCCAAGCAAAGCCGAGCGGAGGCCGCTTTCATCTGCCGTATAAGCCTGATAATAGCCACTTAAAGGATCACCGTCCGCTTCCATTACTACCAATTTGCCCATGTCTCCGCCGGCAAGTACATTCCCTCCTAAAGGCAGGTTAACAAATATCCCTGCTGCCAACGGAGACATGGTGATGCCCAGGCGCAGACCGGCATTTATATTCTCTGCCGCCGTATCCACTCCTTCCGGGATCACAACTGTCTCGCTGTAAGCTGCCGCATTTTCCTCATCCACCAGTACCGTATTAAATTTGTTGTCGCCGGTAATTCCGGCCAACGGCAGAAGATACTCTGTTTCTCCAATGGTTTCAGATGTTATTCCCACCACATAACTGCCGGGTTCTATGCTGTCAAACAGGTACGTGCCATCTTCCTGAGTCCTGGTCTCCTGTATTGCCACGCTCTTATCGTCTGCTGGGTAAAGGCTGATAAGATAACCGGCCACACCGTTTTCCCCATCTTCCATCACACCGTCTGCATTTTCATCCAGCCACAGACAGCCACTGATCCGGCTGCCAGGGGAAAGTTCGGATTCCGATGCCACGGTTACGACGGAGACAGGACGGGCCTGGGCATAAAGATAGGCCCCTATATCAGCCGTAAAAAGATACGTTCCTGCCTCATCCTTGGAATACACCCCGCTGACATCCCATGTTACGGGTATGTCTGCAGCAGCACCTCCCTCCAGGGTTGCCGCCAGTGTTTCCGGCAGTGGAATATCGGTACCTTCTGTACCTAATGGAACAATAATTTCTGTCACAGGCACATCAAATGCTATAATTAATTCCTTTTCTCTCTCGTTCTGTGCAATACCCCTGACAGGCAGCAATCCTGCAAGCACCAATCCTACCAGCAGCAATGTAAGGCCAATGTGCCAACTGCGTTTTTTTCTCATACTGTACCTCTGTTTCCAATGATTTCATACATTTATAAACCAACACGAAATATCATAAGTGCTTTTCCATGGATCTGTTTTTTACTTACTGCACCATAGTTACGGGAATCATGAGAATCCCTTCGGTGATCTCCCATAACGAAATACTGATTTTCGGAAAGCGTAAGCGGGTAACCGGCTTTCGTCTTTCCATAAGTCTTTTCATAGATATACGGCTCTTTTTGTGCTTCTCCATTCACGAGAAGAAAACCGTTATCATTATCAAACTCCAACACATCACCTGAGATGCCGCAGATACGCTTTACGTAATCTTTCCGGCCATTTGTCTTAATAAAAATTATATCTCCTCTTTCATAAGAGTTTGAAAGTTTCCAGAATATGATGACATCTCCCTCATTAAGAGTCGGTTCCATGGAGGTTCCAGATACCACAGCAATGCCTAACATCACATTAAAAATCACCGCTACTCCTACTGCAGTCACCGCTCCTTTTATAAGTGAGAACCAAAATGGCTGGCTGTTATAATCCGGTGCTGCAGCATGTTTTGGCTGATACGTTTTTACTGACCTTTCCATAATTGCTTGACCCCACTTCCTTTTTAGGGAACTATTGAGGAGCATTGATATCAACAGCAATTTCATTTGCTGTTTCCGGTTATGTCCATATACAAATCATCATAATATACTTAACCTTGTAAGTATTATTTTAAAGAACACTTCTGCTTCTGACGCAGATTATCTCTATCATAATTACCTTATTCAGATTTGCGCTTTTCTCTAATTCACCTTTTTACCATTTTTCAAAAACAAACTGCAAATTAATATAAATTGTTCTGTAAAAAGCCGACTCAGAGAATTCTCCCTGTTCCAACTTTTAAAATTTTTTCTTTTGAATTATTCATTCTTTTCCTATTTATGTAAAAATCTTAAGGAATTTTTTTATGTGTATCCTATCAAAAAACAAGGAAAAAGAGCACTTTCAAGTTCTCAAACGGGCTTTTAAAGAACTGAATTTGATATTTTTAAGATTTTTTTAAGATTTTTTCCAATTGTCAGGCTCACTTCTTGCTGAAAAAATATACCAAAACTTCTTTCATCAAAAGCCAGGATATTTATATCTGACTTTTGATGAAAGAAAACAGTGAATCATGCAAACTTATAAGATTACCTTCATAAATTTTAATTTTATATTGCAGGAAATAAAGAAATAGCATAAAAGCTTTTCGAAGTAAAATTCAGGCAGATACACTTTCATGGTAAAAAGGAATGAAAAAACAGACCATGTCATGCCGGGAGGCCCGTTCTAACATAGGAAAAACGGGCAGATCATTGCGGGAATCAGAAGCCACGAACGTGAATAAATGGTACCTTTGAAATGACATTCTCTGGATTTTTTCGTTTCAAGGCATGTGGAATCCATAGTTCTGATGCAGATGAATCTCCATTTCACAGACAAATGAAATACGAGTAAATAAAACCTTAAATTATTATTTGCCTTTAGAAAAAAGATACAAAAGATATATTTGAGGATTGTGGAAAAGAAACAAAAAATATCATTTTTTTATTTGATTATTGACACATAAAACAAAGAGGACTAATATAAGACTATACAAATTAATTAATTAGTATATACAAATAACGGAGGATACAGGGAATTATTTCTGCTTAGATGTATCAGGTAAAGAAAGGATGGAAGTGGAATGGGATTAAAACAAGACTTTTTGTGGGGAAATTCAGTTTCAAGTATGCAGACGGAAGGGGCCTGGAATGAGGGGGGAAAGGGGATGTCTGTATATGATATCAAAGAAGCATCTGAGTTTGCTTCTGACTGGAAGGTAGCTACAGACAGTTATCATCGGTATAGGGAAGATTTCGATTATATGCAGCAGATGGGCATGAATTGTTATCGGTTTCAGATTTCATGGAGCAGAGTGAATCCTGAAGGAGACGGCCCGTTTAATGACGAGGGAATTCAGTTTTACAGCCAATTCATTGATGAACTGATTGAACGTGGAATTGAACCGATGATATGCCTGTATCATTTTGATATGCCTCTGAATCTTGCCCGTAAGTATAATGGATTTCAGGACAGGCGCGTCGCAGAGGCATTTGTGAAATATGGGAAAGAGATGATGAAATGCTTTGCTCATAAGGTGAAATATTGGATTACCTTCAATGAACAAAATTTATACCATATTTCGGAAGCATTTAAAATCAGCGGTTATATGAAAGGAGACCGTAGTTTAGAAGATTTGTATTACATACAGCACCATGTAATGATGAGCCATGCATATCTCTCCAATTATATGCATCAAAACTACCCGGATTGTAAAATCGGAGGAATGGTGGCATATCAGGAGATTTATCCGGCTACTTGTAAACCGGAAGATATTTTTATGGCGAGGAAACTGGATGAGTTTTTGAATCATAATCTGATGGAAGTATTCACAAATGGCAGATATTCGGAGGAAGTAATTTCTTTTATGAAAGCCAATCAACTGATGGGAGTCATCCAAAATGGTGATTTGGAAGAATTAAGAAAAGTGAAAAGTGATTTTCTTTCCTTTAGTTATTATGCCAGCACAACAGTAAGCAGTGAACTTGTGTCTTCCACAACGCCTGTAAATTTTTATATGGATGAGGCAAAGCAGTCAAATCCGTTTTTAGAGGCAACTGAGTGGAATTGGCAGATTGATCCTTTAGGATTCCGAAATATTTTAAATAAACTCTATAATCGCTACAGGCTTCCTGTTTTTCCGGTTGAAAATGGGATAGGTGTAATTGAAACCTGGGATGGAGAACATGAAATTCAGGATGATTATCGAATTGAGTACCATAAAAAACATTTGCAGGCAATGAAAGATGCCATACAGATAGATGGAGTTGATGTAATTGGCTATTTAGGATGGGGGCTGATTGATATTTTAAGTTCCCAGGGCGATATGCGTAAAAGATACGGGGCTGTTTATGTAAATCGGGAAAATCATGAATTAAAAGATTTGAAAAGAGTTCCCAAAAAAAGTTTTTGGTGGCTGCAGAAGGTGATTAAAAGCAATGGAGACGGTTTGTAAAAATATTTGTCAATATAACTATTATGATATGTTGGGGAGGTTATTGCTTATGTCTGAGAAAACAAAAAAAGTTTCATTTATGGACCGCTTTACGAGATTTGCAGTAATGCTGGGAAGTCAGATTCATCTGAAATCTTTAAGAGATGCGTTCGCTGCTGTTATGACGTTATTTATTTTGGCGGGTATTGCCGTTCTTATCAACCATGTGATTTTTCCCATTTTTTTAAGCGGAGAAGCTCTGACCAGCGCTCAGTACTGGGGCACTGTGCTTGTAAACGGAACACTAAACATATCAGGCTTGTTGATTTGTCCTGTGATTGCCTATTGTTTATCAGGTAATAAGAATTACAGAGATCCTCTTGCTGCAGCAGTAATTTCTATGGCGGCATTAATTATTATGATGCCCTCTACAGTGATGATAACGCCTTCATCCGGAGGAGAAGCAGTCGCAGTATCCGGTGTTCTTACTTTTGGAAATTTAGGAACGACGGGAATGTTCGCAGGGATTATTATTGGTCTTGTGGCTACAGAGCTTTTCATATTTTTTTCTAATATTAAAAAACTTCAGATTAATTTAGGTGAAAATATTCCGCCTGCAGTAGGCCGGTCATTCAGTGTGATGCTGCCTGGAATCATCGTTCTTTCTATTTTTGGTATATTATCAGCTATTCTTTATGTGTCATTTCATACAAATTTGGTTACATTGATTGCCACATTGATTCAGGAGCCGTTGAGGAAAGTAAACACAAGTTTGTTGGGAAGCGTATTTATTTACAGTTTTGGTAACTTTTTATTTACATTGGGAATTCACCAGACGGTAGTAAATGGCGTGATTCTGGAGCCTTTGCTTCTGGCAAATATGAATGAAAATATGCTGGCTTTTGCTAACGGGGAGGTGATTCCCCATATTATTAATTCTACCTTTATTCCGACTTTTGGCATGATTGGCGGGACCGGAAGTACCATTTCTCTTCTTTTAGCTACTTTTCTGTTGGGAAAATCAAAGGTCACAAAAGATGTTGCAAAATTATCGGTTGCGCCAGGATTGTTTAATATAAATGAACCAGTTATCTTTGGGTATCCGATTGTGTTTAATGTGACAATGATGATTCCGTTTGTTCTTCTTCCGGCAATTGGTATCATTGTAGGATATTTTGCCACCGCAATCGGATTTATGAACCATTGCGTGGTAATGATACCATGGACGACACCACCTATATTAAGCGCATATCTGGCTACAGGAGGTGATATCCGTGCAGTAGTTGTTCAGATGGCAATTATAGCAGGAGGGGCATTTTTATATCTTCCCTTTATGAAAATAAATGAAAGAGTTATGAGTAATATTGCCGAAGAGCAATAGGTTTTTGACTTGCTATATGGTATAATAATATCCATTCAGAGACTCAATTCTTTTCATACAGGAATGCGGAAAGGAATCGCTGCTTCAGTAAAAACAGAACAGGGTGGATAAGTGGATATGTCAAAGTATAAAGAGATTGCAGATGAATTGAAACAAAGAATTTTATCAGGAAAATATAAACTGGGAGACCCACTGCCGGATCAGGTCAATATGGCAAAAGAATTTAACACAAGCAGAGTTACCATTCAAAAAGCCCTGCAGATCTTGTCGGTAGGGGGATTGGTATATAGCAAGCAGGGGTCTGGCACATATGTAAGAAAAAATGCCCTTCAGTTGACAGGATATGATACCAGATTTGATGAATATTCGGGCTATACAAAGAAATTTGAATCGATCTCCACAGTTAAGAGCCAAATAATTAAGTTTGATGTGCGTTTTCCAACGAATGATGAGTGTGAAAAGTTGTTAATTGAAAAAACCAGTCCGATATATGATATCATAAGATTCCGTCTGATCGATAATGAACCCTTCGCTTTGGAATATACCTATATGCCAATTGAAGTGATTCCAAACATAACGGAGGAGATCCTGTATCATTCTATCTACAGTTATATAAAAGAAGATTTGAAGCTGGTTTTTGGCGGCATAAACAGAAGGATTAAGGCAAGCAAACCGAATGAATACGATAAAATATATTTAGAGTGTGAGGAAACAGATCCGGTTTTAGAGGTAGAACAGGTAGTTTGCCTGGACAGCGGTATCCCATTTGAGTATTCACGCACCAGGCACCGTTATGATAAAGGAGATATTATAGTAACCAGCATCCATAATTAATAATTGGAAAGGGATAATAGTCTTTTGGAAGCCCATAAGGTACAGACCAATTTAATTCAAAAAGAAGTAGACGCAAAGGGTGAAACAATAGAAATATTTGCTGTGTCTATTTCGGAGGCTTCCAGAGAAATCAACAATGTTGATATAGTCTTATTAGGCCCACAAGTCCGATATCAAAAAGATGATATTGTAAAGATGGCTGATAATCATATCCCGGTAGAAGTGATTGATATGCGTGATTATGGGACCATGAATGGAAAGAAAGTATTGGAAAATGCGTTAGATAAGATCAGATAAATATATAATGCATCAAGTCAGGCAGAGGGTGTTGAGAACAAAAATCTTGACACCCTGTTTTTATTATTCAAGTAAACGGGAGGTCGTCAATCGTCCGTTAGATTATTTCAGTATGTGCTTTTTGAGATGTTGACCAGAGTGTTTTCATAAATACCCCGTGAATTTCCATAAAAACAAGCGAGAAGGAGCTGAGCACAAGGAATTGTTCAATCACTTGTGCTCAGCTCCTTTTCTATTGTTTTTTCATTTCATTGTTTTTTATTTAATCCAGGATTCCTCCATGAGATCAACAGTTTTCTCTTCAACGGCCGGTTCTCCTGACTCATCTTCCGGCATCTGATGCCAGTCATTTTCCTCTTTGACCGCACCATTCTGCCTCTGGGTGGAATCCTCCACACCGGTTTCCTCAAAAGAGCCGCTTTCCTCTAATGCTTCCTTTTCATTTTCTTTCAGAATATCATCCGTATCCCTTTCCTCAACCGGAACTTCATTCATCGGATTTTCTTCTTCCGGAATCCCCTCCGGTTTTTCTTCTAAAGACTTCTCCCCTTCTTCTTCCTTAAGATCCTCTTCCGCTTCTGCATCTGGTTTTTCCAGGATTAATTCCACTGTTTCCATAGCCAGGCGATTTTGAATTTCCGGAGCTGTCACCGTTATTTCATATGGAGCATAATTGGAATACCCTGTATACAGTATCTTTATGGAATGCTCCCCTGAAGTAAATTTCTTTGCAAAAATAGTCAGGCTGTAGGGTGAAGGATATGTACTCAAACTGTAATCCGTATCACGGACCAGCTTTTCCCCATCCAGGTAAACAGCAATGTAGGAACCGCTGAAATAGCCCGATGTCTCAGTAGAAAGCTGCAGATCCCCATTTTCCAGCCACTCCTCTTCTATTTCCGGCACGTTCTGGCAGGGAGTAAAGGTGAGGGTGCAGGAACGGTATCCCGGCACTGAAATTGTTACGGTATAGCCATAGTAATAGGATAAGGAATCCTTTAAATCAATGGTTAGCTGATCATCAGAGCTTCTGGTAAATCCGGTAACCGTCTGACTGGAGGAAGAGCGTTTTACGGAGATGTTGGACTGGTTCAGAGAATCCCACCATTCCTGGTCCCCATTATCCACATGCAGGACAATTGCTTTTTCCTTATCCAGGGAACTTCCCATTTCTATTTCCAGCTTTGGTGCCGATTTAGCAGCAATATACCGGCCAAAGTTCATTTCTACCTTTTGGTAGGCTTCATTATATAAAACAAGATGGTTCTCCTCTTCCGTAAGCAGCGCAGCAGGGATATAAATCAGCTTATTTCCGCTTGCCGTGTATCCTGTACCTTTCCCCAGCACGGTCCCATTTAAGGACACGGTTACCTTGTCATAAAAATAAGAATCGCCGGCTGACAGTTCCAGGCGTCCTTCGTCATAATTAACCGTGCCTGTAACCGCAACTGTATTCAGAATTTTCACTTCTGTCTGGGCCGTCCGGTAACCATCGGCTTTTACTGTGATCGTATAAGCTCCGGAATAGGAAAAGTTACTGGCATTTAAAATCAATCCATCCGCTGTTTTTGTATAACTGGCTGCGCTTGCGGAAGAGCCGGACGAGCTTGCCACAGTTACTGAACGGATCTTATCCAGCCATATGCCTGCCTCTCCTGATACCTCCACAGCCACATCGCTTCCTTTTGGAACGGATACTGCCTTAAGTACGGGAGCTTCCAATGGAACTGCCAGTTCTGCAGGAGCTGTCCCTTCTAATGCATTTATAGCATAGGAAGATGCATAAAGCTCAATGTTATATGGTTTTCCAGCAATAAAGTTATGGGCAAAAATTTCAATCCCCTGGTCGTAGGAAACCGTATAATCGGCGCTTTCTCCCTTTTTCAGCTCCGTCCCGTTTAAAATCACCTTTGTCACATTGGAACTTAAATAAAGAGCATTGGAAGAGCTGGTAAGATTCAGGCTGTAATTTTCCAAATTCCATTGCTGCGTTACGGCAGGCGGCGCTTTTACGGGAGTAAAGGTTATGGTTACTATGTCATATCCCGGTACGGCGATCTGCATGGTGTAATTGTTGTAAGAAGACATTGCAGTCTTTTTCCCAGTGACCGTAAAGCTGTTTTCCTCTTTTGTAAGAGAAAGATCCGATACGCTTCCATAGGATGAGTATGACAGCTTCAAATGGCTTGCTTCTAATGCCTGGAACCATTGCATTTCATCGCTTCCATCCTGGAAGGCGCCGGTGTTAAATACCATGGAGTAAGAGCCGTCTATGACCTGGTTCACCGTAACGGACGGTGCCTTCTTAGGTGTGACAAACCCTGCAGGAGACTCCACCTCAAAGCTGGTATTCTCGTACCCGTCTGCCTGAATTTCAAACGTATTTTTCCCGTTTACCAGATAACGGTAGGAAATATAAAGACTATTGATATCATTTGTAAAACTGCCGGATTCCAGCCGGTTTCCATTTACGGTAACTGCTTTTACCCTGTCAGCATAGTAAGCAAAATCCGCTTTCAACTTTAACCGGCTATTGCTGTCATCCCATGTGGGTGTAAAGGCCGGAGCCTTTTCCACTACAGAAAGAGTGGCTTTCACATCCCCGAATCCAAAGGAATGGATCGTAACCTCATAAGTCCCGGTGTAATTCATGGGGCCGCTGATCGCCTCCACTCCCAGAGTCATGGTTTTCCCATCTGCGGACAAGGTATTGTTTTCCTGATAATAGTGGGTTTTGGTTTCGCTGTATGGAATCTCAATCTCAGTTATGGAGCGGTACCAGGATTCATTTTCCTCACTAAGCTGTATGACCGCACTTTTTCCTTTTAAAGAAGGGGAAATGGACAGCTCCGGCGGGTTGGTATTGTCGGTTTTTCCTGTTAAAAGCTCAACTTTTGTTCCGTAACCGCCTTTGTCTGTCAAATACTTCACATACCTGGGCAATTCCCCGGCTTTTTTCCAGCTTCTTGTTTTAAGGTCTTTCGCCTCTGTACTAAGAGTTAAGTCCTCATTTAACACAGTCAATTTCTCCAGGGGTTCCCATTTAGACAGAAAAGCCTCTACAGACGAGGTTTTGATCCCCAGGTTATCTGCAATTATATTATTTGCCGCCAAATCAAACAATACAGCAATTGCGGTCGTCTCTTCTTTTCCCTCCAGACTGGCAGGAGGTGCGGCAGTAGCACTTGCCACCGCATCCGCGGCAAAGCTCTTAAGAGAGGCGGCGCCCCGGTTATCTTCCGTCACCAGGATATGGCTTTCTTCCTCTTCCAGGCTTTGGCTCTGCACCTTTGCCGGATCCTGGTCCTGTAGGTCATCTACCGTTGTTGTGGAGGATTTTATGAAGATGGCATCCCCCTGGCGGATAAATTTCACATACTGGGTCAGGGGAATGGTTGCTTTTGTAAGCACCACATAGGGAAGATCAGATGGAAGGGAAAGGTTTGCCTCGATTTCCTCCTTCTCTGCTACAGTGCTCTTACCTGCCTCTTTCAGCGAAATCACAGACACCGTCCAATTTCCGGAAGTTATGGCAAGAGTATGGGTATTTTCATCCGGCAAAGGTATTTTTACCGTCCTGCCCGAGGTTGTCACAGGGGTAACGGATTGTGTAGCGTCTTTTCCTGCTATGGAGTAATGGAATTTATCCATGCCCTCTGTCTGATCAGAAAAAGATATTACGGCATAGGGCAGCCCCAGGACAGATACAATACCGCTTTGTTCCAGGATAACAGGATTTTTGTTTTCCCAGGGATTCTCTCCTTCCCCCGTTCCATTATTTCCGGAATTCCCATTTCCGCTGTTTCCTTCCCCTGGTTGATTGTTTCCTTCCCCCGGTTGATTGTTTCCTTCTCCTGGCTGATTGTTTCCGTTCTCTCCTGTATTGTTATTCCAGCCGGTTTTGTCATCCGAACTGCTGTCATCGTAGGAATTCCGGGATGAGCCGCCGTTCCAGGCTCCGCTGCCATCCACATAGTATCCGTCAGGAGTGTAACCATTTACTATAGCTTTTCCCGACTGCTTATCCAGATAATACCACTTTCCATTGATTTCTTTCCACCCGGAAGCCATAGAACCATCCGGTTCTAAGTAATACCACTTCCCGCTGATTTCCTTCCAGCCGGAAGACATGGTACCGTCTGATTCCAGATAATACCACTTCCCCTCAATCTCTTTCCAGCCGGAAGCCATGGTACCATCCGCCCCCAGATAATACCACTTCTGCGTCCCATCCTGGTACCAACCCGTTCTCATGATTCCGTTCTCATCAAGATGATACCATTTGCCGTCATCTGTTTTCAGCCATGAATTCCTCTGTTTCTGGCCATTTTCCAGAATATAGTGCCACTTATCTCCATCCTGCCTCCACTCCCCAGCAAATGGCTGGATGGTAAACACCAGGTTCATGGCAGTCAGAGCCGCCAGTAATTTAACCATATTTCTACTTCTCATACATTCCTCCTTGCACATAATCGAAGTTAGCTTCAACTAACTAATGCATTATATAATACCCTCAATTATTGGGCAAGCTGATAAACGAGAAAAATATTCAACTGATATCTAGTGATAATTAATCACCATTAAAAAAAGCAGGAAAACCGTAAAGCGGTTTACCTGCTTAAAAGTCAGTTTTAACCCTTAATTCCTGTAGAAGCAATTCCCTCCACCAGATATTTCTGCATGGTTAAGAAAATCAGAAAAATAGGAACCAGAGAAAAGGTTGCCATTGCAAACATTGCGCCCCAGTCTGAACCGGCTGTTGGGTCAGAAAACATCTTTAATGCATAGCTGACCGGATATTTCATGGGGTCGCTTAAGAAAAGCAGAGCCGTCATGAAATCATCCCATCTCCACATAAAGGAGAAAATGGCACTGGTCACCAGAGATGGCTTAACGAGAGGGAGGATAATCCTTATGAATATGGAGTATATGGTGCATCCATCCATTCTGGCAGCCTCATCTAAATCAATGGGAATTCCCTTTATAAACTGCACATTTAAGAAAATGAAGAAGCCCTGACCAAAAAACTGAGGTACAATGATTGGAAGATAGCTTCCCACCCATCCCATTTTGTTAAAAATAATATACTGGGGAATCATGATGATCTGGAACGGAAGCATCATGGCTAGCAGCATACATGCGAACCAGAAATCTTTAAACTTAAAATCAATACGGGCAAATCCATAGCCTACAACGGCGGAAGAAACCACCGCCCCAACCGTGGAAAGGCCTGCAATGATAAAAGAATTCTTAAAAAATATGCCAAAACCATAACCGGCAAAACCCTGCCAGCCTATGCGGTAGTTTTCAAGGGAAAATTTATCTGGCAGCAGTTTGGCCGCAGTCCGGAATATTTCATTGGAGTTCTTAAAGGAACTCATCACCATCCACACAAGGGGATATATCATGACACATGCCAGCAAAAAGGTGAATACATGATAAACCACTGTGGTGGCTATTCTTCTTTCTCTATATCCTGTTTTCATATTTTGTCACCCTTCTGATTCATAATATACCCATTTCTTCTGTGTCTTGAAAAGTATAAAGGTCAAAAGCCCAACTACGAACACCATGAACCATGCCATTGCACAGCCGTAGCCCAGCTTATTATAGGTAAAGGAATTCTGGTACATGTATACTGTATAAAACAGTGTGGTATCCTTTGGTTTTCCCTGGGTGATAATATAGCTTTGGGTAAATGCCATAAAGCCGTTGATCAACTGGTTAATAAGGTTAAAGAAAATCGTTGGTGTCAGCATTGGAATCGTGATCTTAAAGAAACGCTGAATGCCATTTGCCCCATCCACGGTAGCCGCCTCATAAAGACTTATGGGAATCTGCTTTAACCCGGATAAAAATATGAGCATGGAAGAACCGAATTGCCAGACAGCAAGGATAATCAGGGTCCAGATAGCCGTATCCGCTCTTCCCAGCCATGCAATGCCGGACGGCAGTCCAACAATATTTAACATTGCATTTATTACGCCATCACTGGCAAACATCCTCTTCCAAAGAATGGCAACAGCCACACTGGAGCCAATGATGGAAGGAAGATAATAAACAGCTCTGTAAAAACCGGACAATCTGGTGGTTCTTACAAGCAGCATCGCTACAAGCAGAGCCATTAAAAGCCGGAGAGGAACCGAAAACAGAACATAGTACATGGTCACGCCAAATACCTTCCAAAACTTTGGATCCGCTGTAAACATGGCCTTGTAATTTTCCAGACCTATAAAAACCGGTGATTTTAAAATATTATATCTGGTAAACGAAAACCCTAAAGAAAAAATCATGGGAACAGCCAAAAAGGCAAGAAAGCCTATGATGAAGGGCAGGATAAATACATATCCTGCAACCTTCGGTGTGTTCATTATCTGGGAAAATGATTTTTTTCTTTTGGGGATCATTTGATTGTTCTTCATCTTAATTCCCTCCAGACTTTTATGTCACTATTTCGCTGCTTCTTCCAAAATCTTTTTCGCTTCAGGCACAAAGCTGGCTGCCGCTTCCTCAGCGGTTGTATCACCATAGCGGATTGCTTCTACCACACTCTTGGTCAAAGCCTCCACTTCGCCCTTACCGGCTGGATCTGGTTCATCAATGGGAACCGCGATTTCTGAAACCTTTGCAACATAGTCAAATACCTTCTGGGCAACAGCATCTACCTTTGGTTTAATCGCTTCCGCTACCTCAGTATTAACTGGGATTCCTCTTTCTGCCATAAGGATTTCATTGCATTCCACGCTGTTGGTGAACCAGTCAAGGAACTTTGCAGCTTCCTCTTTGTTCTTGGAAGTTTCAGCAATGGAGAAGAACTGGCTTGGCTTTAAATACATATTCTGCGTACCGTTTGTCAGAATCGGGTTCATAGTTACTTCTAACTCTCTTCCGGCTGCGTTTGAAAGGCTGATAAACTGATTGGAATATGGAAAGTCATTCCATGTGGTTTCATCTACAATCGGCTTTGTTTCAATGTTATCCGGATTCTTTTCAACCAGAATATCTGGTGCAATGGAAAATTCTGCTTTTTGGAATTTCTCCACATTGGCGAAATGTATCTTCGTAGAATCTTCTTTGCCGGCAGTCAACTCATCGAATATATGGGAACCATTGGTTCTTGCCGTCATCTGCAGCATATTGATCCAGCCATCATAAGCGGTCTTTACTCCTGTTTTCTCGTAAATGGTCTTGGAAATATCATATAATTCATCAAAGGTCATCTGCTCAGGAATGGTCACTCCCGCCTTTTCTACAATGGCCTTATCATAAACCATCAGAGGCGCATTGCTTCCAAGACTGAGAGCATAGCATTTTCCATCGATAGAACCGCTCTCAATGATGCTTACCGGAATCTTTGAAGTATCAATGACGCCGGAGGACATGAATTCGGATAAATCAGCCAACTGTCCGCTCTTCTGGTACTGGTTTAAGTAGGAATAGTCCATCTGGATAATATCCGGTAAGTTGCCGCCTGCTGCCATAGCAGAAAGCTTGTCCCAGTAACCGCCCCAGTCAGTAAACTCAACCTTGATCTCCACATTTGGATTTTTACTCATGTATAAATCCGCAGCTTTTTTTGTTACGTCATTTCTGGTCTGATTGCCCCACCAGCAAATGTTTAATGCCACCTTGTCTCCTGATGCTGTCTTTGCGCCGTCATCTGCCTTTGCGGTTGATGCCTCTGTTGCGGCAGCCGCAGTCGTTGCGGTATCCACTTTTTCTGTTTTGGAACCGCAGGCGGTTAAAGATGTTGCTGCAAGCAATGCAGCAAGTGATGTTGCTAATAATCTCTTTCCCACTTGTAAAACCTCCCTTTAAATTTATTTGTGATATCCACATTTTATGGCAAATATGCACAACGGTAAAGTTAAAATATGGCTTTTTATGATTAAAAAAACGGCTTTCTGTAATATTAGGCTGTTTTACAATTTCCTTTTTTACATTTTTACTATATAATACGATTACTTGGGAAAGGATATGTGATTATGAAGCGATGTACGTTCTGGTTTAACAACTTGTCACTATACAAAAAAATATTGACCATTTTCCTTCTGGCTCTCCTGGCGGTTTGTATTACCTTCCTGATCAGCATCAGGATTCTCACTTCCCGCTATAATGAGGAGCTGTACCGCACCAATGCCAATTCCTTAAATCATGTAACCTCTTATCTGGAATCGGAAATACAACTGATCCAAAGCATATCATACAACATGATCGGTGATCCCATCCTTCAGAATAATCTGGTATTTTTAGATGAGAAGCCTTACAGCAACCGCAGGGCCCAGGCGCGTCAGGATATTTACCAGCAGCTTTATTCCTATGCTTACCGCAGCAAATATATAAAATCCATTAACATTATCCTGACTGACGGAACGAATATATGTATGGGAAGCTCTGATGAGATCCTTAAATTTAACCTAAAGGAGCTTGACGAAACAACCAGCAGCCTAAAGGGAAAAGCCACCTGGGCTCCGGGCATAAAACCGGGAGACGATACGGTATGCGCCAGGCAGATATTAAAGATGAAGTATTTAAGCTTAAAAAAGCTGGCCGGGCTCTACATTACGGTGAACATGGAGCGAATGATTGAGGACGGCTTAAAAAGTGCCGGGAGCCTCGTGGAAAACTCCAACTTCATCCTGATGTCGGGGGATAAGAGGCTTTACCCTGCAACTGCCTTTCACGACGAGTACTGCGCGGAAATCATTGCCGGCAGCAAACAGCAGGAGAACGCCTACCTTATTTCCACACTGGATAATAAAAAGGAATTTATCATTTCCGGCCATCTCCCCTTTGTGGGCTGGGATTATATTTATTTCAGGGATTATGATCCGCTTTTTTACAGAATTCAGCTTGTGAGCCTTCAGATCATTATATTTACCTTCTTTATCATATTTATCACCGCAACCTATGTCAACCTGATTTTCCGCCATATCTTCCGCCACCTGGACTATTTGATTGAAAAGATCCAGAAGTTTGGCAGCGGGGAGTCCCTGGGCTGTGATGTGAAATGTTATGACTATGAAAACCGCCAGGACGAAATCGGCCAGCTTCACCGGAGCTTTGATGAAATGACCCACAGCGTCAAGGTCCTGCGGGATGAAAATTATGACAAGCAGCTTCTGTTAAGGGATTCCACCATTAAGATGCTTCAGCAGCAGATCAATCCTCACTTTTTATATAATACCCTGGATACCATCAACTGGATGGCGCAGAAATACGGAGCCGATGACATCTCTGTTATGGTCCGTTCCCTTGGGAACTTATTTCGGGCCTCCATCGCCGGACAAAAAGATATCATCCCCCTGAAAGATGAGCTGGAGGTACTGGATAATTACATCCGCATTCAGGAAATACGTTTTAAGGACAGGCTTCACTTTGAGCTTAAGATCCCGGGGAACATTACCCATATTTCCGTTCCAAAGCTCTGCATTCAGCCCCTGGTTGAGAACGCCCTAAAGCACGCCATGGAGGATACTGATGAGATGTGCAGGATCCAGGTGGTCATAGAGGAAATGGAGAAAGATTATGAGATCCGGGTGTCCAACACCGGTTCCCGGTTTGAATCGGACCTTTTAGAAAAGATCAGGCACAAAGAGATCAAACCACAAGGCTCCGGTGTGGGCCTGACCAACATTCATTCCCGGTTAAAGCTGCTCTATGGGGATCATTATGGCCTGAAATTTTATAACGAAAGAGATATGGCAGTGGTCATGCTGTCCATTCCTAAGGAAACCCCCTGCGGGGATACCTCTACACCCGATGAAGCGGGGTGCGCTGTGTCCAAAAAGCGTGGACAGTAATAAGGAAACCCCCTGCGGGGATACCTCTATGTCCAAAAAGCGTGGACAGTAATAAGGAAAAGGAGATTTGATATGCTGAGACTGATGATTGTAGATGATGAACAGATTATAAGAGAGGCCCTTTCCCAAATGATCGACTATGAGTCCATCGGCTATGAGCTTATCGCCACTGCGAAAAACGGGATGGAGGCCTACGATATCATCTGTGATGATTATCCGGATGTGGTGATTACCGATATCCGAATGCCCATCCTAAACGGCCTGGATTTAATTGAACGTTCCATAAAATCGGATTCCAATATCACCTTTATCCTTCTTTCCGGCTACAATGATTTTGAATATGCCAAGCAGGCTATGAAATACGGGGTCCGGTATTATCTTTTAAAACCAACCGATAAAAATGAGCTGATCGAATCTCTGGTCTCCATAAGAAAAGAACGGCTTCAGGAAGAAGAAAGCAGGAAAATGCAGCAGGAGGATTTCTTAAGAAGCCTGCATTTTCCCCTGGAACAGAGCTTTATTATGGAGGCACTGGAACACCAGGATTCCTTTCCGGCCGTATTCCGCAAATACCATAGCCTTTTATCCCTTCCGAAGAACTGCATTTATGCCTGCATCTGTTCCTTTGTGGAAGAAAGCTATTTAAAAAACTTTATCTGTGACGTTAGAAAGCTTTTAGAAGCTTCCAAGGTTCCCCTGCAGTTTTCCATACTTTATGTAAAAAATACTGCGGTCCTCATATTCCCGGCCTTTACCCTGGCAATCCAGGAACGGATGGAAAGCGCCATAACCAGGCTCCGGTATCCTGGCCAGTCCGTCACCTTTGAAGCAGAATTTCTTCACAGGGATTCAGCCGAAAAGCTTTTTCAGGAGATCATTCAGAAGATTTCCCGTTTTGAACGGATTCTTCTCATGGGCGAAGGAGGAGAAGTCCATGAAATCAGAAACCACATCGCTTCTCCCTGGATGATCAGCCGGCTTGAGGACTCCATAACCTCTGCTGTGGATACCATACAGGCTGCAGAGCTTCTTGACTCTGTTTTTATGGACTCCATCCCCTTATCCACTGCAAGAAACCTTGCATTGGGCTTATTCCTTCAGACGGGATTGGAACGGGAAAAACTTCCCGTTGATGCTGCCTGTGATTTTTTCCGGCGTCTTTACTCCTGTGAAACGGTGTCCGGCATCCGGGAGCTTCTTCGTGTGGTGCTGGTCCAGAAAGACGCAGTGTGCGGAGCTCATAAGGCAAGCTCCAACATCGCCCTTTTAAAAGCCTACATCAGGGAACATTTATACTCTGAGAATCTTTCCCTAAAGTGGCTGGCTGAAAATTACCTTTTCGTAAGTGTAGGATACTTAAGCAAGCAGTTCGTAAAGGAAGAGGGGATGCGTTTTTCCGACTACTTAAACAAGGAGCGAATGGAGGAAGCTCTACGGCTGATGACCTATTATCACAACGATAACATAAAGCATATTGCCCGCCAGGTGGGATTCGGCAGCAATCCCCAGTACTTCAGTCAGGTATTTAAGCGGTATACCGGCCTTCCGCCCACCGAATATATAGAAAAGCTGAAAAACAAACTTTAATCAAACATGGAAAAGGAGAAAAATAATGATGACAAATGAGCAGCTACTTGAAAAAATCCATCTGGTTGTGGAAAAACTGATGAATCTTGGAGGATATGACTATGATAAGGACAAGGCCGTCAGCAGCAATGACACAAAAAGGGGACTCATCCAAAGGGATTTCGGCATAGAGGAATGGGACTGGCCCCAGGGTGTGGGACTGTACGGTTTATACAAGCTCCAGGAATTTTACGGTGACGGCAGGTATCTTCCGTTTTTTGAGAAATGGTACAGCGGCCACCAGAAGAAAGGCCTTCCATCCAAAAATATCAACACCACCGCTCCGTTTCTTCCCCTGTCCTGTTTATACGGAAGCCTTAGCAATCCGGAGACGTTTTACGATCTGTGTGTCCAGAGGGCTCAATGGCTCATCAATGACCTTCCCAAGACTCCTGACAACGGGTTCCAGCACGTAACCAGCGCCATTGGGAACCGGGATGGCATAAGCTTAAACAACGGGCAGATCTGGGTGGACACTCTGTTCATGTCCGTGCTTTTCCTAAACAACCTGGGATACATATCCGAAAATCCTCTTTGGAAGGATGAAGCCCTTCACCAGTTCCTGGTTCATATCAAATATCTCTTTGATAAGCAGACCGGCCTCTTCCACCACGGGTTCAGTTTTGAACCCATGGACAATTTCGGAGGTATCTTCTGGTGCAGAGGAAACTCCTGGTTTACCTACGGCATCATGGAATACTTAGATACCTGCGGAGACGGATTAAACGATGGGGTAAGGGCTTTCCTGACCGACACCTTTAAATCCCAGGCAGCCGCCCTTTTACGCCTCCAGTCTCAATCCGGACTGTGGCATACGGTTCTCACCGACGATTCCAGCTATGATGAAGTCTCCGGCTCCGCAGCCATTGCTGCCGGGCTGTTAAGGGGAGTAAAGTCAGGGATCCTTGACGGCTCTTATAAGGCTGCGGCCGACCGGGCCATTGAAGCCATCTGCGTCAATATTTCCCAGGATGGAACCGTGTTAAACGTGTCGGCGGGTACCGGAATCGGCATGGATTCCGATCATTATAAAAACATCGCCCTTATGCCCATGGCCTACGGACAGGCCCTTGCCCTGACCGCTCTGTGTGAGGCTTTGCAAAAGGATTAACCCTCCGGCAATGATGGGGGAAAAACGAAGGAACATAGCCCTGCCCGCTATGTTCCCTGGTTTCATGATTTTCCCTTAATCCGTCCCTTCCGTCACCATGTGTCACCTGGCTCCTCCTGCGCTCTTTCTGTATTTTAACGGCCTCATATCCGTGTGTTTTTTAAATACCCGTTCAAAGTAGGTAACGCTCTCAAATCCAAGAATCTCTGATATTTCCGTTATGGAATACCCGCTGCTTGCCAGAAGCTCCTTTGCCTTTCTCACTCTGGCCAGGTTCCGGTATTCATTTACGGAAAATCCGGTCACCTCCCGGAAGATCCTGCTTAAATAGGATTTGCTGATATAAAAAGCCTCTGAAAGCTCCTCTAAGCTCTTTCCTGTCTCACAGTGAAGGGTTAAATATTCCGCCACTTCATGGACCTTTCCGTGCTTTGCGGTCTGCACCCTGAGAGGCATCTCCTTAAGCAGGTTTTTCTTCCTGCACCGGAGTACCATCAATAATATCTGGGATAGCTTCAGCCTTACCATCACCTCATACCGCTCCCTCCTGTGGATCATTTCCTCAGAAATCCCCAGCAAAAGTTCCTTCATTTCCTCCCACTCTCTTTCAGAAAGCCTGGCAACTCCATAATAATCCCCAAATATTTTATCAAGGGATTGCAGCCCTGTATTTTTAAGCCATGGCTCCAAAACTCTCCCCTTTAGCTGGAGAAGTATCCTGTCGTGGCGTTTGCTTCCCGCCTGGCTTGTCTTGTGTACCTGCTCCCTGTTTATCAGAACCACATCCCCTGTTTTCACATGATAGGTTTCTTTCTCTATGAAATAATACCGTTCCCCTTCCAGAAGAAAATACAGCTCATAGGTATCGTGAAAATGCTTCATTGTCATAGAATATTCCTGATCCCGGACCACCCGGTCAATGGTGATTCCTTCCATGCTTTCCGAAAATATGGTTTTCTCCATTCTACCCTCCATAATAGTAGCCAAAAGTATGATTTTATCAAAAAAAGTCCCAATTATATAAGATTTATAATACTATAATCCATTATAATATAACTTATCTGAACTTGCAATGCAAGTGAAGATAAAAGGGGCGTTTTTTGCCCCGTCCATCCGATCATCGAAAGTGCTCTTTACTTTCGGTAATATGCAATACAGAGTCAGGAAACCTTTTATGAAACGAATTCTTTTAACAGGAGGAAACCCTTATGAAATACGGGAACAATAAAGTCAGCGATATTAATATCGCCTACATCGGAGGCGGCTCCAGAGGCTGGGCCTGGACCTTTATGACAGATCTTTCCATGGACGATTCCTTAAGCGGTACCATCCGTTTATATGACATCGACCAGGGGGCTGCAAAAAACAATGAGATCATAGGCAGCAAGCTGACAGGCAGAGAGGAAACCACCGGAAAATGGAATTACGTCACCGCCTCTTCCTTAAAGGAGGCCCTGACAGGCTGTGACTTCGCAGTCATCTCCATTCTCCCCGGGACTTTTGATGAGATGGATTCCGATGTACATCTTCCGGAGAGGCTAGGAATCTACCAGTCCGTAGGCGATACCGCAGGCCCGGGAGGAATGATCCGCGCCCTCCGGACCATCCCTATGTTCGTGACCATTGCAGAAGCTGTAAAGGAATATTCCCCCGATGCATGGGTCATCAACTACACAAATCCCATGTCCTTGTGCGTAAAGACTCTTTACCATGTATTCCCCCAGATCAAGGCTTTTGGATGCTGCCATGAGGTCTTCGGCACCCAGAAGGTCTTAAAGGGAATCTGCGAGGAAACCTTTGGCTTTGAAAACGTTGACCGCCGTGATATCCATGTAAACGTTCTGGGCATCAACCATTTTACCTGGTTTGACCAGGCCTCCTACAAGGGAATCGACTTATTCCCTGTTTACCGGAATTACATTGATGCCCATTATGAGGAGGGCTACAATGAACCTGACAAGAACTGGGCAAACAACAGCTTTGAATGCGCCCACAGGGTAAAATTTGATCTCTTCCGCCGCTATGGCCTGATGGCTGCTGCCGGTGACCGCCACCTTGTGGAATTCATGCCGGGAAGCGAATATTTAAAAGACCCGGAAACCGTGAAGAGCTGGAAATTCGGCCTTACCACCGTTGCCTGGAGAAAAGAGGATTTGAAAAAACGTTTGGCCAAGAGTCACCGTCTTGTAAACGGGGAAGAGGAAATTGACTTAAAGCCATCGGGAGAAGAAGGGATTCTGCTTATTAAAGCCCTGTGCGGCCTTGAAAGAACTGTCAGCAATGTCAATATCCCGAATTCCTTTTTACAGATCCCGAATTTGCCTGCTGATGCCATTGTTGAAACCAACGCCCTCTTTGACAGGGACAGCATTAAGCCGGTGGCAGCAGGCTCCATACAGTCAAATGTCCTTGAACTGATCATGCCCCACGTTGCCAACCACCAGCGCATTCTGGAAGCAGCCCTTACCTGTAACCGTTCCCTGGTGTACGAGGCCTTCTTAATGGATCCTCTGGTAAAGGGCCGGGCAGGAGGAGAAGAAATCAAAAAGCTGGCAGACGATATGATTGAAAATACCATGGCCTATCTGCCGGAAGGCTGGAAATAATAAGGGAATAACATAAGGAGCGGCTGCAAAAAGAGGATCAGATCCCAGATACTCTTTTTTGCAGCCACTCCGTATTTACCTTTGGAACCTTTCGGCTATTTTCCCGGAAACAGCCCGGTTATTTTAATGAAACGTTTATTTTCCCAGAAATTTCAGGGTAAAATGCGCCTCTCCCTGGCCATCGGTCTCCATAATCATGTAGGATGGCTTTCTTCCCTCCTGCCGTGGATAGGAAAGGCTGCCCGGGTTTAAGATGATGATCCCGTTATGTACCTCATAAAAAGGCTTGTGGGTATGGCCATACATAGCAATGTCAAGACCTCTGTCCGCTGCCTCCTGTTCCAGGCGCTCGATTCCAAGAGATACATTATAATAATGCCCATGAGTCAGTAAAGCCCGGTATTTCCCTATTTTCACTTCCCGTTCCCGGTCCAGGTCTGAGAAAAAATCATTGTTGCCAAGGACCATCTGAAGCTCACAGCCGGCAGGGACCCAGCCAGCGATTTTATCTTCACTGCCTTCCGAATCTCCCAGATGGATCAGCATGTCAAGTGCCTTGGTTTCTGCAATGATTTTCTGTAAACTCTCATCTTTGCGGTGTGTATCACTGACAATCAGTACTTTCATGATTCTCCCCTCCTGTAAAAATTTCTATAAGCTGACCCTTCATGGCCTCCAGGGCCTTTCCCCGGTGGCTGATTTTATTCTTCTGTTCCAGGGTGATCTGGGCGCTGGTGGCTCCGAATTCCGGTAAATAAAGGATCGGGTCATAGCCAAAGCCGCCCTCTCCGGCAGGCCGGTGGGCCAAAAGCCCTTCCATGGATTCTTCCGTATGAAGTACCTGCCCATTGGGGAGAACTGCAGCGATATTGCAGACAAAACGGGCACTTCTTTTTCCGCCCTTTGCATGGGCGGCCCTGTCAAGAATATTCTGGTTTTTGATCTCATAGGGAGTATCCTCCCCCATATATCTGGCGGATAATATCCCAGGCTCTCCGTTTAAGCAGTCCACCACCAGGCCGGAATCATCTGCAAGCACGGTCCCTCCGGTTTTTTTCCACACTGCCATGGCCTTTATCTCGGCATTTTCCCCAAATGTACTTCCATCTTCCACAATATCCAGGTCTGCACCGGCTTCTTTCATGGAGAGGACTTCCATTCCCAGGTCCTTAAGGATCTCCCTGATCTCCCGCATTTTCCCTTCATTCCCTGTGGCAAATACGATCCTGTTATCGTTCATTTCTTCCTTCCTCCATAAACCTTTTTCACCGGTCTATTGTGTACGCCTTTAAGCACAGGTTACAGTTCTGGTTCTCGACCCGTTCCCATGCCCTGCCATCGGCGCTGATATATCCTTCCCCGTCTGAAATATTGACAAAAGTACGCCCATCGCCTGCATCATATTCAATGGCCGCAGGATGGACTGCATTCGGGGTGGTGATCTTTATGATCACCGCAAACCGTTCCCCAGAGGAAAGCTCTAAGCCCTCCTGCCGGTTTCCCGTAAGCGGCACCGTATAGTATCCTCCATAATCAAAGCTTCCCTTGGAAAGGAGAATTTTCCGGTCAAAATCCCGGCCTTCCACAATAGCGGATTCTTCTCCTGCATGACGCACTGCATAAACCTCATAAGAGGTGCCTGGACCTGTGGCATAGAAACCTGCTGCCTCAATGCGCTGGGGGGTCCCGGCTTCGTATACATTGGAAAACCACATAGTATCTTCCCCATACCCCATCTGGCCCACCCAGCCCCTTAGATCTGACTGATAAATATGGTCATAATTATCCCCATCTTCCACAACCGTATAAATAATATTGTTCCTTCCAATATTGGAATCATAATAGGACACATAAAAATATCCCTGATCCCCGAATCCGTCCCCCCAACTGTTCATACAAATAAATGCTCCGTCTCCCTGAACTTCCTCATGAAAGTTCTCCTTGGGATAAGCATCATCCCAGCCAATGATCACGGAATCATGGTTGGGAGGCTCGGGGCCTATGTAGCAGTAGGCGAAATCCTCCTCATTGTAGGAAACAGACTGGCTGTCCCCGCCGGTGAGAGAGGTATATAGAGAGCTTTGCACCCCTCCATAGGTAAGTACAGCCCCTTTGATCCTCTCATAATCCTTGTCAGGAAGAAGCTGGATCTCCTGGACGTGCTTTTGTGCTTTTAAGCCATCCGGTGAAATGCCGTCACCGTATGGGTCCTCTGCTTCCGATACCGGGCCTCTCCATGACAGCAGATAGGCCATGGACATGGTGTATTCTCCGCCCTCCTCCTGAGGGATACAAAAACCATTGTTTAAAGACATATGATCTTCAGAAAAATCATAGCTTTCCTCTGGAAGAAGCCCTGCTTCCAAGGCCTGCAGAGAAGCAAATGCCCAACAGGTGCCAATGGAGCCCTGGTTTTTCACAGGAGGAACCCGGCCTTTTGTTCTCCCGTCATAGAAAGCCGGCAGTTGTCCGTTTAAAATTTCCGTTTTCCGGGACTCTGTCCTGCTATGTGCCTCCCCGCTTTCTGACTCTTTTACATAATTCCGGTCTGTCCTCATTACAGGATCCGTTTCCAGGCTGGAAATCCGGAATCCTGCCGCAAAACAAACGATTATCAGAAGCAGGGAAATCCACCTTTTATTCTTCAACCGAATCTCCTACTTTTCTTCTTGGGGGCTTTGGCCCCATAAACTGATAGAAATAAGTTTTCATCATACCATTATATATCTTCCGGTTTTTATCTGCCTTTCTTCCTATATACTTCTCCGCATCCTCTAAGGCTGTGATCATGTACAGGGACCAGGCGTCAAGGGAGTTATACCGCTCCCCGATCTGCCGGTACAGTTCCGGTAAATCCTTCTTTTCTTCAATTCGCTCCCCGTATGGCGGATTTGTAATGATGAAGCCGTATTTTTTGGGATGGCTCAGCGCTTCTAAGGGTCTTTGCTGGAAATGGATCATATGATCCACTCCGGCTGACTCCGCATTGGATCTGGCCGCCTTTACGATCTCACCGTCTATGTCATAGCCCTGAATATCCACCTTAGCATTGGCATCCAGAAGGTCGCCTGCCTCATCCATGGTTTCATACCAGCACTTTCTTGGAATCAGGTTTTTCCAGTCCTCCGCAAGGAAGGAACGGTTCATGCCGGGAGCCATGTTGGCCGCCATCATGGCCGCCTCGATCACAAAAGTACCGCTTCCGCAGAAAGGATCTACCAGGATCCGGTCCTTGTTCCACGGGGTCAGCAAAATAAGGGCAGCAGCCAGGGTCTCCGTAATAGGCGCCTTGCTGGTCAAGGTACGATACCCTCTTTTATGGAGGGAATCTCCCGTTGTATCGATGCCAACGGTCACCTGATCCTTATGGAGAAATACCCTGACAGGGTAGCTGCTTCCGCTCTCCGGAAACCATTCCACACCATAAGCCCCTTTTAACCGCTCCACCATGGCTTTCTTCATAATGGACTGGATATCAGAGGGGCTGAACAATTTGCTTTTAATGGAAGAAGCCTTTGCCACCCAGAACTTTCCATCCTGTGGGATGTAATCCTCCCAGCAGATCGCTTTGGTTCCCTGAAAAAGCTCTTCAAAGGATTCCCCATGAAAGCTTGCTGCCTTTAATAAAACCCGTTCCGCCGTGCGAAGAAATACATTGGCACGGCAAATCGCCTCATCATCTCCGATAAAGGTGACTCTTCCATCCTCTACTGATGCAATATCATAACCCAGATCAATAATTTCTCTTTTTAAAACCGCTTCCATGCCAAAATGACAGGGGGCAATCAATTCAAATGTTTTTTTCACCTTATTCTCCTAAGTTCATTTCTTTTATTACATTTCCGTCAAAATCCATAACATAGAACACCTTATCCTCCAATAGTCCGTAGGTAGAAGGATTTCCGCCCTTTGGAATGGACACAGAGCCTGGATTTAATATGGTAATATCACCAAAAAGCTCTGCAGTCAGGATATGAGTATGTCCGTGAAGCAGGATATCTCCCTTTTGTACCGGAGGCAGGTTCTCTTTATTATAAACGTGCCCGTGAGTTGCGTAAATTGTCAGCCCGGAGACAGCAAGCAGGGCATAATCTCCAAGGATAGGAAATTCCAGCACCATCTGATCCACTTCTGTGTCACAGTTTCCCCGTACACAATAGATCTGGTCCTTATAGCCATTTAACATGGAAATCACCTCTTTAGGAGCATATTCCCTTGGAAGGTCATTTCTTGGACCATGGTAAAGAATATCTCCTAACAGGATCAGCCTGCCTGCTCCGGAAGTTTTATATGCATCTAACAGCTTCCTGCAAAAATAGGCAGAACCATGAATGTCGGAAGCAATCATATATTTCATAGATCGTTTTCTCCTTTTGTATTTAATAGGTATATTTTAAGGCTAGCGGGGTATTTCTGTCAATGAATTTACCTATCCGTGAACCATATATTTTCCTTTGTAATACGCAATTCCATTGGCAATATTGACCACATTGTATCCAGCCTGCTCCAATTTCCTGCAAACTATCATGCTTTGCCCGCCCCTGGAACAGTAAAATATCAAAAGTTTATCCTTTGGCAAGCTGCTCACCCATTGATCCATATCTTCATACGGCAAATTCACTGCTCCCCTAATATGGGACTGCCTGTAGGACGACTGACTGCGGAGATCAATAATCATAATGTTTTCATTATAATTGATATAGTGATCCACTTCCCAAATCGGTATGGTCCTGAACATATTATCACCTGTCCTTTCTAGTAATAATATATTCCATATTTTCCGGAATGCGAAAGTCGTTCCAAAAACAAGGCTGTCCAGACAAAAAAACGCGGGAAAGGACCTCTTTGTCTCTTTCCCACGCCTTTTTAATAATTGTTTTAGCTGACCTTATTAATTGAAATTGTTGCGGCTGCTGTCCTTGCTGGAATTGCGGCTGTTGTTCTGATTATTGTTCTGGCTGTTATTCTGGTTGTTGTTCTGGCTGTTGTTCTGGTTGTTGTTCTGGTTGTTGTTCTGGTTGTTGTTCTGGCTGTTGTTCTGGTTGTTGTTCTGGCTGTTGTTCTGGTTGTTGTTCTGGCTGTTGTTCTGGTTGTTGTTCTGGTTGTTGTTCTGGCTGCTGGTATGGGAATTCCTGGAAGAATTGTCCATATTATTGTAATTATTCTTAGACATATTAATACCTCCTGTCGGCGTTTTACGTTACATGGTTTAGTATGTCGGGTTTTCGACAGATTATACCGCCATTTTTATTTTAAAATTTAAAAATAACTTTGCATTTTTATCAAGACTATATTATAATTTAAATGAGGAATTTATTTTCCTCATCCTTATTAATTATTTATACTCCCCTCAGAAACAGCCGGATGGCTCCCCTGTCCGTCTGTTTCTTTTTGTATTTTTCCGGCAACAAAAGACCTTCGGCAATCCCATGCCGAAGGCCTATATCCCTTTCCAAAATCCGGTAATCCGCTATTTCATTAGTCGCCAAGAACATTGACGATTTTCACAGGTGTCCGATAATTCCACGGAGAAGTTTTAATACCTGTGCTGTAAGTTGATGAATGGACTACTTGTCCATTGCCGATATACATGGCAACATGGTTTATGGATGATCCACTGCCATAAAAAATCAAATCGCCGGGGCGCATCTGGTCAGCGCTGACTGCTCTCCCCTGGGAAGCCTGTCCACCTGAGGAACGGTTGATGGTAAGACCTGCTGCGTGCTGCATCACATATCTGGTAAATCCGGAACAGTCTACTCCGGTGCGCGGATCACTGCCGCCATAGGCATAACGCCCGCCGACAAACTGAAGTGCGTAATTAACAATGCCTTGCCTGAGATCAACAGCCGCCTGGGTCTGGGTCTTTACCTCCAATGCAGCCAGTGTTTCCTCGTCGGTTGACGATATGGTGGCATTCCCCTCTGCTGGCAAAAAACCATATGTATCATTGATCTTTACCTTAACATATCCATCACCCATATCCTGAACAACTTCAAAGGAAGATCCTTTGGAAGCGGTCATCAGCGCTTCCTGACCAGCTTCATCCTTGCTGATCGTTACATTATCTGATTCAACGGTCACCATATAGTTCCCATAACTGAGTCCTGGACCGGAAATTTCTTCTGCTCTTACATCTGAAGGACCTGCAATTATCATTGCGCTGCAAAAAGCCATAAGGCCTAACGTTTTCCATGTATTATTTATCATCGGGAAATCTGCTCCTATTTTTACTTTTTGATTTTCAAATGTTACGTAAGTATTAAATTCATTACGGTTATTATACATTTACTTTATCTTTTCGTCAAGTATTATTTAAAACTGCACGAATTTCTAAATATTTTAGTTTAAAACCCTGACAAATTTCACAGGTTTGCGATACATGACGTTTGTTACGATAATTCCGGTCTTTTCTGTGGAAGCGTGGACCACGCGGCCGTCTCCCATGTAAAGAGCCACATGGTTAATGGAACCATTTTTTCCATAAAATACCAAATCTCCCCCACGGGCTTCCTCGTAGCTGACACTGCGGCCTTCCTTTGACTGGGACTTAGAGCTGTGACTTAAATTGACACCTGCCGCATTTTTTAACACATATCTGGTAAACCCGGAACAGTCCACTCCGGTCTTGGGATTGACCCCACCGTAGACATAGCGTCCGCCTACAAACTGAAGCGCATAATCCACAATCTGCTGGCGCTGAAGAACAGACTTGTCCACCTTTTCCTGGGTTTTCTCAATGAGCGTAGCAGAACCGCTTTGTATGTACCCTTCTCCTTCTGGAGTCTTTATTTTAATCCATCCATCTTTGGGGGACTCCACCACTTCATAGGTTTGTCCCTCTCCGGTCTGGGAAAGCACTGTTCCTGCCGTATTTGCAGCCTCCCTCACAGATACAGGCATATCCATCTTCGCATAAAGTGTCGTGCTGGTTTCTACAGCAATTTCTGCCGCTTTCGTCTCTGTAGGAGAAACCCAGCTTAAGCTTGCTAAAAGCCCTAAAAGCCCCATCGCCTTCCACATTTTATTCTTCATACCATATCTCCTGTTCTTACGTTTTTCTGTCAGTCCCGCAAAACCCGGTTAAAATGTTACATAATTGTTACATTTCGAATTATATACTTATAGCTTGCATTTGTCAAGCAAAAACGGCATTCACAACGCTTCTCGCGTCATAAATGCCGTCACACTTTTGTAATATTTGTTTGAAATTATTAAATATCTTTGACTTTACCGTTTCGTTCCTCTTACAAACCAGACAATGAGAAATACCAAAAGCAAGGGGCCCATAATAGGCATCAGAAGACTGAAAATCCCTGTAACAATGCCAGCGATCAAAAAGAAAAACAAAATAAGCACCGCGACTCCCAAAAGCTTCCAGTACCATTTGCTTAAGTCAATGAAATGCATATGGCGTCCGAAATTACCTGGATCCTCATACACATCCCGGTCTGCACCGGAATAGGATTCATAATAGGTTCTTCCTGATCCGCTGTCCTTTGCATTCTCGCTGGCTTCAAAAATCGTCCTGGCAATCAGTCTTGGATCGCCGATGGAAGCGATTACCGCCTCTTCCGTCGAGCCATTTCTCACTTCCGTGGTGATATATTCTTCATAATACCTGATATTTTCCTCGATCACGCTCCCGGTCACTTCACCTGTTAAAGCCTCCCTCAAGCGCTGTAAAAACTCCTGTCTGCTCATCTGAGCCTCCTTCAATTAAGTAAATAGCTTTGATTATTGTATCATCCGACAGGGATTTCGTAAAGAAACCTTCTCTGAATAAATTCTTAAAATTTCATAATATAACTTATCAGAAATCATTTTTCTGATTTCTGATAAAAGGCAGTGCTTTTCACTGCCGTCCATCCGATTATGAAAACATCTTTTTGTTTTCATAATATAGCTATCAGAAATCGTTTTTTCTGATTTCTGATAAAAGGCAGTGCTTTTTACTGCCGTCCATCCGATTATGAAAACATCTTTTTGTTTTCATAATCGGATGGACTACTCTACCTTCTCCTTAATTACGCCATCCCGGTATGCTGCCACCAGTTCCTTTAGATCCGCGATCCGTTCGGCCAGCTCCACACCCTTATCCGTATCCGCCACCATGACCCGGTCCTTCATGTTCTCAACCACCGAAACCTTTGGCGTGCTCTCCTTATTGGGATCAAAGGGCTTGTGCTCCGCAAGAGCCAGATGATTGGAATTATAAATCAAGGTGTAGCCTGCGATCCCTGTCTTGGACTGGTAAGCCTTTGACAGGCCTCCATCAATGAGGAACAGCTTGCCGCCTGCCTTCACCGGTGACTCTCCCTCTTTTATTTTCACCGGAACGTGGCCGTTGATGATGTGGGAGCCTTTTGGGGAAAGGCCGAATTCTTCCAGTATCTTATCACAATATTCTTCCTTCACACTGAGCCTGTAATAAGGATTCATGGGCTCTTTATGGGCAGCATGGTCTCCGATAAAATAATGCTCAAAGGTGGTCATTTTACCCTTGCCGTAAACCGGGGATTTGGCCCCGCACCATAAATACCATATAAAGTCCCTGGCATCCTCACTTTCCGGGGAGCCCTCAGGCATAAAATATGCATTTTGAACCTTCCGGTCCACATAATCCATCAGGGCTTTTCCTGAATAAGCGTGATGGTCCACCACGATCTCATCAAAGGAGCCGTCCTCCTTCATGGGAATGCAGCCATGATACAGAAGGTTTGAATTATAGCATTTATACATGCTTCCATGAGAATACAAAAACCGGATATGCTTATGAAGAAGCTCATTATGCATAAAGGAAAGCTGCAGGGTGTGGAGAAGCTCTTCTTCCTCCTTGCTGAACTTTAACGGCTGCTTGGAATCCACCGTTGGAAAGAACATATCAAGCATTGGGTATTCCTTACCCTCCACGGTCACAACACTCCGGTCAAAATCAATGGCCTCAATCAGGACCCGGTCGCTCATCTCATATTCCGGATGGCGCTTTATGATCTGTCCCTCCACCTTAAACTGGATGACCGCAATGGCCTTGTGCATCTTGGCCGCCAGTCCCGGATCCACCGCATCGTATATGTTTTGATCAAGGATCTGGGGAACAAACCGGTCACAGGGATCGTCCCGGTAAACTTTTGCCGCAAACATGGATAAGGGGCGGAGGTTGATGCCGTATCCGTCCTCCAGCACATCAAAGCTGTTATAGCTGATGGCGATCCTCAGTACATTGCAGATACATGCCAGATTCCCGGTAGCTGCTCCCATCCAGGAAATGTCATGATTGCCCCATTGGATATCAACATCGTGAAACCGCAGCAGTTCATCCATAATAATATCCGCCCTTGGCCCACGGTCAAAAATATCCCCTATAATATGCAGGCTGTCAATGGTTAAGTTCTGGATCAGCTCGCATAAGGCTATGATAAACTTATCTCCAACCCGGATGTCAATGATGGACCGTATGATCTCATTATAGTATACACGTTTATTGTCATCATTATAATCCACATGGATCAGCTCATCAATAATGTAGGCAAACTCCGGCGGCATTTTCTTTCTTACCTTGGATCTGGTGTACTTTGATGAAACCATTTTGCAGATCTGTACCAACCGGTAAATGGTCACTCTCTGCCAGTCACCATCTGCCAGGCCCTTAAACTCCAATTGGTTCATGACCCTTTCCGGATAGTAAATTAAGTTGGCTAACTCCACTTCTTCTTTCTCTGGTATGATGTGGCTGAAAGTCTCCGTAATCTTTTCACGGATAACTCCTGAGGCACTTTTTAACAAATGGACAAATGCCTCGTACTCGCCATGCAGGTCACTGAAAAAATATTCCGTTCCCTTTGGTAGTCCCTGAATGGCCGTAAGGTTGATGATTTCGCTGGAAGCAGCCTTAATCGTCGGATACTCCCTTGCCATCAGTTTCAAATACGCCAGACTTCTCATAATACCCTCCCATTCTCCATGAAGCCATGCTGCACTTCTATAGAGGTATAGTATCATAAAAGATACTAATTTAAAACCTTTTTTAGCGAGGCGTTCCCTATGGGGTGGCACGGTGCAAAACAAGCGGCAAGGTAATTCTTCCTCCCCTGCCGCCTGTTCTATCTTCCCACCAGACGGTAAGTCTGGCGGTATTCCTTTGGTGTTATTCCCATATACCGTTTAAAAATCCTTCTGAAATAATCCACATCCTGATATCCGCACTGGTAGGCGATCTCATTTCCTGTCTGGTTTGTCTCTATGAGCATTCTGCAGGCCTTATTAAGCCGTGCCTCATGGATTCCCTCTGTAAGAGTCTTTCCATAGACCGCGTTGTAAACCCGCCCAAGGTAATCCGGGCTGCAATCCAGCTTATCCGCCAGTATGGAAGAGGATAGGGGCTCTTCCAAATGATTCCGGATATATTGTCCCGCCTGGTTTGCCAAAAGTACCTTCTGTCCGTTTACCTCCATTGGAGAAAGGGAGTCGCTTAACTCGCACAGCAGTTCTAAAAGCACCAGGTTCAGAATGGTCCGGTCCTCCCTGCAGACATTCTGCCGCTTGATGAAACGGCGGAAAAGCTCCTCAAACTGCTCCGGCTTTCTGATGCGGATGAGCTGGGGCAGGGACATAATATCCCGTCCGATCCTCACCGCCTCCTCTTCCAGATGAAAATGCAGCCAGTAAAAATTTAAATCATCTTCAAATTCCCTTGTTCCCCAGTGATGCCTGCCGGGAAACAGGATCAGTGCTTCCCCTTCCTCCACGTTATATGTCACGTCCTCTTCGGCAATTCCCAGGATCCCGGAATTTACATAGATAATTTCAAAGGAATCTATGACCCGGTCCGCATGGCGTCCCTGCCCGCTGGTTACCAGATACCCTGCATTCAGCGCCCTCACCGGAAGCACAGCCTTTAAATTTAAGTAATGTTCCATTGTTTCCTCCTGTCAGCCCGGTCGGAATCCTCCAGTTTTTCGCTTCTTTTTCCTCTTGTATCCCTCCCATTATACTGGCAATATAAAGAGAGAGAAAACCATTAATCAAAGAATATCAGATATCTAACAAAAAGAAAAGGGGATTGTGGCAGTTCTGCCACGGAAGATCGATGATAGAAGCAGTATTACTTTTAAAAGAAAAGGTGTCACACACCTATTTTAGCGGAACCACCATGACAGAAACGGATTATTCCAGGGGCAGACGGCTTTTTATTGCAGAAGGCTGCTGTGCCAACGGAATTGTCACCCTGACCACCGGAGCATTCCTCTCCGGCTATGCCAATTCACTGGGCGCCACGGATTCCATGAACGGGATCATCGGCTCTATCCCGGTCCTTCTCTGCACCCTTCAGATGTTTTCCTCCATCATTCTGGAAAGCCTCTGCCGGAAAAAATGCCTGATCTCCAGCTTTTCCTTTATCCACAGACTTCTTCTGGCGTCGGTGTTTTTTGTGCCCCTGTTTATTAAAAATCCCGGGCTCCGCCTGGCGGCCGTGATCGCCATCTATGGAACCGCCCACTTTTTCGGAGCCTTTGTCGGAACCGGGACAGGAAACTGGCTCCTGCAGCTTGTTCCCCAGCATATAAGAGGGAATTATCTGGGAAAAAAGGATTCCTTTGCCTTTGCCTTTTCCACCATCCTGAGCCTGATCATGGGCTGGGTCATGGACCGGTTCCGCAGCTCTTCCATGGAACAGACCGGCTTTCTGGTGGTGGGAACCGTGGTCTTTTTCATCGCCTGTACGAATTTCTGGTGTCTTTCCTCCATCAGTGAGCCGGAAAGCATTCCCCACCGCCAAAAGCTTCAGGATGCGGTTATAAAGCCTTTGGCCGATAAAGAGTACCGGAAGGTCATGCTCACCTACATGTTCTGGAACCTGGCTCTCCAGATCGCAGGTCCCTTTTTCAGCGTATACATGGTCACAGGCCTTAAGCTGGATTATACATACATCACCTTTTTAGGCCTCATCTCCTCAACCGTCCGGGTTTTGGCTGCCTGGCTCTGGGGACGCTTAGCAGACGCTACCTCCTGGCTTTTGGCAGCCCGCTGTTCCATGGGCATGCTGGGACTTGTCCACGCAAGCTGGCTTTTCATGACCCCTGAAACCTGCTATACCCTTCAGCCGATTTTACAGGCATTATCAGGTGCCGCCTGGGGAGGCATTGCCATATCCGTCTTTAACCTTCAGTACCACTATGCCCCAACGGAAAAACGGGTGCTTTATGTCAGCTCCAATTCCTCCTATGCAGGGCTTTGCGGCTTTCTTTCCACCCTCCTTGGAGCCTCTCTTCTAAAGGTGTTTCCCTCCCTGGAAATAGGCGGGCTTTCCATAACCGGGATGCAGTTACTCTTCCTTCTTTCCGGGATACTGATTCTGGGATGTGTTTTTTACATGGGAAGGCTCCGGTCTGTTTCCCGTTAAAGCCGCCGGTCCCTGGAGGACTCCCTGATGATCAGCTCCGGCTTTAAGATCCGCTCCACTTTGCTTTCTTCATCCGGAACATGGTTCATCTTTTCCAAAAGCAGCTCCGCCGCCATGGCCCCCAGGCGTTCCTGGGGGTGGGCGATGGTTGTCAGCTTCACCAGTCCGTTTTCTGCAATAAAGGAATTGTCATAGCCTGTCACGGAAATATCCTCAGGCACGGAAAATCCGATTTTTTCAATGGTTTTCATCACCTCAAAGGCGATCTGGTCGTTGTAGCAGACGATTCCGTCCATGGGGACCCCTTCTTCCAGCATAAGCCTTAAGGTGCCGGAAGGCTTTGTCATACGGTCCTCTGTATGGAACCAGACCACCATGTCCGGATCATAGGAAAATCCCGCCTCCTGAAGGGCTTTTACATAGCCTTTGTGGCGGTCTCTTCCCTGGCTGTCATCGGCCTTGAATATTCCCAGAATGTGTTTATGTCCCAATTCCAGCAGATGCTTTGTCACCAGATACCCGCCCATACAGTCGTCCATCAGGATATGGGGTTTGTTTTTCATATGGGCATAACAGCCCTGGATGAACACATAAGGGATCTGGTAAAAATCCAGCTTCTCATAAAGCCCTTTATGGCCGCACATGATCTCGCTTTTGCTGGGCTCTATAATGAGCCCGTCAACGTCTTTTTCAAGGATCTCTTCTAAGCACTTACTTTCCTTCAGCCTGCTGTTTCCCGTATTTTTCAATATGATGCTGTAGCTGTTTGCCGTCAGTACGCCGTCAATTCCCTGAATCAGCCTGGGGAAAATGTAATCCGACAGATAGGTGGTAATGACTGCAATGTTTCCTGAACCCTTTTTCCTTCCTGCTTTCCTGGAAACAAAGGTTCCCCGGCCATGCTCCGCCTCAATAAACCCTTCCTGCTCCAGAATGGACAGGGCTTTTCTCACCGTATGGCGGCTTACATGGCAGGAGGCCGACAGCTCATGTTCCGATGGCAGCCGGTCTCCCGGCTTTCGCCTTCCTGAAACAATCTCCCTTTTCAGTTCTTCCATTAACACATAATACTTTGCTTTTCCGCTGTCTTCCGCCATATGGGGCTCCTTATAATTCTTATTTCTGGCCGTAATAGGCATCAGGCCCATGCTTGCGCAGGAAATGCTTATCCTGCATACTCTGAGGTGCCGGCAAAACCGCCGGGTTTAACAGCTCGGTCATTAAATTCATCCTGGCGATCTCCTCCAGCACAACGGCGTTGTGGACCGCATCGGCCGCATCCTTACCCCAGGTAAAGGGTCCATGGTTTTTGCACAAAACCGCCGGCACGTGCATGGGGTTTATTCCCTGAAAGGTCTCAATGATCACGGCTCCCGTATTCCTTTCGTATCCGTCCTCAATCTCTTTTTCCGTGAGATTTCTGGCACAGGGGATCTCCCCGTAGAAATAATCTCCATGAGTGGTCCCGTAGCAGGGAATTGCCCTTCCTGCCTGGGCCCAGGATGTGGCCATGGGAGAATGGGTATGGACGATCCCGCCGATTTCCTTAAAAGCCTTATAAAGCTCTAAATGGGTGGCCGTATCAGAAGACGGTCTTAATTTTCCTTCCACCTGATTTCCCTCAAGATCCATGACCACCATATCCTCAGGGGCAAGCACGTCATAATCCACCCCGCTGGGCTTGATCACGAAAAGTCCTTTATCCCGGTCAATGCCGCTGACATTTCCCCAGGTATAAGTGATGAGCCCCCTTCTGGGCAGCTCCATGTTTGCCTCGTATACACGTTTTTTCAGTTCTTCCAGCATATCAGCTTCCTCCTTTTTCCTTCCGGAATTATTTTAAGCTGTCCACCGCAGCCCGTTCAATGGAAAGCCCGTTTCTGTACCGCTCCATAAACGCTTGAAAGCCTGCCACATCCTCAGGGTCAGGCTCCATTATGGTTCCTCCTTCGGCCTTAAATACCTTTTCCGCCAGATAATGATCCAGGGCTTCCCCCTCTTCCTTCCAAAGCATGTAAGAGGCCAAAAGAGCGGCTCCCCAGGCCCCGCCTTCACCGGCTGTCTCCATAACGGCAACCGGAACGCCCACGGCTGCCGCCATGATCCGCTGTCCCACTTCCCTGGTCTTAAAAAGTCCTCCGTGGCCTAAAAGCACGTTCAGCCGGACCCCTTCCTCAAACAGGATATCCATTCCCATGTTCAAAGCTCCCAAGGCCGTATAAAGATGGACTCTCATAAAGTTGGCAAGAGTAAACCTGCTTTCCGGTGTCCTGACAAACACCGGCCTTCCCTCTTCAAAATGGGTGATATGCTCTCCGGATAAATATCCGTAGGAAAGCATACCTCCCCCATCCTTATCTCCTTCCAGGGCTTTCTGGTAAAGGGTGGAAAACAGAGTATTCCTGTCGGTTTTCATTCCCATTGCCCCGGCAAATTCCTCAAACAGGGAAACCCAGGCGTTTAAATCCGAGGTGCAGTTGTTGCAGTGGACCATTGCCACCATATCTCCTGCCGGAGTGGTGACCATATCAATTTCCGGATAGACACTGGAAAGCTCCTTTTCCAGCACTACCATTGCAAACACGCTGGTTCCTGCTGATACATTGCCGGTCCTTCTTGCCACGCTGTTGGTGGCAGTCATCCCTGTCCCTGCATCGCCTTCCGGCGGGCAAAGGGGGATTCCAGGCTTTAAATTCCCCCTGGGATCAAGAAGCCTTGCCCCTTCCTCTGTCAGGATCCCAGCCCTCTCCCCTGCCGTCATCACCTTTGGCATGATATCCCGAAGCTTCCAGGGAAACTGATGGGGAACCACCAGCTCATCAAACTGCCGGATCATGGGTTCATGGAAGTCCTTTGCAGCGCTGTCCACAGGAAACATTCCTGCGCAGTCCCCAATGCCCAGGACCCGCTCTCCGGTCAGCTTCCAGTGGACATAGCCTTCCAAAGTGACCAGGTAATCGATTCCTGGCACATGATCTTCCCTGTTAAGGATTGCCTGATATAAGTGGGCAATGCTCCATCTCTGGGGAATGTGATAGGAAAACAGCTTTGTCAGCGTTTCCGAAGCCTCCTTTGTCATGGTATTTCTCCAGGTACGGAAGGGAACCAAAAGCTCTCCCTCCTTATCAAATGCCATATACCCATGCATCATGGCGGAGAAGCAGATGGCCCCCAGGGTAGTGAGCGTTTCCCCATACCTCTCCTTCACATCCTCTGCCATTTTTCTGTAGCTCTCCTGCACACCCTCCCAGATATCCGGGATGGAGTAGGTCCAGACGCCGTCTACATACTGGTTTTCCCAGTCATGACTTCCGGAGGCAATGGGATTGTGGTCTTCATCTACCAATATTGCCTTGATTCTTGTGGAGCCAAGCTCGATTCCCAGGGCGGTTTTCCCTTCCCGGATGGCGGCTCCTATTTGTTCTTCCTTCATTTGAAACCCCTCCTGAATCACGTCCGCCTCTTTTTTCTCAAGAGACGGACTATGTTATTTGTTTAACGAAACGCTGTTGAATTCCATCTCAGTTCATTCTTCAAATTTCTGATGGTAGTTTCTTCATCAATGAAAACAGCTTCGATCCCCATAGCCTCCGCCCAGTCTCCCATCTGCTCTGCCGTCAGATCATAGGTAAAAGCCGTGTGGTGGGCTCCCCCTGCTAATATCCAGCTTTCCGCTCCTGTGGTAAGGTTGGGCTCCGGCGTCCAGAACGCAGTGGCGACTGGAAGCTTTGGCATGGGCTTTTCCGTTTTTTTGCAGTTTACGGTATTGATGATCAGGCGGAAACGGCTGCCCAGATCGATCAGGGAAGTGGCGATCCCCTTTCCTTCCTTTGCCGTAAATACAAGACGGGCAGGAGCTTCCCTCTCTCCCATGGACAGCGGGTTCACCTTGATTCCTATTTTCCCGTCGGCAATGGTGGGGCAAACCTCCAGCATATGGGCCTGAAGAATCCCTTCCTTTCCCGGAACCAGGTTGTAGGTGTAATCCTCCATAAAGGAAGTGCCCTTTGCATCCCTTGTCCCCTGGGTCATAAGCTTCATCAGGCGTACCATGGCGGCTGTCTTCCAGTCTCCTTCCGCCCCAAAACCGTAGCCCTTTTCCATGAGGCGCTGGATGGCAAGGCCGGGAAGCTGCTTTAAGGCGCCTAAATCCCCGAAATGAGTCACAATGGCCTGGTAATCCTTATCCTTTAAAAACCCCTCAAACCCCAGCTCGATCTGTGCCTGAACCGCCACATGGGCCTTAAACTCCTCCTGGTCCATGCCTTCCGCCAAAATCTCGTATCTGCTGTAATACTCCTCTACAAGGGAAGAAATATCACCTGCTGCCACGTCCTTTACATAATCCGTGATCTCGTTGACCGGATAAGCATCGATCTCCCAGCCGAATTTCATCTGTGCCTCCACCTTGTCTCCTTCGGTGACTGCCACGTTTCTCATGTTGTCCGCAACCCGGACCACGCGGATATGGCTGCTTTCCATGATCCCCACTGCGGTCCTCATCCAGGAGCCTATCCGGCTCTGGACGCTCTGGTCATCCCAATGGCCTGCGATGACCTTTCTTGAGATCCCCATTCTGGTGACCATATGGCCGAATTCCCTGTCCCCGTGGGCGGACTGGTTCTCATTCATAAAATCCATGTCAATGGTATCATAGGGAATCTCCCTGTTAAACTGAGTGTGTAAGTGGAGCAGCGGTTTCCGGTATTCCTGAAGTCCTAAAATCCAGGACTTTGCAGGAGAAAAGGTGTGCATCCAGGTGATCACTCCGGCACAGGACTCATCAGCGTTTGCCTCATGGAACAGCCTGCGTATGGAGGTGTTGTCGATCAGCACCGGCTTTAAAACCACCTCATAGGGAAGGAGGCCGGAAGAATTCAGCCTTTCTGCGATGATCCCGGAGTGCTCCGCCACATTTCTTAAGCATTCCTCACCGTAAAGATCCTGGGAGCCTGTTGCAAACCAAAACTTATATTCCTTTTTTACCATTTTATTTACCCTTTTTTTCATTATTTCCCCAGCCTGATCACATTCCATGACGCCTTGTGCAAAATACTGGTCATGACACCGCCATCCAATAAGGACTGGCTGGTCTGCCTGGGGGTTACCTTCTCACCAAAAGGCCCGTTCTCTGCCTTTAAATCCCCGCTTTCCAAAACCACATGCTCCAAAACCCGGTATCCTTCAAAGCTTCTCACATCCACGGTCATTTCCGCATGGTTTTTAAGGTCTCTGTTTACCGCAAAAACGGTCACCTCATCAAGGGCCTCATTGTATACGGAAACAGCCTCCACCGCTGTCACAGCTTCATGGGAGGAGGTATCAAACTTGGGCGTGGTGATGACCGGAAGAAGTGCCGTACCACGTCCATATTTAGAGGCGTGCATGAACGGGTAAAAAATCGTCTGCCTCCACGCCTTTTTGCCTCCTGCCTCCGTCATAATGGGCGCGATCACATTCACAAGCTGGGCCAGGCACGCCATCTTCACCCGGTCCGCATGCTTTAACAGGGTAATGAGCATAAGGCCTACCAAAAGGGCATCCTCAAAATTATAAATGTCCTCCAGCATGGAAGGTGCCACCTGCCATGGATGGTTTTTCGTAATATCCTCATCGGCTGCATTGGAGTGGTACCATACATTCCACTCATCAAAGCTGATGTTAATATTCTTTTTCCCCCGCTTTTTGGCCTTTACAAAATCACAGGTAGCAATGACGGTACGGATAAATTCATCCATATCGTCGGAGCAGGCAAGGAAATCCTGGCTGTCCCCGTTGCGGTTTCCATAATACTGATGCATGGATATGTAATCCACGTAATCATAGGTGTGATAAAGGGTCACCGCCTCCCAGTCAGGGAAGGTGGGCATGGTTAAGGATGAGCTTCCGCAGGAAACCAGCTCAATATCAGGGTCAATGAGCTTCATGGCCTTTGCGGTCTCTTCTGCCAGACGCCCATACTCTTCCATGGTCTTATGCCCGATCTGCCAGGGACCGTCCATCTCATTTCCCAGGCACCAGGTCCTGATCTTATGAGGCTCCTTATAACCGTGGCTGATCCTTAAATCACTGTATTTGCTGCTGCCGGGATGATTGCAGTATTCCAGCAGATTGCATGCATCGGCAATCCCTCTGGTTCCTAAGTTCACTGCCATCATTACATCAGAGCCTGCACTTCTGGCCCATTTGGTAAATTCATTTAATCCCACTTTGTTCTCTTCCATACTGCGCCATGCCAGTTCCAGACGCCTGGGACGTTCCTTTACAGGCCCTACGCTGTCCTCCCAGTTAAAGCTTGATACAAAGTTTCCCCCAGGATACCGGATAATCGGAACATTTAATTCCCGGATCAATTCCTTTACATCTCCCCGGAAGCCATTCTCATCAGCAGAGACATGCTCCGGACAATAAATGCCGTCGTAAACGGCCCGCCCCAGATGCTCGATAAAGGAGCCATAGATCCTCTCATCCACCTGTCCAATAGGGTATTCTCTGTCAATCACCATTTTTACTTTTTGAAACGCCATTTGTATAATCCCGCCCTTCTTTCATGAACCAAACACGTTATTCTCCAAACACCTTTTTGTAATCATCCTGGAACTTCACAATTCTTTTGCGATCAGGGAAGGGTTGGTAGTCACGCCGCAGATAATTCCCATATCATTGGCCATTTCGATCTTCTCAAGGTTTGCCGTGTCTAAAAAAAATCTCATAAGTTCTGCCTCCTTTTCTTCATGAGAGTGATTAAAATATCCTCTTACTATCAATTTATAACTTGTACGCACCATTGCACAAGTTGTTTTTATGTATTTTACCACAAAAAAATCGGATGATACAAAAAATCCCCCCAAATACCCTGGGGGGAGAACGCACAAGGAAGACCCGTGTTCCTTCTTCATTTCTATCTTTTTTCCACAATCAGCCGGAGAAAAGAAGAGAATATGCACAATTTTAATTTTAAAATTAATGAATGTTTGTTGACACTTTTCCAGAGAAATGAGGTATATTAATAAATGTAACCCCCCCCCCAATACATTATATAGTTTTTGCTACACCCCATAAGAAACGAAATACCTTCTCCGAAAAAGGACCAGCTACCCCAGCCGGTCCTTTTTCATTTTCTTCTATCCTTATTTTTTCCTTTTATATTTCCGGCGCTGGTTTAAGATCTGCTCAAAAGCTTCTTCTGCACCCTCCGCTTTCAGGCGCCGCCTTCTCTCTTCTCTCCGGAGAGCAACTTCCCTGGCCTCTTTCTTTTTTATATAAATAAATAATCCGGTTCCTCCCCCTGCCAGTCCAAGAATCGCCGCAATTACTGCCGCTGCAAGAACTTTGCTCCCCTTTTTCCCGGCTGACGCTTTGCCAATGCCTGAACTGGTTTCCGGCTCCTCAGGTTTTGTCTCTGTGGTTTCCGGTTCCTGGCTGGCCGGCTCTGTGCCCTTCTTTTCCATTAAGTAAGCCTGGCCTACCTTTCTGTCATTGTAGGTATACTGGATCAGGGCAACTGCTCCCTTTGGGCTTCCTTCCGGAAGGTTTGTCACCAGGGTTTTCTCCGCCTGGGAAAACTCTGCTCCTTTGGGGAGTGTTATGACCTGGTCAGGCTCCAGTTCCAGATCAGAGGGTTTATAAGCCGTCCCATTGATTTCAACAGAAGCTTCCCCTGACGTATATCCGGTTTCATTCCCTGTCACAGGGAAATTCTCAAAACGGCTGAAGCCGAATTCCAGAAGCGCCTTTCCATCAATAAAATACTGCCTGGGGCTTCCCTTTAAAATAACGGAAATAAGCCTCTTTCCATCCTGCTCCCCATAGGTAACAAGAGTATTTCCTGCCTTAATGAGATATCCGGTCTTTCCGGCCACTGCCGACGGGCAGTAAAACTCACTCTTTGTATCCTTTGTCTTTACCAGACGATGCTCGTTATAAATGGTAAGCCCCTCCGGGTTATTGGAGGTGGGCGGGATGTTGTGGCTGATGGCAGAACCGATCTCTACAAGCTTTTTGTTGCTGTAAGCCGCCTTTGCTATGAGGGCCATATCATAGGCAGTGACATACTGGCTCTCCCCGTTAAGGCCTGATGGATTGTCAAAATGACTCTCAGTACACCCAAGCTCCTTGATTTTTTCATTCATCATGTGGACAAATTCCTCCCTGCTTCCGGCCACATGCTCTGCAAGGGCATTCGCTGCCTGGTTACAGGAATGGAGGATTAAGGAATAGAGACAATCTTCTACAGAGAGCTTGTCTCCGGTATCCACATTTAATTTATTTCCGCTGCCCTCTTCCACATTGTAAACGGAATCCTTTGAAAAAGTCACCATATCATTAAGGTCTGCATTCTCCAAAACAATAAGGGCAGTCAAAATCTTCGTGATGCTGGCCGGCGGATAAGGGGCATGGATGTTCTGTCCGAATATGACAGCTCCTGAATCCCCGTCAATTACAATCCCAGCTTCCGCCTGGATGCCCGTATCAGACGGCCAGTCCGGCTTTGCATATACGGTCATAAGAAATAACTGGCTGACCAATATGCAGCTTATGAGTACTTTTATCCTCCGATTCACTTATCATCCTCCTCCTGACATGAAATATGCCCTAAAGCCGCATGAGAATATTTATACGGTTTTAGGGCACTATTTTACTTCGCGTAATCTGTAACTCTGGACTCCCGGATCACGTTAACCTTGATCTGTCCCGGGTACTCAAGAGATTCTTCAATCTTCTTGGAAATATCACGGGCTAAAAGCACCATGTCGTCATCGTTAATCTGATCCGGAACCACCATAATCCGAACTTCGCGTCCTGCCTGAATGGCAAAGGACTTGTCCACTCCCTTAAAGGAATTGGTAATATCTTCTAACTGTTTTAATCTGTTTGTATATGTCTCCAGAGTTTCTCTTCTTGCTCCAGGTCTTGCCGCAGAAATAGTGTCTGCTGCCTGGACAATACAAGCGATGAGACTCTGTGGTTCAACATCGCCATGATGAGATTCCACAGTGTTCAGCACGATTGCGGATTCCTTATACTTTTTACACAACTCCACACCCAACTGAATGTGAGAACCTTCCATCTCATGGTCAACGGCTTTTCCGATGTCATGTAGTAAACCGGCGCGTTTGGCCATACGAATATCAAGGCCGATCTCTCCAGCTAACAGCCCTGACAATTGGGCCACCTCAATGGAATGCTTTAAGGCATTCTGTCCGTAGCTTGTCCTGTATCTCAGTTTGCCAAGCAATCTGATGAGTTCCGGATGAAGCCCGTGTATGCCCACTTCAAGGGCGGCGGCTTCTCCTTCTTCACGCATATTGGTTTCTACCTCTTTTTGTGCCTTTTCCACCATCTCTTCAATTCTTGCCGGATGAATGCGGCCGTCCACAATAAGGCGTTCCAACGCGATTCTGGCTACTTCTCTACGAACCGGATCAAATCCGGATAAAACAACTGCCTCCGGGGTGTCATCAATAATAAGTTCCACGCCCGTAAGAGTCTCTAACGTACGGATGTTACGGCCTTCCCTTCCGATGATTCTGCCTTTCATCTCATCGTTAGGAAGCTGTACGACAGAAACCGTGGTTTCTGCAACATGGTCCGCAGCACATCTTTGGATGGCTGTCACCACATATTCCCTTGCCTTTTTCTCGGCTTCTTCTTTTGCTTTGTTGTCAAGTTCCTTAATTAATTTCGCAGTGTCATGTTTTACGTCATCTTCAACAGATTTTAAAAGATATTCTTTTGCTTGTTCGGAGGTAAGTCCGGAAATTTTCTCCAGTTCCTGAATGCCTTTCTCATAAAGAGATTCTACTTCGGCATTTCTCTTATTCAGGGCGTCCTCTCGAGCAGCCAGACCTGCTTCTCGTTTTTCCATAGCCTCGGACTTCTTGTCCAAGTTTTCTTCCTTGTTTAATACTCTTCTTTCATAACGTTGAAGCTCAGCTCTTCTTTCCCTGGTTTCCTTCTCCAGTTCGTTCTTAGTCTTTAAAGACTCTTCTTTTGCCTCAAGGAGAGCTTCACGCTTCTTTGTCTCAGCGGTCTTTAATGCTTCATCTATTATTTCCCGGGATTTTTCTTCTGCAGTGCCAATTTTGCTTTCGTAAGCATTCTTACGATACGTGATGGCAGCAGACCAGGCAATAAAAGCAACTACTACTGATGCGACGATTGCAATCAATGCAGCCGTGAATACTGATACTGACACAGGAGCACCTCCTTATTAGATTTTCATTGTACAACAATACAACACTACAATTTTAAACTGTTTTATACATTATGTCAAGTATTTCGCCCCTGTTTCCAGTGTACTTATACACATTTTCCCGTTGTCAGTCTTCATCAGAAAGGCTGCCTAAAACACGGCTTACTGCCTCGTATGAAAACCCTCTTCTTCCCAAGGCAGCCATAAGCCTGCGGCTTTCCTTAAAATCCATGTCTTCCGGCTTTAATCGTTTCTTTTTCACATAGGCCCGTATCTGGGTTTCCTCGTCCACAGGCTGTTCTTTCAGGATCTCCTTGATCACCTCTTTATCCAGTCCCTTTTTCTGCAATTCATACTGAATCTGCCTTTCGCTTTTCCGCTCCAAATTGAATTCCACATATCTGCGGCCATAGTTCTGGTCATTGATAAAGTTATGCTCCTTTAAAAAATCTATGGCGTAATCAACAGCCTCCTTGGGATATCCCCCGTCCTTTAGCTTCCGCCGCAGCTCCTGTTCCGTCTTGTCCGAGGATCTAAGAAGGAAGAGAACTCTCTCTCTGGCCCTTTTAAACAAAACCTCCCGGAGGATCTCCTGGTAGGTTTCTTCTGAAAGCGTTTTTCCTTCCTCAATTCCAAATCGTTTCATTTCCCCACGATAAAGGACAAGAGTAAAGTCATTCTCCAGAATGACTTTACTCCTGCGTTTATCGAAGGGCACAATCTCTGCAACTGTCATATATGCCCCTTATCTTATCTATTTTCCCGGCCTTCTTAATCCTGCCGGCCAAATCCTCTTATGAATTACTCCTTCGGCGACTCCTTCGGCGACTCCTTCGGTGACTCCTTCGGTGCCTCAGCCCGGCTTTCCTCGGCCTTGATCCTCTTGCTTTCCTTTGCCGCTGTTCCACCGGTGCTCTCCGGTACTATGCTGCCTTCCTCATGGAGTCCGTACTTTACCCGGACCTTATTCTCAACCTCCAGGCAGACGGCTGGATTGTCCTGAAAATAGATCTTGGCATTCTCCCGTCCCTGGCCGATCTTGACATTATTATAAGCAAACCAGGCTCCGCTCTTTTCCACGATATTCTCTTTTACAGCCAGATCCAGGATATCTCCTTCCTTGGAAATTCCTCTGCCGAACATGATGTCAAATTCTGCCTCCTTAAACGGCGGCGCGATCTTATTCTTCACGACCTTCACCCGGGCCCGGTTTCCTACCATTTCTCCGCCCTGCTTTAACGTCTCAATCTTACGGATATCCAGACGGACAGATGCGTAGAATTTAAGGGCACGTCCTCCTGTGGTGGTCTCAGGGCTTCCAAACATCACTCCCACCTTCTCACGAAGCTGGTTGATGAAAAGAACAGTACAATTGGACTTGCTGATGATGGCTGTCAGCTTTCTAAGGGCCTGGGACATGAGGCGGGCCTGAAGACCCACATGGGAATCGCCCATATCTCCTTCGATCTCGGCCTTTGGCACAAGGGCTGCAACCGAGTCCACGATCACAATGTCCACTGCCCCGGAACGCACCATGGTTTCCGTGATCTCCAATGCCTGCTCCCCATTATCCGGCTGGGAAATGTAAAGGTTATCAATATCCACTCCAATGTTCTTGGCATAAACAGGATCAAGGGCATGCTCCGCATCAATAAAGCCTGCGATGCCGCCTCTCTTCTGGACCTCTGCGATCATATGCAGGGCAACGGTGGTCTTACCACTGGATTCCGGTCCGTAGATCTCTACAACCCTTCCCTTAGGGATTCCTCCCAGGCCAAGAGCGATATCAAGGCTCAATGCCCCTGTAGGTACGGTCTCCACGTTCATATTCGTACCTGAATCTCCCAGTTTCATAACAGAGCCTTTTCCATATGCCTTTTCTATCTGAATAATGGCGGCATCAAGCGCCTTTAGCTTATCATCTTTATTCATATTATCCTCCGACGCGAACAAATGTTCTTTTTCTGTTTATAATCATAGTATATTTCCAGGCAAATGTCAACCGGAATTTTATACTTTTAAGCCCAATATGCATCACACTCCTGGCCTGTCCGGCTGAAAGTAATTTCTTATCTATAGGGAAATAGCGGCGAAACGCCTGAATGGAAAGGAAGGCGGACTGCCTTCTGTACAGATTTACTATAACATAAAAAGGAGGCATCTGCAACCCTTCCATTAAAAACCGCCTGATCTTATTTCCCACGGATCGGGCCGCCCCAGCTTCTGCCTGGCAGCGGCCCAAAACAGGATCCTATTTCGTTTTCATAAAAGCAGTTTTTCCACATCAAGCATTCCCCAGCCCTGCTGGTTCATGGGAAGCCCCAGATCCACCGCCCGTTCCCTCAGCATCAGCTTTACATCCCGGTTGCTCATAAAGGGATATTTCTGAAGAAGAAGGGCAATGGCCCCTGACACCAGGGGCGTTGACATGGAAGTCCCGCTTTTAGCTTGATACTGCCCCGTTTCGTTGGCACAGCTCATAATCCCTGCACCCGGAGCAATGATTTCCGGCTTGCAGATACATGCACCGGTGGGGCCTCTTCCGGAATAATCGATCATCCGGTTTCCCATAACATTGACCTCTTTATAATCATCGGAACACCCCACAGTGATCACCTTCCGGCTGATTCCAGGAGTGGTGATGGTGTTCATGCCCGGCCCCATGTTTCCGGCCGCCACGCAGACCACCAGCCCGTCATCCCAGGCTGCATTTACCCCCCGCACCAGAACAGAGTTCTCTGTCATTCCTTTTTTCGAAAAGGAACCCACGGAGATGTTTACGATCCTGATCCCATACCGTTCTCTGTTGTCACGGATCCACTTAAGCCCGGCCAGCACATCGGAAGCATAGCCGTTCCCCTTTTTATCCAGAACTTTCAGCATAATAATATGACATTCCGGTGCAATGCCCATATACATTCCCCCGGAAGCACTGCCGCTCCCTCCGATGATTCCTGAAATATGGGTCCCATGACCGTTATCGTCATAGGTGTCCTTCCTACGCTGCACAATGTCTACAAAAGCTGCCACTCTATGTTCAAAGTCCTCGTGAAGATAAATCCCCGTATCAAGAACCGCTACTCCAATTCCACGTCCTGTATAGCCCACGCCATGGGCCGCCTCACAGTGTACTTCTTCTCTTACATGATTCACAGTCCATTACCTGATTCCTTTTTTATTAGGATATTCCGGTTTGGCTCCTGTGGTTTCTTTTCCCCCTTAAAATGCAGAAGAAGATTTTTAACCGGATACCATTTACTTTCTGTGAGTCTGTTTCTATAATGGAAGTAACATAATTAAGTAAGGAGATCATCATCATGGAGAATCATCAATCCGATGCCACTTTTCTGACACAGGCCCTGATCCGCATCGACAGCACGGATCCCGGTGCATATGAAAAAAATATCGGTGATTATATTTGGGACCGGCTCTCTTCCCTGTCCGTCCCTGTCATCAAAAAAGAGGTCCTTCCCGGCCGTTATAATATTATGGCAAAAATACAGGGAGAAATCGACGACCCTGCCCTTGTTTACATCTGCCACATGGATACAGTGACCATTGGGGAAGGCTGGACAAAAAACCCTTTTGGGGCGGAGGTCATGGAAGGTAGAATCTACGGACGGGGAGCCTGTGACATGAAATCAGGACTGGCCTGCGCCCTTTCCGCCTTTTCCGCCATGGCGGAAGAAGCGGCATCAGGGAAGATCCCCAAACATTCCTTTGTTTTCATCGGAACCGTGGATGAAGAGGATTTCATGCGGGGTGTGGAGGATGTGATAACCGAGGGATGGGTAACGGAAAAAAGCTTTGTCCTGGATACGGAGCCCACCAACGGGCAGATCCAGGTGGCTCATAAAGGGCGTACCTGGTTTGAGGTCACAGTCACCGGAGTGACCGCTCATGCAAGCACTCCCTGGAAAGGGGCCGATGCCATTGCAGCCATGGCTGAGATCATTTCTTCCATACGCCGCAGGATCGGACAATGCCCCTCCCACGAAGACCTGGGCGTATCTACCGTTACCTTCGGCCAGATCGAGGGAGGATACCGCCCTTATGTGGTTCCTGACCGCTGCAAGGTCTGGATCGACATGCGCCTGGTTCCGCCCACAGACACGGCTGCTGCCGTCTCCATAGTGGAACAGGCCATCAGGGAAGCCACCCAGGCAGTCCCTGGGATCACTGCCTCCTATACCATCACAGGAGACAGGCCCTATATCGAAAAGGATGAAACCTCCTCTTTGCTGAAAGCCCTGAAGGCCGCCACAGAGGAAGCCACGGGAAAAACCGCCCCTGTCACCTTTTTCCCAGGCTATACGGACACCGCCGTCATCGCAGGAAAGCTTCGCAATCCCAACTGCATGTCCTACGGCCCCGGTGATCTGGAGCTGGCCCATAAGCCAGATGAATTTGTTCCCTGTGAAGATATTTTACGGTGTGAAACGGTACTCACCGGGCTGGCACGCTCCATTCTCTTTTAGAAAGTTCCTGGCTGAAATGATATTACGAAAATCTTTATAGGCAAATAACGGACATATAGTGTTAAAGGTCGGGTGTGGCACTAATTTTTCATTATTTCTTAGTATTATGTAATACTTGATTTGACCTGTGTAAGGCTATTAAAATGTAGTTATTGACAATATCAAGGGCGGGCCCGGAATACCGGATACCCGCTCCTATTAGACCCCCAGTTCCAGGGTCATTTCATATTCTTTCCCTTCACCAGTCACCATAGTAATCACGAGAAGGGCTCTGTTGCCAGTTGTCTGGTTCGGATCGGCTGCGGCTGTCGGAATGGCCGAGGCTTCATTGGATTCAGGACTTTCAATTCGCTTCTTCTGTGAATAGTGTTCATAAAATGCATGACGGAAAATCCTCACAAACATACAGAAACCCTTGACCGTATATGTGATACTGCATGTTAACGTTGCGCTGACAAATTCGCTGTTCTTGGAGCTAAAGTCATGGATAAGAACTTCCTGGTTGTCACAATCGTTTTTATAATCCTCCCATATCTGCTCCATCTCTTCTGGCATTTTAATCTTCAATGGTCTTCCCATGAACTCACTTCCTTTCTGATCTGTGTATAATAGATGACTGCAAGCCTGTAATAATTTGCAGTTTTGTGTCGTATTTTCAGATATTAACAGGTAATCCACAATTGTTTCCACATTATTGTGGATAAGTGTCGTTTTGAGCATCAAAAAAGAGACGGGATTAACCGCCTCTGGGGAAAAGAAAGAGACACCTGGTGGATGCCTCAATTACATATATTGATTTTAAATTAACTGCTCTACTATAAATTCATAAAAATGTCCAGCTTTGCTCATATTATGACTTCGTTAATTAAATTCTATATGATAATACTTTAGGTAAATAATAATCTTACTTGTTTTGAAATCTGACAACAAGATTTTCATAGTTTATTTTATGCCATTTTTTATTCATAATATTTTTCATTACCTTGTATCCTAAACTGCCTTCTGATGTATATATAGTCATTTTGTTAAATAAAAAACCCTTTTTAAAAGATACTTCCGTTACCATATTCATAGGGATAACGCTTGGCGTATCATCAACAATTTTATTTGTCGCTTGGTTGATACCGATTATAGCTATCTGTTCATCTGCAAAGTTTAGAACCTGGTAGCTAAAATTTACATTGATGTAATTCAATCCTCCCGTCAGGGAAGTTGGCATTGTCCAAATTGAAGACCCCAGTTTTCCTTTTATTCCATATTTATTTAAATGCTCAATCACATTTTCTTCTTTCATAGCCATCCTTTAAAGTCTCCTTTATGTAATCAATTTAAAAGTATAAATTTGCAACATAAATGCCCTATAACCAATTTATATTGCCCAACAAAAACATTCTATGTAAAAATACGTATAATGATACTAGCATGCATCAGGCTAGAAGTAAATATTTATTTCTCCAGACAAAAAAGCTTTGTTAAAATCATCCTTTTAGTCACAATGTTTCAGGGTTTGTTTCGCCATTTATACCATATTGACATGTCCCGTGATTACCAATCTTTTTAAAATTTTCTTTTATCCAACAACCAGTAGAATTTTCTTCACCAATTATAATAAGTATTGGACTACAGGAAATCTTCATGATCATTTTCAAATACCGATATGTCATGTCCTCCTCCGTCACTGCATTAAGTAGATACTGATAAATATCCGGACCAGCTTTGATGGTCGTCTGCTCTATCATCTGACAATTCTTTTCCAGCATGACTCTCCTGATCGCAAGCCGCTGTGTAGTGTAGCCGGGATTGTGGCTGGTAGCCATGCCGGTGATCTCCATGGCTTCTACCGTATTTGTTTTATACTTAAACTCGTCTTTCTACTCTCCATACTGCAGGCACCAGTAATATAATTCCCAGAAGCGATTTTTACTGATCCCATACCTACTATAGTTTAATGCCTTACATTTCCCAAACTGTCACCTCTCCGCTGTCAATATCTTCTTCCTTGCTCGGTCCTCTTTCTGCCTCAAAAGTTCTATATATTCATGGTCACTGACCTCTCTGCATTTTTGAGACTGTCAGTGCTCCCGGCGCTCTTTTGATGTTTTTCTCAATCTTTTCTTCTTTCCCATAATTTTCTCTTGACTTATTTAAACCCTTGTGTTATATTAAAGTAGTATTTTAGATAAGGTCTTGATTTCGCATGTATACGTAAGTCATTATTCTATTGATGATTTACATATATATGCGATTTTTAGTTTTAGTAAAAATACAATATTAATATTTTAAGGAGGTATCTTTCATGACAAAAGGTACAGTAAAGTGGTTTAATCCACAAAAAGGCTTTGGTTTTATCTGCGACGAGCAGGGCAACGATATATTCGTTCATTTCTCTGGTCTCGCAATGGACGGTTTTAAAACCTTAGATGAGGGACAGTCTGTAACATTTGATGTAACAGAAGGTAATCGCGGATTACAGGCCGTTAATGTTCAAACTGCATAAACTAAGTGATAAAAAAGACTGCTTATAAGCGGTCTTTTTTATTTACCTCTTTTACCTCCATTATTTATTAAATCTCAGTTTTGTTGAGTAATTTACTGCATAAAAAAACCACTAACTTAGTTACTGATAGTTAGTAGTCTTTACAATTACAAATTGGTATATGTCATTTTTGTATTTTGTTTATTTTCTACACAAGCAATGTATTACGACTCCATCTTCTGTCTTATGTATTTTTCCGCGTTCGCAAAGCACCACAGAAAATCCAGCATTTTCACCGTAACTTAAAAGCTCTTGGGGTAAAAATGCTTCCCAATAAATTTCAGTATTGGCATATGGATAAAACTTTCTGCCTCTTAGATATTGCTTATGGTGTTCCATTAAATAATCATAATCATGGCCGGAAAAACTTAGTAAGCCATCTTTTTTAAGAACCCGCTTACACTCATTTAGGAAGTTACTCTTATACGTATCCCCATACAATAAGCCAAATGTTTGCGCCCATATAATGATTACTTCAAAAGAAGCATCATCAAATGGTAATGTATACCCATCATATACCAAGAAATCAATATCATAACAGTTCTTTAAGGATAATTTTGCAACTTGTTTTATAACTTCTTCTGAAATGTCAATGCCTATAATAGAAAATCCCAAATCAAAAAGCGCAAATGCCTCTCTCCCCATTCCACATCCGATATCAAGAATTTTTGCTTCTTTCGGAAAAAAGTCAGCGACTACCCGTTCCCATTTTTTAAGTTCTCCTTTGTTCCAATAGACCATTTCATCTACATTTTTCTTATCTTCATACCACTTGTGCACAATATCACTCATGACATATTCACCTCACTTATTACCAATAATTTTCTTACTTTATATTATATTACTGGAAAAGCTACTAACTATCAATATTAAGTTTTCAAAGTACTGTAATCCATCAAATCCTAATTTAATTACATGAAAACAACAATTCATTACATTAACAACTCTTTTACTTAGATATTAGTTATTATAACCTTAGAGAAAAAACAGGTATTACATTAATTTCCCCTACTTGTTTTTTCAGTGGAAACCTTTATTACCGCCGGCAGGATCTTTCGATCTTGCCGGTGCTTCTCCCTCTTTACAAAACAATAATTTTTTCAGGTTAACTTCAGGAATGCATGATATTCTATTTAAGAAAAGGCATTTCATTTTCATACTTCAGCCGATGAAATCTTCCCAGACTTTTGTCGGCTATTCCCTTTTTGGGAGATTAATTCTTTTTCCGAAATTCTTTTAAATATTCCACCAAAGCAGACCTGTTTGTATTGCCTTTATAAAAGGTCCTGGTGCTGTCTTCCACATAAGCATTTTTACCACTATGCCACTCTGATTTCACACCAAAGAGATCATAATGTTCTGCACCGTGTTCATAATCCTTGGATTCTTTGCAGCTTGACCAGGAATGCTTTCAGAACACCTTTACCACAAATGGCGATCTTGTCCGAAAAATCATACCGGTAATACCGTTCTCCGGTTTTCTTTGTCTCGGTCTATAACAGCCATGTCCCATAGGCATCTATGAATGCAGCCCGCTGGTCATTGTTTTTTAGGATGGAAAGTTCCGGTGGTGCTGGCTTAGGTGCCTCTATAGCCTCCACATCTGCCACCAGGGAAATTTCGGGAGAATTCTGTTATTTTCGCGATTTCAACTACATCTGATTTTTTGGCGGATCGATTGAATTAAGAAAATCTTCATAATCTATTCAAACAATATACAAACTTTTCTAGAGCCGGTGTGCTATACTAATGACAGTAAGAAATGCACAATGTATTTAATATCCTTTCACCCTTTTTGAAATCCGAAAATCCTAAGAAAAATTTCCCTGTGTCATGTGGCACAGGGATTTTTCTATTTATCTGAGGAAAACGCATTTTTGGAGTTTTTCTTAGATGGCGCGACATTCTCCAAATGAATATGCAGGCATATTCGTCTGGCTCATTGCCTGGGCAAAAAATAAGAGAGGCGTTTCCTGTATTTCCGGAAACCCTCTCTTCTGTCTTCTTATGGTTCTTATGAAAAAATCAATATTTTATGTCCTTTAACACATCGCAGAAATCAAAGGTGGCAAAATAATCCCTGGGAGTTTCAGCCCTGCGGATCATCTGCACGGATCCATCTTCCTTTAAGAGAAGCTCGGCGGACTTTAATTTCCCGTTATAATTATAGCCCATGGCATAACCGTGAGCGCCTGTATCGTGAATGAAAAGCAGATCTCCTGTGGATATCTCCGGCAGCTTTCTGTCAATGGCAAACTTGTCATTATTTTCACAAAGAGCTCCTACCACATCGTATTTATGGCTGCACACCTCTCCCTCTTTTCCCATGACAGTGATATGGTGGTAGGCCCCATACATAGCCGGCCTCATCAGGTTCACCGCACAGGCATCCACGCCGATGTATTCCTTATGGGTGTGCTTCTCATGGATGGCTCTTGTGATCAGCCCGCCGTAAGGCCCCAGCATAAAGCGTCCAAGCTCTGTGTAGATCGCCACATCTCCCATTCCTTCCGGTACCAGAATTTCCTCATATACCTCTCTGACCCCTTCTCCAATGGCTTTGATGTCATTGGACTCCTGTCCCGGACGGTAAGGAATCCCGATCCCTCCTGACAGGTTGATGAAGGAGATATGGGCCCCTGTCTCTTTTTTAAGCTTTACTGCCAGTTCAAAAAGCACCTTTGCAAGAAGGGGATAATATTCATTGCTCACCGTATTGCTGGCTAAAAATGCATGGATTCCAAAGTGTTTGGCTCCATAGCCTTTTAATATGCGGAAGGCCTCAAACATCTGCTCTGTGGTCATCCCATATTTGGAGTCCCCCGGATTATCCATGATGTCGTTGCTGACCTTAAATATGCCACCCGGATTATAACGGCAGCTAATGGTCTCCGGAATATGTCCGATGGCTTTTTTAAGAAACTCAATGTGGGTGATGTCATCTAAGTTGATGATCCCTCCGATTTTATCCGCATACTGAAATTCATCAGCAGGCGTGTCGTTGGAAGAAAACATAATATCGGGTCCTGAAAAGCCCAGGGTATCGGACATCATAAGCTCTGTCATGGATGAACAGTCGGCTCCGCATCCGTAATCTTTTAAAATATTCAGGATAAAGGGATTGGGCGTGGCCTTTACCGCAAAATACTCCCGGTAGCCTTTATTCCAGGAAAACGCCTCTTTCAGCTTCCTGGCATTCTCCCTGATCCCTTTTTCATCGTATAAATGAAAAGGTGTCGGATACTCTTTCACAATCTCCTCTAACCTTTCCTTCGTAACAAATGGTCTCTTTTCCATAGTTTTTTTCTCCTCTCGTAGCTTACCATATGAATAAAGAGTCTGTTTTGCAGACTCGCGCCGGGGCGCGGTGGTTTCGGCACCCATGGGGTATTTGTGGGTTGTCTATATTTGTCTACATCTATAGGATCCCGTTTTTTGACCCATGGGGCGCAATTTCCTATGAATCCAAAAAGAGCCTGTCTCAGGCACATCTGCTGGTAAGCTTCATTGTACCGGGGATAGACTCCTTTGTCTACACTTTTTTTTGTATAAATATTCATAGTAGGGTGGATAAGTCCGCAGTGCGCGCTCGCAAAACCGGACAGCCAGACTAATGTGGTACAGTATATAGGGGTGGATAAGTCCGCAGTGCGCGCTCGCAAAACCTGCGGTTTTACTCGCTCACGGGCTGTCGCCCTATGAAACAGGGCAGCGGAAAATTTTCTTACGTGCGAGCACGACGAAAATTTTCCGCTGCCCTGTTTCGCACTGCTCATTGCTTTCGTGGAAATCTATTAATCTACGGTCACGACACGCATAATATTGGTATGGGCTGCCGGTTCGTTCTTTCTCACCGGGCTCACCACGCCGGCAGTTACAACTACCGTGTCATTTGTCTTTACGATCCCCTTTGCTTTTAACAGCTCCATGGAGGAATAAATTAAAACATCGGTGGATTCCGCACGTTTTGCATGGAGCGGCTGTACGCCCCAGTATAACTGCATCTGGCGAAGGGCGGAAGAGCTTGGGGATAAGCCGATGATCTGGCTTTCCGGTCTCCATTTGGACAGGAGCCTTGTAGTAAAGCCGGTGATGCTTGGTGCCACGATCACACTTGCTCCTAAGTCATGAGCAGTGGAAACAGAAGAATAGCATACTGCATTGGATACATTGTGGATATTGACGGCTGAAACCTTGCGCTCTCTATATGCACTGTAATCCAGATGGCCTTCTGTCTCCTCCACAATGGAAGCCATCATGGAAAGAGCCTCAACCGGATATTTGCCCATGGCGGTCTCACCGGAAAGCATCACTGCATCCGTTCCGTCATAAACAGCGTTTGCCACATCCGTTACCTCAGCTCTGGTTGGGCGGGGATTACGGATCATGGAATCCAGCATCTGAGTCGCCGTAATAACAGGCTTGCAGGCTTCGTTACATTTCTGTATGATCCGTTTCTGGATAAACGGAACCTCCTGTGCCGGGATCTCAACTCCCATATCGCCGCGGGCAACCATGATTCCGTCGCTGGCTTCGATGATCTCATCAAGGTTTTCAATACCTTCTGCATTTTCGATCTTGGCGATAACGGAAATATTGGAACCGTTATCCTCTAATATTTTCTTTATTTCATAAATGGCATCTGCTGTGCGGACAAAGGAAGCTGCAATGAAATCAAAGCCCTGCTCAATGCCGAACTTTATATCCATTTTATCCTTATCCGTAAGTGCCGGAAGCTTTACCTTCACATTGGGCACGTTGACGCCCTTTCTCTCTCCCAGCTCGCCTCCGTTGATGATCTTACAGGTGATTTCCTTTCCCTTTACCTTAAGGACTTCCAGTTCGATCAGGCCATCGTCAATGAGGATACGGTTTCCGGGGATCACATCATCATTGAGGCCGTCATAATTGATATGACCTTTTGTTTCATCGCCAACGGTTTCTTCTGTTGTCAGGACGTAGGTATCTCCCTCTTTTAAATTCACCTTTTTGCCATCCTTTAAAAGTCCGGTACGGATCTCCGGCCCTTTTGTATCAAGAAGCGCTGCAATCGGAAGGTCCAGTTCTTCGCGGATGCTCTTTAGTGCATCCAGGCGCATCTTCTGCTCTTCATAGTCACCATGTGAGAAATTGAATCTGGCCACATCCATGCCATGCTCAGCAAGTGCCTTCATCAGTGTGCGGTCATTGGTATTAGGTCCCATAGTACAAATAATTTTGGTTCTTTTCATCATTATCCTCCGTAGCTAGTTGGTCGTATCACCGGTTGTGGGGTTGGACGGTGTTACATGTTTATGTGTATACAAATGCTCGGAACAGTACTCATAACTGCCTTCGCATTTTGAACAATAACGGAATTCCAGGTTTGGGGAGTCCTTTTCAGTCCGCCCGCATACGGCGCACTTGTGGTGTGTCCAGCCCTGGGGCTTTATCTTCATCTGCTTATTAAAATTCTGCTTTCTTTTGATCTCTTTCGGGTTAAACCGGCTTAAATTCCGAGTCAAAAGGAAAAAGAGGATAAAGTTCAATAACGACATGAAAATAGTGACTCTGGTGGCAATGTTGCCGGTAATAAAGCCATACAGGAAATAGATTCCGTTAAAGATGGCCAGCCATTTGGCTTTTATTGGAATCACGAAAAACAAAAGGAATTCCAGATCCGGAAATGTGGCTGCAAAGGCAAAGAACAGGGAATAATTGAGAAATTCCGTTGTTAAGTACACCGTCTTTCCCATGAAAATATAGACGATCAGCGCCGCAGCCACATGACCGATGACTCCCATGAAGAAATAAACGTTAAAACGGAATGCTCCCCAGATCCTCTCTAAGTTCACTCCCAGCATGTAGTATAAATACATGCTGATCAGGCTCATGAAAATGCCGCCGCCCGGCGGGTAGATCATAAAGGTTGCAATCCTCCACACCTGACCGCCAAGTATCTTCCCTGCGTCAAGAGACAGGTACTGCCAGTAAAATCCCGGTGTGAGCGTCTCCATCAACAGCCCAACACCATACATACCGATGATATAGTACATCAGATTCGGAATCGCATACTTTCTGAATCTGCGTTCAAAATTATTAAAAAATTTCATGCTTTCCTCTTTTCTGCCCATGCTTTTTGGACATAAAGGTATACCCGCAGGGTGTTTCCTCTTTTCTGCCCACGCTTTTCCGGCATAAAGGTATACCCGCAGGATGTTTCATCACTTACAAGCTAGAACAGATCCTTTTTGGAAAAAATCCACGCCACGATCAGTGTCAGGCCCAGCGTCAGGCCTAAAACAATGGCAAAACCATAGGGACTGTCTGCAAAGGGGATGCCTCTGGAATTGACGTTCATTCCATAAAAGCTTGCCACCATGGTTGGTATGGACATGACAATGGTGATGGTTGCCAGAAACTTCATTACAATATTTAAGTTGTTGGATATGACGGAAGCAAAGGCATCCATTGTCCCGCTTAAAATTCCGCTGTAGATGTTAGCCATCTCAATGGCCTGCTTGTTCTCGACGATAACGTCTTCCAAAAGCTCCGTATCCTCCGGATACTTTTTGATTTTTTCATTTCTCATGAGTTTTTCAAGCACCATCTCATTGGAACGCAGGGATGTGGTAAAGTACACAAGACTCTTTTCCAGTTCCAAAAGTTCAATAAGCTCCCGGTTCTTGGTGGATTTGTGAAGCTTCTCTTCGATCACCCCGCTCTTTTTATCAATGATCCTTAAGTATTGCAGGTACAAAGATGCATTCTTATACAGGATCTGCAGGATAAAGCGGGTTTTCATGTACGTATGGAAATCCCTCACCCTGCCGTCCATAAATGCATTGAGAACAGTCGTATCTTCCAGGCATACCGTAACGATGGCTTCTTCCGTGGTTATAATGCCCATTGGTATTGTCACGTACCAATCCTTGCCGCCACGCTCCTCTATGGAGGGAACATCTACCAGGATGAGGGTGTAATGGTCCTCTGTCTGGATACGGGAACGCTCTTCCTCATCAAGGGGCGCCCTTAAGTCATCGGGGTCGATTTTACAGGTATTGGCAATTTCCAGGATCTCCGTGGCAGTAGGGTTTGTAAGGGCAATCCAGGAACCCGGAGAAAGCTCATCCTTTTGCTGAATCAGGCCTTCTTCTGTTTTATAAATCTGAATCATAGCTTTTCTCCCTTTCACTGAAAAATCTTATTGGAAACGTTGGCAGACTTTGACTTATACATTATAATTTCCCAGACCATATTTGTCAAACGAAATGAAAACCCTTTTCGTGAACTTAAACAAATTTTACTAGTTTTAACATATTTTTAGCACGTTATTGCAATTGTATTATTTCTTATTTTATGTTAAACTGATGTTCGGTGAGCCAGAAACTTACTTTTACACAAAAGGAGGCAGGGGTTACCCCCGCGCATATGATTACATACCAAACATTAGGAATCGATATCGGTTCCACTACCGTTAAAATAGCAATATTAAATGAAGACCATGAAATCTTGTTCGCAGATTACGAGCGGCATTATGCAAACATACAGGAAACACTGGCAGGGCTTTTAAAAAAGGCCTATGATAAGCTGGGCCCCACGGACTTATGTCCGGCCATCACAGGGTCCGGCGGCTTAACTCTGTCCAGGCATTTAAAGGTTCCCTTTGTCCAGGAAGTGGTATCTGTTGCCACCTCTCTTAAGGATTATGCCCCACAGACCGACGTGGCAATCGAACTTGGGGGAGAAGATGCAAAAATTATTTACTTCACCGGCGGCATTGACCAGCGGATGAACGGGATCTGCGCCGGCGGCACCGGGTCCTTTATTGACCAGATGGCGGCGCTTTTGCAGACCGACGCTTCCGGCTTAAACGAATATGCGGCCAATTATAAGGCCATTTATCCCATTGCAGCCCGCTGCGGAGTATTTGCAAAGACAGACATCCAGCCGCTTATCAATGAAGGGGCAACCAGGGAAGATCTTGCGGCTTCCATTTTTCAGGCAGTGGTAAACCAGACCATCAGCGGTCTGGCATGCGGAAAGCCAATCAGAGGCCATGTGGCCTTCCTGGGAGGCCCCCTTCACTTTCTTCCGGAGCTTCAGAAAGCCTTTGTCCGCACCCTTCATTTATCCGGAGATGAAATCGTCGCTCCGGAGCATTCCCACTTATTTGCTGCCACCGGCGCAGCCATGAATGCAAAAGAAGTCCAGGGAGGGATTGTATCCCTGGATGATTTGATCAACCGCTTATCCTCCGGCATCCGGATGGAATTCGAAGTAAAGCGCATGGAGCCGCTGTTTACAGGCCAGGCTGATTTTGACGCATTCATAAACCGCCACAACAGCTACTGTGTAAAAAAGGGGGAGTTATCCTCCTACCATGGGAAATGCTTTTTAGGGATCGACGCCGGCTCCACCACCACAAAGGTGGCTCTTGTAGGCGAAGACGGCACCCTGTTATATAAATTTTACAGCAGCAACAACGGAAGCCCTCTTGCAACGGCCATCCGGGCCATGGGCGAAATCCGGGAGCAGATGCCAAAGGACAGCCAGATCGTATGGTCCTGTTCCACCGGATACGGAGAAGCTCTTTTAAAGTCTGCCTTCCTCCTGGATGAAGGAGAGGTGGAAACCATCGCCCACTACTATGCAGCAGCCTTTTTTGAACCAAAGGTAGACTGCATCCTGGACATCGGCGGACAGGACATGAAGTGCATCCGCATCAAAAACGGCACCGTGGACAGCGTCCAGTTAAACGAGGCCTGTTCCTCCGGCTGCGGCTCCTTTATTGAGACCTTTGCCAATTCCTTGAACTACCAGATAGAGAATTTTGCACAGGAAGCTTTATTTGCCAAGAACCCTACAGACTTAGGGACCAGATGCACGGTATTCATGAATTCCAACGTAAAGCAGGCCCAGAAGGAAGGGGCCGAGGTATCCGATATTTCCGCAGGACTGGCTTATTCCGTCATTAAAAACGCCCTGTATAAAGTAATCAAAATCACAAATGCTTCCGATCTGGGCCAGCATGTCGTAGTCCAGGGCGGTACGTTCTACAACAATGCCGTTTTAAGAAGCTTTGAAAAAATCTCAGGCTGTAAAGCCATCCGGCCGGATATTTCCGGCATTATGGGAGCCTTTGGCGCCGCCCTTATCGCAAGAGAACGGTATGAGGAATCCAGAACAACCACCATGCTGAGCCTGGATAAGATTCTGGGGCTGCATTACGAAACCTCTATGACCCGCTGCAAGGGCTGTACCAACAGTTGTGTACTGACTGTCAACCGTTTTGACGGAGGCCGCCAGTTCATTACGGGAAACCGCTGCGAACGGGGCCTTGGCAAAGAAAAAGCAAAACGGGAAATACCCAACCTTTTTGATTATAAAAACCGCCGTATGTTCGATTACGAGCCACTGAGCCAGGATCTTGCAGAGCGGGGCACCATCGGCATTCCCAGGGTCTTAAACATGTATGAAAACTACCCCTTCTGGGCTGTTTTCTTTAAGGAACTGAAATTCCGGACCGTGCTGTCCCCCCAGTCCACTAAAAGGATCTATGAACTGGGCATTGAATCCATACCAAGTGAATCGGAATGTTACCCCGCAAAGATTGTCCACGGCCACATTGAATGGCTGATCAGACAGGGGATCAAAACTATTTTTTATCCCTGCATTCCCTATGAACGGAATGAGACTCCTGAGGCAGGAAACCATTTTAACTGCCCCATCGTCACCTCCTACGCAGAGAATATCAAGAACAACGTGGAAGGTCTTAAGACGGAAAATATCCGCTTCTTAAACCCGTTCATGGCCTTTACCAATGAAGAAATACTCATCGGGCGCCTGACGGAAATATTTGCAGCCGATTTCCAGATTCCGGCCTCTGAGGTTACCGCTGCCGCCAAAAAGGGCTGGGAAGAGCTTATGGTTTCCAGGGCCGATATGGAGAAAAAGGGAGAGGAAACCTTAAAATGGCTGGAGGACAACAACCGCCGGGGAATCGTGCTGGCCGGCCGTCCCTATCATGTTGATCCGGAAATCAACCACGGCATTCCGGAGCTTATTACCTCCTATGGATTTGCAGTGCTTACGGAGGATTCTATTTCCCACCTGGCTGAAATCGAACGCCCTCTGGTGGTTACAGACCAGTGGATGTACCACACCAGGCTTTACCGGGCCGCTGCTCTCGTAAAAAAGGAAAGCAGCCTGGACTTAATCCAGCTTAATTCCTTTGGCTGCGGTCTGGATGCGGTTACTACAGACCAGGTTAATGACATCTTAACCGGCTCCGGCAAGATCTATACGGTTTTAAAGATCGATGAGGTCAACAACCTGGGTGCCGCCAGGATAAGGATCCGCTCCCTGATCGCAGCACTTCGGGTACGGGATAAGCGCCATTATGAGCAAAAGGTAGTTTCCAGCGCTTATCACAGGGTCGTGTTTACCAAAGAGATGAAAAAGGATTACACCATCCTTTGCCCCCAGATGTCACCCATTCATTTTGACTTAATTGAACCTGCCATCCGTTCCTTTGGCTACCGGGTGGAGGTCCTTCAGAACCACAACCGCTCCGCCGTTGATACGGGATTAAAATATGTAAATAACGATGCCTGCTACCCCTCCCTCATTGTTGTGGGCCAGATCATGGATGCACTCCTTTCCGGGAAATATGATTTAGACCGCACCGCAGTATTCATGAGCCAGACCGGAGGAGGCTGCCGGGCTTCCAATTACATCGGCTTCATCAGACGGGCCCTGGAGAAATCAGGTATGGGCCATATCCCGGTCATCTCCGTCAATGCAAACAACATGGAGACAAACTCAGGATTCACCATCACCCTGCCTCTGCTGACAAAGGCCATGGAGGCGGTAGTATACGGCGACGTCTTTATGAGGGTTTTATATGCCACCCGCCCTTATGAGAAGGTACCAGGCTCAGCCAATTCCCTTCATGAGAAATGGAAAGAACGGTGTATTGAGTCTCTGTCCAGGAAATCCCCGGACATGATAACCTTCTCCCGCAATTTAAAAGGGATTATCAGGGATTTTGACAATCTTCCAAGAAACTCCGTCCAGAAGCCTAAGGTGGGAATCGTAGGCGAAATTCTGGTAAAGTTTTCTCCTCTGGCCAACAATCACATTGTAGAGCTTTTGGAATCAGAAGGCGCGGAGGCAGTCATGCCGGACTTAATGGACTTCCTTTTGTACTGTTTCTACAACAATAACTTTAAAGCCGCGAATTTAGGCGGCAAGAAAACCACTGCTGCCCTGTCCAATATGGGGATTTCCCTGTTGGAATTTTTCCGCAAAACGGCTAAGCGGGAGCTGTTAAAGAGCAAGCACTTTACAGCCCCGGCCCATATCGGAAATCTGGCGGACATGGCAAAGGAATTTGTATCCATTGGAAACCAGACCGGCGAAGGTTGGTTTTTAACCGGTGAGATGCTGGAACTGATCCACAGCGGCACCAATAACATTGTGTGCACCCAGCCCTTTGGCTGCCTTCCCAACCACATCGTTGGAAAAGGCGTCATCAAGGAGCTGCGGAAAGCTTATCCTGACTCCAATATCATTGCCGTGGACTACGACCCGGGCGCAAGTGAGGTAAACCAGTTAAACCGTATCAAACTGATGCTTTCAACTGCTCAGAAAAATATGATCAAAGAAGAAAAACCGCCGGAAACGGTGTAAAAAAGATACCGGGAAGAAAACGAACCATCTTCCCGGTATCTTTTTTATTTTCCGGATAAATAATAACCATTCCCTCTCATTCTATATGGCAAGAATGGAATCCAGACACCGGTTTTCCACTGCATGTTTCAGTTCAAAGCTGTAATCATGGAGACAGGACTTTAGATAATCCCCTAATTCTTCCTCCCCCTCATATCCTGACCATATAAGTCCATCAACCATTTCCTTTAGATTCTGTTCCAATGAGTCCAGGGGATTTTGCCTTACATAATCCATCAGCCGTTTCAGTTCTTCAGGGGTATAGCCCTGTGTATGAACCCTTTTTCCGGCCATCCCACAGCCTAAAATATTCCGCAGCACAATGCCTGCAAGGTTGATAAACAGCTCCCCATGATCCGGAGAATAGGCTCTCAGCACATGGAGTATATACTCCTCAGGCAAGTTTCCAAGGAAAGCCTGTTCCAGGCTGACACACTTGACATAGGCGCTGACGACATCAATTCCACATAAGGAATCCATTGGATACAAAACCGGGTAATCCAGGGTAAGGATGTGATTCTGGGGCTGAAAACGGGGATCATAATATAGAAAAAAGGAAGGAATGCCTTTTACAAAGGTATCGTAATAACACCGGTTCCCGTAATAATTAAAATCCGGTATAATTTTGTTGTACAGGATCTGGGTTTCTTTTACCTTCTTAAGTACTGCTTCATACCCCAGACAATAGACCGTTTTTGCATCCGGCTGCCTGTCAGGGGAAAGAAGCTCCTGCCTTTCCCCTGGAGATGCTTCATATTCACGAATGCAGTACAAGACGGCTCCCATAAGCTGCCTTGCCTTTTCATAGGGGATGGAGGTGCTCTCCTTTCCCGTATATTTATCTGCCAGCTCTGCCACTATGGGAATCAATTCCTCCGTCTTAAAATTCATCGTCTTCTTCCTCACATAAATCTTCTCCAAAGCGGACCCGTCTGGCAAAAGCTTCCAGTCCGGTGTCCTCCAGATGGTCAAGGGACCCCTGACATGGTCCGTCAAACTGATCCCTCATGAATTCAATCAGTTCATCATCAGTAATCTCATCCAATGACTCGTTTTTATAAAGATAAAACATATCCTGAAGCCTTCCCAGGGTATCCACATAATTGTCCTGATAAATATAGGGGGAATCGCAGAACGCAAAAATCAGCTTCGGAAGTATCCCCTCTCCGAATTCCACCCGTTCCTGTTCCTTTAATGCATCCTTTCTCTCCCTTACCAGTAAGGCTGTTTCCTCATCCGTCAGAGTAAGGCCAAACTTTTTCGTATAATCGTTGGCTGCTTTTACCCTGGCAATCTGAAAGCCGTCGTTTGCAGTCTGAAGCCATTTCCTGTCATCCATAAAAATCACTCCCTTCTTCTGATAAATACCAAGTCTACTCCAATCAGGAAGGAATTACAAGACTTGAAAAAAAGTTGTTTTTGTAGTATAATAATTACATAAAAGACAGGGATTCCTGTCTTTTTTTTCTGCCCTTTCGGGCCCAGAAACATACGCCTTTGATTTCTTTTTTCCAGTAGTATACTGAATTTCCAGAATGCGGTAAGATTACGGTTTTCTTAACTTCTCCGGCATTTCTTACGCATTCTTACGCCTTTTTTACATCCCTTGACCTTGGACTTACTCCATGGTTTAAAGTCATTCCATCAGCAAAAAACGCTGAGATAGCAACAAAAAGGGGTTCTTATGAAAGGAGAACAAACATGAGAAAACAGAAACTTAAATGGCTGATTCCCTGCGCTGCAGCGCTATTTACCATAGGTGCATCCATGACCTCCTTTGCAGCACAGGGTTGGGCTCAGGAAAATGACACCTGGGTATACTTAGACTCCAACGGAGACTTGGCAACCGAGTCCTGGCGTAAATCCGGTGACAACTGGTTTTACCTTGATTCCGACGGGCAGATGGCTACCAGCGGCTTAATCGAATCCGATGACAATTACTATTTTGTAAATTCATCCGGTGCCATGGTTACAAATGAATGGCGTGAAATCAATTCCGACCAGGATGAAGAGGATGAGCCTGATACTTACTGGTACTACTTTGGAAGCAACGGAAAAGCCTTTAAGGCTCCTACTTCCGGCAAGACCTCCTTTAAATCCGTAAAGGTGGCCAACGGAGATTTCCATGACTATGCCTTTGATACAGAAGGACGGATGCTCTTTGGCTGGGTCAATGAAGAATCCACACGCCAGACCGGAGACGATGCATGGAAGGACGGGATCTATTACTTAGGAGATTCCTCTGACGGCGCTCAGTCAAATGGCTGGAGATCCATTGAAGTGGAAGATTCTGAAAACGACAAAGATAACTTTAACGGAGCTTACTGGTTCTATTTCGGCACCAACGGCAAGAAAGTAAAGGATACCACCAAGACCATCAACGGTTTAAAATACCTCTTCAATGAAAACGGGGCCGCTGAATCAGAATGGTATGAAACTGCCTCTGCTTCCACCGCAAGTTCCGCAAACCAGTATTACAATCTTCCTGAACAGTGCTGGCTTGCAAAAGGCTGGTTCAAGACCGTTCCTGGAGAAGATGTTGATCCGGAAGCTTATGATGACGGCACAGAATACTGGTTCTATTCTTCCAGCAACGGACAGCTTACCACAAGCCAGATCAAGAGCATCAACGGTTTAAGCTACGGGTTCAACGAAAAGGGAGAAATGCTTCAGGGTCTTTATAAGCTGACCTTTGAATCAGGTAAAACCATCGCAACCTACACCGAGATCGAAACAGAAAGCGATTTCCCGGCAGCAGATGATGCAGCAGAGGTTTACTACTTCGGCACATCTCCAAAGGAAGGCGCCATGACAACCGGTAAGACCACCATTGATATCGACGGCGAAAAATACACCTACAACTTCCGCAAGGCTGGAAGCAACAAGGGAGCCGGCTACAATTCCATCACCGATGACAGCATCTACGTACAGGGCAGACTGATCAAAGCTGACAAAGATGAAAAATATAAAGTAGTGGAATACAATGGCAAAGAGTATTTAGTGGGTACAACCGGAAAGCTTGCAAAGAGCAAGACAAACGTCCAGGATGGCGACGACAAATACTACAAGACAAACAGTGACGGAACCATCAAGGAATCCGGATACGAAAAGATAAAATAAAAACTATATAAAAGGGGAGGCAGCACCGGATATTCCATGCTGCCTCCCTTTTTATTCCTTATGAACCTGCATATACCTTTGCCCCTTCATAGATTTCTTCTGAATCCACATGGTCAATGACCCTTTGGCCTTCCGTCAGCCCTTCCTTTATGACTGTCTGGGATGCGGTCTTATATTCGATCTCCACCGGCAGCTTTTCTGCCTTTCCGTTTTTAATCACAAAGACGTAATTCCTGTCATCCAGGTGAAACACAGCACTTGAAGGGATCACCAGCTTGTTTTCCCCCTGGTACAGGGTGAAACGGATGTTGGCCCCATACCCTTCCTTTCCTTCCAGGTCCGGAGCCTCATCCATATCCATTTTCACGTGGACCCTGTATTCATCCATTCCCAGGGAAGAGGTCCCTTTGGAGGCATAATCATAGACCTGGCTTATGGTTCCGCCATACATTTTATCCTGATTCTTAAGCTGCAGAACAACCGTCACCTTATCTCCCGGGGAAAGATAAGGCGCAATGCTGGTGAGCACGTCAGACTCTGCCTGGGCTTTTCCCCGTCCGTTTATGGTCACGGCAGCCGCTCCTGCCTGGATGTAGGACATATCCTTGACCGGCAGGGAAGTGATGATTCCATCCCTGTCCGCAGCCACCACACACTTTTTCAGCCTGTCTTCCAACTGCGCCATTGTTGTCTCCTGGGATTTGATCTGGGCCTTTAGCTGTTCCTCCACGCTTTCATAAAACCTCCCGTTAATGGTGGTTTCATCAATGCCTCCCGCCTTTAAGCTTTCTAAAAACCGGCGGCTCTCCTCATAGCGACCCTTTGCCTGCTCCCATGCCAGAGAAGCGTATTCATAAGAAGCCCGGTCCTTCTCCCACTCAATTTTGGAAATGCTGCCGGCTGAATACAGGGACTGAGAAGCGTCAAAAAGGGTTTTTGACGCCTGATAATCCGCTTCCTTTGCCGCCACCTCCGCTCTTATGGAATCCAGATACTCCTGAGGCGATGACGTCATCACCTGACCGATCCGGCTTTGCTCCAGCTTGGCCTTATACCCTGCCAGAGCGCTTTCACAAAGGGATTTTTCATGCAATAAGTCCTTATCATCAATGGTAAACAGGATATCTCCTGCCTTCACCCCATCATTTTCCCTGACCTTGACCTCTTTTACCGGTCCTGATACCTCTGAAACCAGGCGGTATTCCCCTCCTGCCGTAATGGTGCCTTCCTCTGTGTAACGGTCCTCTACGGTTTCATAGGAAGCCTCCGCGGTGTCCACCGGGGTCCCCTTAAAATCTTTGACTGCAGTCCACCCTATGACCAGCACAAGGGCAATCCCTGCAGCCAGAAAGCATAATTTCTTTTTCCTGCCTTCCATTCGGATCTTCATAAGCTTACTCCCTTTCCTTTAAAATATCCGTGAGTCTTATCTTTCTAACAAACCGTGTCTGGGCCAGCAAGGATGCCCCTGCCATTGCCAGGCAGGTAAGAAATGCTATCCCATAACAGGATGGCCGTATGGCCAGATCAATGGTATAGGAATCGGATATGACCAGATGCTCCACAAGGTATTTCACCCCAATGCTTCCAAACACTCCTAAAACAATTCCCAGGATGAAGTAGACCGCCTGTTCAAACAGCAGGATCCTTCCGATTTCCTTATCCGTTCCTCCCATGATAATAAGCGTTCCAAGCTCTGCGATCCGTTCCCTGATATTGATCATGGAAATATTATAAATGAGGATCCCGCCTGCAGCCACGGCCATAAAAGAAAACATCTGAACCATTGCCATCATGCTGCCCATCATATCCCGGTAGCTGTCAACGATCCGGCTGGTATCCACCATCCAGGTCACCCGGCTGGTTTTTAAAAGCTCTTCCCGGACCTCATGAAGCCTTCCCTTTTCCACCTTTAAAAGAACGGTTCCCGCCATTGGAACAGAACCAAAAAAGCGGTAAAATCCCTTTGCCGACATATAGCAGCCGCCTCCCAGGCTCTCCTTTATGACAGCTTTTACCGGAACCTTCACCCCCTCCGGGGTCAGGCCGGGAACGGATACTTCCATAAGGTCCCCTTCTTTCAGATGAAGCTTTTTTGCGATCCGGCTGTTTATGAGGATCCCATCCTCCGGCGGCTCATAAAACCCGCCGTACAGATCCATGATCCTCCACATGTCAGACCCCTGGTTCAGGCCGTAAACCATGGCAAATTCCGACAGATTTTCATGTTTTAATTCCACTGCCTTCTGGATGACTGCTTCGCTTTTCCTCACTCCCCGGATTCCTTCTCCTGCCGATTCCCCCCGGATGGGAGATACCATGCGGTCCAGAGAAATCTGTATATCATAGGTCTGCACCTTGCTGAACTGGTCGAAATACATCTGTTCAGCTACCCCTTTAAAGGAGAAAAGCACGGAAGACATGGAAAAAGGGAATGCAATGGCCAAAATGATCAAAAATCCCCGAAAAGGGTTTCTCACCACAGAGCGAAGTCCCATTTTTTCCATGGCGCCCAGTCTGGAGGCAAAAAAAGCGGGAAGCCTTAAATTCCCTGCTGCCGCAGGAGCCTTTGCCCTCATGGCCTGGGCAGGAGTGATCTTTAATATCCCCCTGACTCCTAAATAAACCGCCAGGAGTCCGGTTCCCACCGCCATCCCCATGGCGCTTATCCTTGTATTCATGTAGCTGTGATAAACCGTGTCCGGCAGATTAAAGAAATCCACATATATATGAAACATATACCGGCCAAAGGGGACCGCCAGGACGCTTCCGGTCAGAGCGCCTAAAACACCAACCTCCGCTCCCTGATAAAGATATGCCATGATTAATTCCCCATCTCTCATCCCAAAGGATTTCATGGTGCCTATGAGGCTCTGGTCCCTGTCTATCATCTTTTTTAACACCACATAAAGCATGAATACGGAAATCGACATAAACAGGAAGGGAAGCACCGTTCCCATGGAATACAGCTCATTGATTTCACCCTTTACCATATTATAGCTGGCCTGGTCTTCCCTGGAAGAAAGAGAGAGCAGGCCATATCCGGAAAGGCGGTCCATGAGCTGGTAGCGCACATCCTCATAGGTATATCCCTTGGCCAGCCGGAATCCCAGCTCATTCATGGAATCTGTTTTCCCTGTCAATTCCTCCAGTCTGCCCTTTTCCACACAGGCGATGTCATAGATCTCCCCATCAGGTATCATGGCGCCTCCGGGAGGAATGGCATATATGTATTCCGGCCCATAGCAGGTCCCGGCCAGCTCACATTTGACGCTTTTCCCATTGATCATCAGGGTGAGAGGTGTCCCGTTTTCGTATCCATACAGTCCGGCCATCCGGTTTCCCAGATAAACGCTGTCCTTTCCTGTCCCCGTCCCTTTTATCATCAGCCGGTTTAAAGGGTCTGAAGGGTCGTAAGAGAGTAAATGCACCGTTACGATCTCCGTCTGGGAAGGGGCAAACAACCTTACATCAACGGCCATTTTCCCTGAAACTTCTTCGATCCCAGGAATCTCCTTTAACCGTTCTAAGTCCACCTCAGATATTCCAGAAACCTGAGCGAACACGTCTGCCATAGCGCTGCTGTTATAGTAACGCTGCACCTGGTCCCCTAAGTTTCTCAAGGTGTCCATCATGGCCACATAGACAAATATGCCGATAGCAATGATGAAAACCGCTCCCAAAAAGGACCCTGGATTCTGCCTGGCGCACCGGACCACATTCTTGCGGAAGCTTTTCACTACCAGACCACCTCCTCCGGCTTTAAGGGCCGTTCATTGACACGGATCCTTTCCAGACACCCATCCTTAAAATAAAAAACCCGATCTGCGATCCCTGCAATGTTTTCATTGTGGGTGATCAGAACCACCGTCTTTTCATACTGCCTGTTAAAATCCGACAGCAGCCTTAATATCTGGCTTCCTGTGCCGCTGTCCAAGGCTCCCGTAGGCTCGTCGCAGAGAAGAATATCAGGATTTTTGCACAAGGCCCTGGCAATGGCTACCCTTTGCTGCTGCCCTCCTGAAAGCCTGCTGGGAAAATGGCCGGCCCTGTCCGAAAGCCCCACCTGCATAAGCAGTGTCTCCGGGTCCAAAGGGTTCCTGGAAAGCTCTGCCGCCAACTGTACATTTTCTAAGGCGGTCAGCCCGGGCATCAGATTATAAAACTGAAAGATGAACCCGGCATGGGCCCGGCGATAGGCCGTAAGGCTCTTTAAATCTCCCCATGAAAGGGGTGTCCCGTCATAATAGACAGTCCCCCCGGTAACCGTTTCAATTCCTCCCAATATATTTAAAAGGGTGCTTTTCCCAGACCCGCTTGGTCCCAGGATCACAATAAACTCCCCACGGAGAATCTCAAAAGATACATTCTTCAAAGCCTGCACCTTGACCTCACCTGCATCATAATCCTTGCAGACTTCTTCAGCCCGTATCAAAACTCCCATAAATCCTTCCCTCCCTTCTTTTCTCCCATCATACACCCATGTTATTATCAATGCAATCCTGCGTCAATAGAGACTGCTGATTCTTTTTATCAACTATCATAATTATTATAAAACTCTTATGAAATATTCTTAAGCCAAAGAAAAAAAGAAACAAAGGGAGAATACCGAAACCATAATATCCGGTACTCTCCCTTTATCCTTTTCTTAAGCCTCCGGCAAAAAACACTGCTTATAGCCGCTGTTTATTGCTTCAGCCCCCAGTATACCTTTTCCGCCGTAACAGGCAGTTCCCTGATTCTCACTCCTACCGCATTGGCCACTGCATCTGCAATGGCGGGAGACGGCGTATTGATGACGATCTCACCAATGGATTTTGCCCCAAAAGGCCCCGTAGGCTCATAGCTGCTTTCAAATTCCACCCGGATATTCCCCACATCCTGTCTGGTGGGAATCTTATATTGCATAAAGGAATTTTGAAGCATCTGCCCCTTAGGGGAATAAGTGATCTCTTCATACATGGCCATGCCAATGCCCTGGGCAATTCCTCCTTCGGTCTGGATCCTGGCCAGATTGGGATTAATGGTTGTCCCGCAGTCCACCACAGCCACATAATCCAAAAGCTCTACCTCACCGGTCTCCTTATCCACTTCCACCTCAGCCATGCCAACCATAAAAGGAGGCGGTGATACGGGAGAGGTATGGCAGGCTCCGGCGGAGAGCATATCCCCATTAAAGCACATGACCCTGTTTCCAATATCTTTTAAGGATATTTCCAGTTCTCCCTCCTGCTGGTATACCCTCTTTCCGTCAAACTCCAGGGAATCCTCCTGGCAGCCAAGGTACTCTGCCCCTTTTCTTATGATCTTTTCCCGCATTTCACTGCAGGCCTTTACCACGGCCATTCCCGTGAGATACATGGTGCTGGAGGCGTAAGAGCCGGAATCATAGGGGGAAATGTCCGTGTCCGTCCCATGGACCACGATCTCATCTAAATCACACTCCAGGCAATCGGCTGCCACCTGGGCCAGGGTGGTGTCACAGCCTGTTCCCATGTCGGAAGCACCGATCAAAAGGGTATAAAAGCCGTCATCGTTAAGGCGCAGCTCCACAGAGGCCACATCCAAGCCGGAAATTGCGGATCCCTGCATGGACATTGCAACGCCTACGCCCCGCACCTTTCCATTTCCCATGTCAACCCCGGGATACTTCTCATCCCAGCGGATCATCTCCTTGGCCCGGGCCATACACCGGTCCAGGGCGCAGCTTCTTAGGGTTTCCCCATAATAGGCAGGCATGACATCCCCTTCCTTTACCATGTTCTGTTCCCTTAATTTTGCAGAATCCATTCCCATTTTCTCTGCCAGCTCATTGACCGCAGATTCTACCGCAAAAATTCCCTGAGTGGCCCCGTATCCCCGGTAAGCACCGGAAGACATGCAGTTGGTATAAACCACGTCATATGTAAAACGGAAAGCTTTTGGCGTCCGGTAAAGTGGGATGGTCTTATGGCCGGATAACCCCACCGTAGTAGGGCCGTGCTCTCCGTAAGCTCCTGTATTTGACAGGGTATACACATCAATGGCCTGAAGGATCCCCGCCTTATCCGCGCCCACCCGTACATGGACTTCCATCTCATGACGGGGAGAAGAGGCGATCTGGCTCTCATACCGGCTGTAGATCATCTTGGCCGGCTTGCCGGTTTTCAAGGTCACGATTGCCGGATATACCTCAGCTACCACCGTCTGCTTTGCACCGAAGCCGCCGCCGATCCGGGGCTTGATAATGCGGATCCGGGATTTTGGAATATCCAGGGCATGGGCCAGGATCCTTCTCACATGAAAGGTAACCTGTGTGGATGCCACCATATTCAAACGCCCGTAGGCATCCAGATAGGAATAGGCCCGGAAGGTCTCCATCATTGCCTGCTGGTTTGCCTTTGTATGGTAAACCTGTTCCACCACATAATCGCACTGCTTTAAAACCTCATCCACATCGCCATGCTCTTCCCTGCCGGAAGCGCACAAATTCCTTTTATTGTCCGCGCCTACGGGACAGAGGCTCTTCCAGTCTTCCTGGGGATGGATGAGCACCGGGTGGTCCTTTGCCTGCTTAAAATCCAGCACCGGTTCCAGTACCTCATATTCCACCTTAAGAAGGCGCATGGCATGGTCCACCGCCTCTTCCGTCTCACCGGCCACGATGGCAGCCGCATCTCCTACAAAGCGCATCCTCTGGTCCAGGATCAGCCTGTCATAGGGGCTTGGCTCCGGATAAGACTGTCCAGCCATGGTAAAGCGTTTCTGAGGCACATCCTTGTAGGTCAGGATACAGGCGATTCCAGCCACCTTCTCCGCCTTTTCCTTATGGATTTCCCTGATCAGTGCATGGGCGTGAGGGCTTCTGAGCACCTTTACAATGAGACAGTCCCCGGGAGCCAGGTCATCGGTATACACAGGCTTTCCGGTCACCAGGGCCATGGCATCCTTTTTTTTCACAGAAGTATTGACCGTACGCATTTTATAATTCATCCCTATTCTCCCCTCTGCTTAAATAGTTCTTCACGGCCCGAAGCTGTCCCATATAACCGCTGCACCGGCATAGATTTCCTGCCAGATACTCTTTGATTCCCTGGCCATCAAGGGTTATTTCTTCCTTTTCCATTGCAAGCACATTCATAATAAGCCCTGGGCTGCAAAATCCGCACTGCTCCGCTCCTTCCGAAGCCAGATACGCCCCAAATTCCTTTGCTTCCTGTTCCACCCCTTCCAGGGTCACCACTTCACAGCCATTTGCCCTGGCCGCTAAAAAGGAGCAGGAAAGCCTTGATTTCCCATTGACCAGCACCGTACAAAGCCCGCAGTTTTCCGTTTCACAGCCGCATTTTACGCTGTAGCAGCCCTTCCTTCTAAGAAGGTGGAATAAGGTGGTGTCATCTGCGATCACCTCATAGGTCAGTTTTCCGTTCAGTGTGAATTCTATTTCCATTTACCCCTCCTCTTAATCCAGCCCTTCTAAAAGCCGTCTGATATATATTTCAGCCAAATGCTTCCGGTACTCTTTGCTTCCTCTCATGTTGGTGCCATAACAAAAGCCTTCTGATGCCCTTTTTGCAAGCTCTTCCTCAGGGCAGTCCCGGGTATCCTCAAGAACCACCAGCTCCGCCTTTCCAGGCCTGGCCCCTACGGAAACATAGAGCGTTCCTTCTTTCCTGGCTGTGCAGCAGGCAATCACGGGAAAATCCGTCTTTGACATGCGCTGGGATCCATAGGCCGCTTTTCTTCCATCCTTTTTAATATGAATGCGGACCAGAATATCCCGGTCGCCCTTCATCCGGCAGAATTCCTCTAAAGGAACCAGGCCTCCCCGGTACAGCTCCACATAGGTGTCAAGGGCCAGTAAGCAGGTGGTAATATCAGAAAATCCAAACCGGCCGTACACGCTCCCTCCTACGGTGGCCCCGTTTCGGAACTGGACCCCCACAATGGAACGGGTGCACTCCTTGAAAACTCCGTGAAAGCAAGTGTTCAGCCCTTCATGGGTCTCCAACTGGCGCAGGGTGCACATAGCGCCTATGGAAAACTCATCTTCCTTTTCCTCAATCCTGTCAAGCCCAAGTCCGGATAAATCCACCAGGGTCATCCTCACCCGGTTCTGTACCTTCAGCCACATCATGCCTCCGCCTATGATGCAGCTTTTCTTCTGATTCAGCACAAAGGCCTCCTCCAGGCTTTCCGCTTTTACATAATTTTTAAATCGAATCATTGGAACTGTCCTCCTGACTCCCAAGCCTTCCCTTATTGTCTTCTAACCGGTTTTCCCTTACCTATCAGTAAAACGTCGTTTTATTTATTAGTGTATATTATAAATACCGTATCATATATTAGAAAACCGGAAGGAGTATATCACACTCCTTCCGGTTTTGACAATGGTTTTACAGATTTTTTATTAAATTCGTCAAAATTCGACAATAGATTCTCCTATTAATGCCTGGACATATTCGGGGCAGGAATTAAGGCATTTTAAAAATCCTGCTGCTGTTTCAGAAAAATCAATTCCAAAAGCTTTAAGCTTTCCTAAGTCCATGGTTAAGTTCCTGGGATTGTCCTGATTCCCTGTTTTATCCGGGATCACAAACTCCCCTCTGTTTCCGTTTTTATCAAGCATCTGAAAGACACGGCTTCCTATATCATAGGTAGAAAGGGTGCTTTCACTGCCAAAATTATAGATTCCGCCTGGCAGGTCCATGGCCGGCTCCATGTTTGTTACTACCTCCTGTACCCAGGTAATCCCCCGGTAATCGTAAACCGACAGACTTATGGAGCGGTTCTGCACCATGGATCTTAAGAGGTTGGTTAAAAGATTGGAGCTGCTTTTAAAGCCTCTCACTGGAAAATCATACATCCAGGAAAGACGAAGGCAGATTCCGTCAGGCAGGATCTTAAGGATCTCATCCTCTGCCTGCTTTTTATGAGTCCCATAAACATTGATAAGGGGAACTTCATCGGATTCCTTATTAGGTCCTTTTTTCCTGCTGCCCCCATAGATCTGATCAGAGCTCATAAAAATCAGTCTGCTGCCATTCTCCCTGCAGGCTTTGGCCATATTCACAGCTCCCTTTCGGTTCACTGCCTCAGAAAGCTCCGGGCGCTCCTGGCATACTCTGGTGTCGGATACCGCGGCACAATGGATCACCACACCAGGATTTTTATTCTTTAGATATTCCGTCACCGATGCTTCATCTGTAATGTCCAGATCCCTATGGCCCACCCTGACCACATCATAATTCTTTTCATAATATGCGGCAATTCTCCCTCCAAGGAAGCCCTGGGATCCTGTGACCATTAATTTTTTCTTCATCCTTTTCCCTCCTGTTTTTAACAGTATACCACATTCCTTTCCCGGCTCCAATAACCTGTATGGCCTCTTTCCAATAGAACGTCTGGAGATAAAGTGCAGTGATCCATATACTACACCTCCATAGTTGGTTGACAGCAAAACTTTATGCTGTTTTAACAAATGGAAGGATAGCACAAAAAAAAATTTTGTTTAACAAAACTATAACGCACCCTTTTTAAGAAAAAATTGCCATAATATTTCTGCCGATTTCGCTCACAATAATAGATGTAATAATCAATCAAGGAGGGTTTACCCATGTTAGTAAACGGAAAAAACGAATGTATCCAATGCTCCATCGACAACTGCACTTACCATGCAAAGAGTGAAGATTATTGCACCCTGGAGAAAATTAAAGTAGGAACTCATGAAAAGAATCCTACGAAAAAAGAGTGTACTGACTGCGAATCTTTCAAAAACCAGGCATAAGCTGTCAACTTTAATTTCCTCCAAAAAAATACTGCGCGGCATAAAAGCCACGCAGTATTTTTAATGTAATTGAACAAATATACAAGCACTGTCCTTACTTTACAAGCTGTTCTTCAAGATTATTGTATTTTTCACTTAGAACAATAACATCAATGCGTCTGTTTTTCGATCTTCCTTCAGCAGTTGCATTGTCAGCAACAGGTTTAAATTCGCCGTAGCCCACAGCAATAAGCTTATCTGGTGAAAAATTACATTTATTAATAAAAAGCTTTACAACGCTGACAGCTCTTGCAGTAGACAATTCCCAGTTAGAAGGATAGGTACTGCGGCTAATGGGAACGTTGTCGGTATGGCCCTCAATACGTATGTAGTTATCAGTGGTATTGAGAAGGCTTGCCACCTCAATCAATGTATCCTCACTTTGTTTTTTGATTTGTGCACTTCCCGAGTCAAAAAGTATGGCATTATTTAATCTGATTACAAGTCCCCGCATGTCAATCATGGTTGATACGGACTGATCCATGCCATTGGTATATAGTTTTGTATCAAGTTCGGTTTTTAAGGATTCCAGCTTTTTGAGTTCATACTCACCCAAAAAGCTCTCCAACTCACTTTGTGTTTCAATATTTAACGGGCCGCCTGTCTGTGCGCCGCCCTCCTGTACGCCGTCTCCGCCGGAACCTGTTCCCGACGACGCTCCGGCAGCATAGTCTTTATTCATCATAGTTCCTGCGAACTGCTGGGAAATCTGCTGTGCTTTTTGAACATCAATCTTACTGACGGCAAAAAGTACGATGAAAACTGCCAGCAGCAGGGTCATCAAATCCGAATATGGCAGCAGCCATGCTTCGCCGGCTTCCTCTTCCTGATGTACGTGCTCTCTCTTTTTTGACATACGTGATCACCCTATTCCTTTTTTTCCTGCTCAATAATTTTTTTCTGCTTAGATTTGGGAAGAGCGGCAAGTAACTTTTCCCTGAGTATAAAGGGGGAATCACCGTGCTGCATGGATATAACACCTTTTATAATAATTTCTTTTGCCATTATTTCCTGCTGGCTTTTTACTTTAAGCTTTTTTGCAAATGGATTCCACAATACATAGCCGGTAAAAATACCAAGAATCGTTGCAATAAATGCCGCAGCAATTGCTTCAGCCATTCTTTCCGTATCATTGATCGAGGCCATCGCAGCGATCAACCCGAATACTGCACCCAAAACACCCAGAGTAGGAGCATAGGTACCGGCTGAAGAAAAGATGCTTGCATTGATTTCATGCCGCTTTTCTATTGCGGCAATTTCGGTTTCTAAAATATCTTCGATCAGATCTTCTCCAGCGCCGTCAACAAGCAAACGGATGCCTTTTTTTAAAAAAGGATCCTGAAGCTCTTCTGCTTTAACTTCCAGGGACAAAAGACCCTCTGAACGGGCCTGCTTTGATAAAACATACATTAATTCAATCATTTCAGCTTCAGAGAGTTCTTTTTGCTTTGTAAAAAGGATCCTGAACAGGGATCCGATGGCTTTAATATTCTGCCCTGGATAGGAATTCAAAATCGTAGCAATCGTACCCACAAAAATAACAAAAAAGGCTGCCGGGTTTATAAGAACAGTAAACTCAATGTGCTTAAAAATCATAGCGCCCACAACGGCAATAACGCCGATTATAACGCCTAGTATGGTAGTTAACTCCATAGTTTCTCCTTTGTATATCCGGTTTAGTAGTTATGTATGCGGCTGAACTCAGCAATACCAGTGTGGACAACCTGTTATAGTATAATATATTTATTGCTGCTCTTGTATTAAATAATCGTTAAAGATCCGGAAAATAAGAAAAGGCTGCCATGAAAGAAGTTATATCAGATACCATGCATCATAACTCATTTCATGCACGATATCCCATATAAACTCTTACATAGCAGCCTCTTATTTTATATTTCTCTATTCATACAACGGATATTTGTCACAGATCTTTGTCACTTCATCCCGGATATAGCCAGCTTTGTTTTCAAAATCCGTGGCAGTTAACCAGATACACTCTGCGATCTTTTCCATATCCTCTTCCTTTAAGCCTCTTGAGGTGATGGCCGGAGTTCCCACACGGACACCGGAGGTCACAAAGGGACTTCTGGGGTCATTGGGCACCGCATTTTTGTTCAGGGTAATATAAACCTCATCACATCGGTTCTGCAGTTCCTTTCCTGTTACCTCCATTCCTCTTAAATCAATCAGCATTAAATGGTTATCCGTACCACCTGTCAGGATGTTGAATCCCTGCCCGATCAGGGCAGCCGCCAGGGCCTTTGCATTTTTCACCACCTGCTCCTGATAGGTCTTAAACTCAGGCTTTAAGGCTTCCCCAAAGCAGACGGCCTTGCCTGCGATCACATGCTCCAAAGGACCTCCCTGGGTTCCCGGGAAAATAGCCTTATTGAAGTTAAATTTGTCCGCAGCTTCCTGATTTGCCAAAATCATACCGCCTCTGGGTCCCCGAAGAGTCTTATGAGTGGTGGTTGTCACCACATCCGCATAAGGGATGGGGCTTGGATGGAGTCCTGCTGCAACAAGGCCTGCAATGTGGGCCATATCCACCATAAGATAAGCTCCTGCCTTATGGGCAACTTCCTGGAATCTCTTAAAATCAATGATCCTTCCGTATGCGCTGGCTCCGGCCACAATGAGCTTCGGCTTATGCACAAGCGCAAGCCTCTCCATCTCATCATAATCAAGAAATCCCTCATCGTTGACGCCGTAAGGAACAATATTAAAATACAAACCGGAAAAGTTGACGGGACTTCCGTGGGTTAAGTGACCCCCATGGTTTAAATTCATGCCCATAACCGTATCCCCCGGCTGAAGCATGGCGAGAAACACCGCCATATTGGCCTGGGCACCGGAATGAGGCTGAACGTTGGCATAATCGCAGCCAAATAACTCTTTTGCCCGCTCTATGGCAATGGTCTCAACAATGTCCACATCCTCGCAGCCGCCGTAATAGCGCTTTCCAGGATACCCTTCCGCATACTTGTTGGTAAGTACAGTTCCCATGGCCATCATGACCGGTTCTGAAACAATGTTTTCCGATGCGATCAATTCCAGATTTCTCCTCTGTCTTGCGCACTCCTTTTCAATGGCTTCTCCCACTTCCCTATCATAGCCGGTGATAAATTTCATTACCTGATTTACCATGTGCAATCCCTCACTTTTCCTTTTGAATTTTACCACATTTCCATTGTGGTAGATTATAAGACATTTTTCACCACTATGTCAAGGCTTTCTCATCTTCCTCTTTGGCCTTTAACATCTTCTGGTACAGCGTATCATCCACCGGGAAGGAGATCCGCTTATCCAGCCAGGAGGAAAGATATGCTCCATTAGCCATCATAACGGTCCTCAGCCCGTCTTCTCCCCCGGCAGCCATTTCCTTTCCGTAAAGAAGATGGTCCGCAAATTTCCGGAAAACAAGCCGGTATTCCATTCCCTCACGGTTTTCTGCCGGAAGCTCCTTAAGGGAGTGTACCGGCTTCCCGTATATTTCCTTGTTCACCTTTGCAAATTCATCCGTGGGTATCATATTTTCATCAAAGAAAATGCGCGCCCCCTCTTCAATGGTAAGCCTGCCTCTGGTTCCCCATATTTCCAGCCGGTTGGTCCCCGGATGTTCTCCGGTGGCGCTTATAAAGGTCCCACGAAGGCCGCTTTTGTAAAAGAATTGTAAATCAAAGCTGTCATCAACCGTAATATCACTGTATTTTCCCATATCAATGGAGGCATACACCTCATCAGGCATTCCTAAAAGCCACTGCCAGATATCCAGATAGTGCTGGCACTGGTTGATCAAAAGCCCTCCGTGTTCGCCTCTCCAGGTGCTTCTCCAGGGAGCGGAATGATGATAAGCAGGGGTCCGGTACCAGGTATTGCACACCCATACCGCCCGTGTGACCCTGCCAAGCCTTCCCTCCTCCAGAAATGCCTTGGCCCTCTCATAGACCCCCTTCATGCGGGTATTAAAAATCATCCCAAAACTGACTGAGGACTCCTTTACCGCTTCAAGGAGCCTCTTCACCTCTGGGACTGACACTCCTGCAGGCTTGTCCATAAGGATGTGCTTTCCTGCCCGGGCCGCCAGGATTCCCATCTCCACATGGGTTCCGTGAGGCGTCACGATCACCGCCACATCAAATGTATCCTTATGGGCAAATACCTCATCAACATTTCCGTAGACAGCCGCGTAAGGGTAGGCTTGCCGGATCCTTGACTGCCCTTTTTCATTGCGGCAGCATACCCCGGAAAGACACATGCCTTTTACTTCTCCTTTATGAAGCATTTCCGCATACTGGCTTCCCATGCCGCCATATCCAATGACAACCGCCCTGATTTCTTCCATTGATCTGTCCCTTTCTCCGTCATACACCCTTTGGAATCTTATAGTTTCTTATGATAATCTGCAGCGTTTTATTTCCGTTGTATTCATTTATGGAAGGATAATAGACCACATCCAGGATCCGGCTTTTTTCCAGTTCTTCCAGAAAGGAATCCCCGTCAGCAAACAGCATGGCATCCATGGGCGTTCCCTGATCCGTGGCAAGGGAAAATTTCACGGCATTCCTGTTCTTTCCCAAAACACGGACACTTCGGATATGAAGCCCCTTTTGGGCAAACAAAGGCTTTTCATTGCCCTGGCCAAATGGCTCCAGCAGCTCCAGTTCCTGGATCAAAGGCTCGTTTATGTATTCCAGGGGCATGGGAACATCGATCCATACCTTTCGTATGAAATCTTCCTCTGTAAGCCTTGCCTGTTCATTGAGAGATTTCCGGAATTCATCCACATGCTCCTTAAGGAGGGATAAGCCGGCCGCCATGGGATGGCCCCCAAATTTTAACAGCAATTCCTTTACGCTTACAAGGGCATCAAACATGTGGTAGGTTTCAATGGAACGGCCGGAGCCTTTGACGGATTCCTCCCCATCCGTCAGGACAAAGGCAGGCTTTTGAAAATATTCCCGCAGCCGTCCTGCAATGATTCCCGCCAGTGATTCATGACATTCAGGCAGATATACCACCAGAACCTTATCCCCGCCGTAAAGGGCTTCCACCTGCTCCACAGCCTCACTTGTCCCCTGCTTTGTCATGTCCTTGCGCTGGTCATTCAGCGCCTTTAATTCCAGGGCCATTTGATCCGCTTCCTCTTCGTTTCTGCTAAGAAGCAGGGACAATGCCAGCTTGGCCGTCTGAAGGCGTCCTCCCGCGTTTAAACATGGTCCGATCACAAATCCGATCTGATAGGCGGTGATCTGATCCTTATCCAGGTCGTTCCTCTCAATGAGCTTTAACAGTCCCAGGCTCTTTGTCCGCCCCATCCGTTTCAGCCCTTCCTTTACGATGATCCGGTTCTCATCCTGAAGCTTCATCACATCGCCTACGGTTGCAATGGCAGCAAATTCCACCATTTCCAGCCATTTCTCCATTGGCACGTGAAATGCCTCATAAAGAGCCTGAACCAGCTTATAAGCCACCATTCCCCCGCAGATCTCAGGATAGGGATAGGAACACGCCTCCTGCTTTGGATTCACCACCGCATCTGCCGGAGGAAGGACCTCCCTGCCGTTCTCCTTCATGATATCATGGTGGTCCGTAATGAGGACCGTAAGACCCAGCTCCTTTGCAAGCCGGATCTGTTCCACTGCGGCGATCCCGTTGTCACAGGTAAGTATGGTATCAATGCCATCCCCTGCGGCTGCCCGGATAATGGATTCATTGATCCCATATCCATCCTTTAACCGGTCCGGGATCTCATAATCCACCGCAGCTCCCACTTGAGACAGGGCCTGATACAAAAGATAGGTGGAGCAGACGCCGTCAATGTCATAATCGCCTACGATCCTTATGGGCTTTAACTGCTTCGTCTTTTCCATAAGGATCTCCACGGTCCTGTCCATATCCTTTAAAAGATGAGGGCTGTATAGATCCTTTAACTCTCCGTATAAATATTTTTCTACTGCTTCCCTTCCCATTACCTCCCGGTTTCGTATGATTCTTGCAGTCACCGGTGAAATGTGGTGGCATCTGGCCATTTCATCAAAATCAGCCCTCTTTGTCTGAAGCATCCATTTCTCTTCTGCCATGTTTGGTTATCTCCCTGCAAATAGCTCTGCCGGAAAGTTCCTCCTTTTCATTTTCTTCCGTACTCTTTGACTCTCCTCTTTCCTTTCGTTTCTTTGCCGCATCAAGCCGGCTCATCAGGCTGGTAATGGAGTAGAGGATGGGAGCAAAATCTCCCCGGTACGCATGCTCACAGGTGGATTTTACCTCAAAATTCTCACTTCCGATCTCCCTGAACAGATATTTCTCATCATCAATGATATACTTAAGCCGCTTAATGAGCTGGTTGACGGAATGGGTCAGAATACCGATCTCGTCCTCAGAACGGTAAGGAAGGTATACCTCTAAATCTCCGTTGGCAACTCTCCTGGTCCCTTCCACAAGGGCTTTTACAGGCTTGTCAATGGCAGTGATGATATAAATCACCAAAAGGGAAATCACCCCGCTGATCAGGCAGATGGTTATGATTTTTATTTTTGCAAGCTGCTCATAGAGCCTGTCTCCATGAATGCTGGCCGTCTCAGCTCCCTTGCGGTTAAAATCCGCCACCTTTAAAAGCCCGTTGCTGGCATCATCAAATAGCTGTCCGGACTCCCCTATGATCATATCAAACGCTTCCTGGGTGCGGTTTTCACGGCTTACCACAAGTAAGCGGCGGCTGTAATCTAAATATTTATTCCATTCCCTTTCCGCCTCCTCCATCAGTTTCCGGTCCGATTCATTGGCGATATAACGCTCATAATCCTTAAAACCCTGGGCAATGTCTTCCCGGATCTGGTCCATTTCCTCTTCCAGGCGGTCCCTATCCCTGTCATGGACGGTGATGACGTGATTATATTCCTTAATGCGGTAGTCTGATGTCCTGGTATTCAGTTCCTCGGCAATGATGATGGCCGGCACCCAGGACTGGGAGATTTCCGTACTGGCTTCATTGATCTGCCTGGCGGTTATGACGGATTCCGTCCCCATGAAAATCAATCCCATAATACTGATCCCCCCTAAGAGCAGGAGCTTTGTTTTAATATTAATATTTCTGATAGATTTCAGCTTCATAGCGCTTTAATTCTCTCCTTCTTAACCGGTAATCCGGTAATTCTCTCTCCACGACCTCCCAAAATCTATGGGAATGGTTCATATGAATCCGATGGGCCAGTTCATGGACCACCACATAATCGGCCAGCTCTTCCGGAAGAAGCACAAGCCTCCAGTTGAAATTTAAATTTCCCCTGGCGCTGCAGCTTCCCCACCTGGTCGCCTGATTCCGGATGGCAATCCTCCCATAGTCCACCTTCATAACTGCAGACCACCTGGCTGTTTTTTCCGCCAGATACCGCCTGGCTTCCTGTTTGTACCAAAGCTCCACCGCCCCTTTTAAGGCAGCTTCCCGCCCCGTTTCCTCATTGGGTCCCGCCGGGCAGAAAACCACCAGACTCTCCTTTGTATCCTGTACACAAAAGGTTTTTCTCTTATGATCAGGCTTTACTAAAAGGACCCGGCTGTGTCCGTAAAGCAGCAAGGAAGCCCCTTCCGTCCAATGGAAGGCTTCCCTTTGCTCCCCTGCTTTCCGGACCTTTGCCACCTGGGTAAAAACCCAGTCCCTGTTTTTCTGCACCAGCTCATGCCCTGCTCCAAAGGCCAGACGCCTTGGAATCCTTACGAAAACCTCTCCCGTTTTCGTGACCTGCAGGGCCAGGGTGCGCCTGTCCGATTTTATGATCCGGTAAGAGCATGTGCTTCCATCGTTAAAGGAGACCATGCCCATTTCCCTTCTGCTGTCATGATTGCCCGCTTCCATAGATCTGATTCCAACCTTTTCCCTTTATCTTCTATCTGTCATATACTTAAACCCGTATCCCCAATTATAGCGAATAAATGCAAAAGAAACAATACATATCTTAATGGCCTGAAATGCAAAATAAGAGAACCCGGCAGGTTCCCTTATTGCAGTCTTCCTTTGTACCACCCTTCCGCCTCATGGAAAACCGTGGGAAATCTCTTCCAGCTTTTCATAATCCATGATCCGGTATCCCTTATCCTTTTTAAGGATTCCGTCATCACAAAATTTTTTTATGACAAAAAGCACATGGCGGTAGCTGATATTCATATATTCCGAAACATCTGTATGGGGTATGGCATATTTCCCATTCTGCTGATATATAAGAATAAAAGAAGCCAGCCTTTTTTCCAGGGAATAATTTAAGTATTCACTCATCCGGTAACTTCTGACCATCAGTTTATTGGAAATATAGGACGCAAAGTAGAACGATGCTTCTGCCTCTTTTTTGCAGACCTGCATTAACTGGTCCAGTTCAAATTCCAGGCAGACCACATCGTCCATCACCTTATTCTCCTTGATATAATCCTCACAGCAAAATAAGGAAAGCTCTCCCAGCCAGTCACCCTTTCCTGCAAAATCAAGAATCGACCGGCGCCCATTTTCATGGTCAATATAGATTTTCACCATTCCGGAAAGGATCAGGTAGCAGTGAGTGATCTTCTCATCCACATGAAAGATATTCCTTCCCGCCGGAAAACGCCTTTCCTTCCCGGCCTTTGCCAGGCTGTCCGGTAGTTCACATGTCCAGTGTTTTTTCATCTTTTTATTCTCCATATGATAATTCTCATAGTCGGAACCCTGTTTTTTATGGTATCATATTCCCGAGGTGAAAACAATGAGCAGAAAAAAAACAATCGACCTGGCCGGAACCATCCTATCATTTGTGTTCTTTGGCTTTGGCATATCGCTGCAGTTAAAGGCAGCCATCGGTCAAAGCGTCTTAAACGCATTGGCAGTGACACTATCTTACACCATTGAAATGAAGGTGGGCACCATACTTAATGGGATCAATTTGCTGTTCTTCATTTCCTATTTACTTTTAAGGCGCTCCCGTCTAAACTATAAAGACGCCCTGCAGATCCTTGCCACCATTGGAAACGGATACATTATCAACCTGTTTTTATATCATTTCCTTTCTATTTTTACCGTGGAAAGCTATTTTTACAGGGTTATGCTTTATTTTTCCGGGCTTGGGATCGCTTCCATCAGCCTGGGGGCTGTCCTTGCAATCGGGATCGTAAAATTCCCCTTAGAAAGCCTTTGCCTTGTGATCAGCGAATCCCGTAAAAAGAATTTTGCTGCCATCCGCATGAGCTTTGACGTGATATTTCTGATTGTCACTCTTTGCCTGACCCTGTTATCACATGCCCCCCTGCAAATAAGGGAAGGAACCGTTATCAGCATTTTTCTACTGTCACCCCTGCTGGGAATCTGCTATAATTTTTTCAAGAAACATTTAAACACGGAGGAATAAACACATGTACCAGACTTTTTTACTGGATATTGACAATACCCTGCTGGATTTTGACGCCGCCGAAGAGCAGGGATTTAAAAAGATGATCCAATCCTATGATTTAAACTATATAGAGGATATGCTTCCCCAATATAAAAAGATGAACCGGCGTTTATGGGACCTGCTGGAGCAGGGAAAGATCGGAAGGGATGAACTGCTCAATACCCGTTTTTCCCAATTCTTCCGCCTTTATGACGTGGAGATCAGCGGAGAGGAGGCGGAAGGGCGTTACCGCAGCCATCTTGGAAACGGCTCTGATCTGATCCCCAACGCCAAGGAAACCCTGGTCCGGTTAAAACAGATGGGAAAAAACTTATACTGCGCATCAAACGGCGTTTACTCCACCCAGATACAAAGGCTTGAGCTGGCCGGCATCCTCCATCTTTTCGACGGAATGTTCATATCGGAAAAAGCCGGGTATGAAAAGCCATCTCCTCATTTTTTCCAGTATTGTTTTACAAATATCCCCCACTTGGAAAAGGACAAAACCATCATGGTGGGAGACAGCATATCCTCTGACATTCAAGGTGCGGTAAACGCCGGCATTGATTCCTGTCTCTTTAGCCCTTCCGGCCATCCTGCAGGCTCCAGGGCAACTTACATCATTAATGATCTCTCGGAATTGTTAAATCTTTAACTCATATGATCCTCAACTGCCCGGCAGCTTTTGCTGCCGGGCTTTCTGTCAGATCCCTTTCATGAACTTTGACGGTGATTTTAACGTGTACTTTTTAAATACCGCACAAAAATGCTTGTAATCTGTAAATCCTGTTGCATCGGAAACCTCACCGATCCGGTATTGCCCGGTATTTAAGAGAACAATGGCCTGGGAGATCCGGTACTTATTTAAAAAATCCAGGAAGGTCTGGCCGGTCACCTCCTTGAACTTCCGGCTTAAATAGCTGGCACTGACCCCCAGCTTATCGGATATGGATTCCACGCTCAGTTTATCCCCATACCCTGATTTGATCTCCTGGATCGCCCTGGAAACATACATGTTTTCCGAAAGATCCAACTGCATATAGTATTCCAGGTTCATGATCCCAGCTTCTGATTCCGCCTGCTCCATCACGTATTCCACCTGGCGGCTGCTTGCGATCTCTTCTCCCAGCCTTTTCATAATGGATCCAAGTTTTTCCTCATCCACCGGCTTTAATAAGTATTCGCTGACCTTGGCCGCAATGGCTCTTCTGGCATATTCAAATTCCGCATAGCTGGTGAGAAGAACGCTTTTAAACTTCACACTCTTGGAAGCTTCCTTTATCATCTCGATCCCATCCATATACGGCATACAGATATCTGCAATGACCACATCCGGCTTATGCTCCAGTATCTTTAAAAGCCCCTCCTGCCCATTGGCCGCCTCTGCCACCACAACACAGTCCATTCCCATCCAATCTGTGGTATAGATCAGACCCTTGCGGATAATATCCTCATCCTCCGCTATCATCACCCGTAACATTACAATTCCTCCCTTTGTGCAGGAATGGTCACCACCAGGGTTGTACCAAGCCCTTCCGCACTGCGTATCTCCACCCCATAGGGCCTTCCGTAAAGGATCCTGCACCTCCTGTGTATGTTATAAAGCCCGGAATGCCTTCTGTTGTTCTCCTCCTGTTCCAAAAGCGCCTGAATCTCACTTAAAACCCCTGGAGTCATCCCGATTCCGTCATCCCTGCAGATCATGATCAGCCGTTCTTCATGAATATAGGCCTTAAGCTCTACCTTTAAATTTTCCTGGTTGCCAAACCCGTATTTTACAGAATTCTCAATCATGGGCTGCAGCACCAGTCTGGGAATCCGGCAGGATAATGCCGACTCTTCCACATCCACCACATAGGAAAACCGCCGGTTGAACCGGTATTTTAAAATCATAAGGTAATTTTCAAGATGCTCCAGATCTTCTTCCAGAGTAACCTCTGCCCTGCTGCCATCTAAGCTGTAGCGCAGGAGATTTGACAGGCTGAACACCATTTTCCCGGCTGTCTCCGGCTGGATCAGGCACATATACCGGATATTTTCCAGAGTATTAAACAGAAAATGAGGGTTAAACTGGGATTCCAACTGCTTATTCTGTGCGGCTGCCACCAGCTCCGTCATCCTCCGGTTGTTCTCCATCTGCTGCTTTAAGCTGGCAATGGTTTCCCGGTAGGCATCGGCTATGATCCGGAATTCATTTTCACTTTCTATTTCAAGAGAAGTGTCTAAATTTCCATCTCTGGCCATCTCCATAACACGAAGGAGACGGTAGAAATCCCTGGTTTCCCGCTCCGTCACCTTTTTTGTGCTGATCAGCACCCAAATGGTCATGAGCACAAGAGCGGTGATAATAAGAGCGCTGCTAAGGCCCAGGGAAACCACAATATTCTGGATATCCGTTACGGAATAGACCAGAAACATGCGGTGATAGGCCGGATGGACGGATACCAGATACATCTTCTTATCATGGGGCAGATACCGGCCAGCCATTTTAAGGGTATTAATAACCTGGTTGCTGCTGCTGACCAGATTATAATTGCTGCTTAAATAAACCCATCCAAACCGGTCTGCAATGATGGTCTGGCTGTCCGACCGGTCCAGCACCGCCTTAAACTGGCTGCTGTTAATGGTAAAAACCAGATATCCTGCCCTTTTCCCTTCCCGCATCATTGCCATGCCCATGGCAATATCCCGGTCCGAGCCTTTCCATGCCTCCATTAAGCGCACCCTGGTTTCTCCGGGGTTTTCGTCCATTGCCCCGAACATTCCCCAGCGCACGCCCTCTCTGCCTGATAAATATTCCGGGATCTCCTTTCTGGTGGACAAAAGCACCTGCTTTTCTCCGTCAAAAACATACAGCTCCGCCTTATATCCCAACTGGCCGGACATCCGGTAAAATTCCTCAAACACCAACCTTTGCCCGGCTGCGCTTAAACCCACGTTAAGAAGCAGATCAGAATCCGAAAGCGCCACAAGGTTTTCTTCATATCCTGTAAGAACCTTTTCCAGTTCCTCCGCCACAAAAGCATTGTGAGACTCATTCCCGCTTTCTTTTCCGTAGAGAAGGACCGCAAGAAAAACCAGCGTACAGATCAGGGTAAAACCTGCCGCCGGAATGATGGCATACCCCAAGATCAGGCGGCGCAGCTCCTCTTTGAAATATCGTCCCTTTTTCATGCTCCCTCCCTATTCTAATCCAGGGTGTCCTGAAAAATCTCTGAAAAACGATTCAGCCACTCCTTCTTCCTCTCCTTTACCACAGCTTCCTCGTCATAAATGATATGGATGGCCTGCTTATCCAGCAGATATTCCGGTTCATTCACATCTGTCCTCACAGAACGCCTTCCAAGGCTTTCAGAGATGACCGTCTGGGCATCCTTTCCCGTCACAAAATCCACAAACTGCTTTGCCTCCGGCAGTTTCTTGGAACCCTTGACGATGCATACCACATCCGGTTTGGATATGACTCCTTCCTTCATGTATATCACCTTGACCGGATATCCGGAGCCAATGTAATGGGCGGCCCCTTCTTCAAAGGTGAGCCCCACCGTATAGCGCCCCTCAGCCACTCCCTGATATACATCCGAGGAGCTTTGAAGCAGCTTTCCCTCAAGGTTTCTGCAAAAGGCTTCCACATACCCCCAGCCTGCCTGAGGATCTCCGTCTCCCATGGCATAAAGCATGTTGATCAGATGTTCAAAGGCCGAAGATGAGGTAGAAGGGTCGCACATGGCAATCTTTCCAAAAAGCTCCGGCTTAAGAAGGTCTTCATACCCCTCTATGGAAATATCTCCTGCCAGATTGGTATTCACCATGAGAATGCTGGGAACATCCGTAAACCGGGTCAGATTTCCTTCTTTATTCCTGTAATCTTCCTGAATCATTGGCTCATTTTTGCTGATATAAGGCTCAAACAGCTCACTTTTTGCCATGGTGGTAGAAAGGGAACCTCCCCAGAAGATATCACACTGGGGCTCTTTCCTGTCTTCCACCATTTTTAACAGTTCCCCAGTGCCTCCTGTACATACCTCCACCTTAATCCCTGTCTGCTCCTCAAATTCCGATACAATGGGATTAATGAATTCCAGGGGATGAGGGCAGTATACCACCATTTCCTCATCCCCCTGAAATTCTGCGGGCACTGTCCCGGAACTGCCAACGCAGCCTGCCAGACAGCTTATGCACAGAAGGGCCGCGGCATATCCCATCCGGCTTTTCATAATCCCTGCTCCCTGCCCTTCAAACTTATTAATATGATTCTAACACAGTGCTACAGGATGTAAACACCCTTTGGATCAAAATTCAGACAAGCTTTTTCTCCCACTTCATAAATTCTCCGGTTGACCGGGTTATAATCCGTAATCTGGATTTCCATATCCCCCACCATAACCTGATAGTACTGATAAGAACCCATAAAGGTGGACAGGGTGACCAGGCCCTCTAAAAGGCCTTCCTCCGCCAGAATGGCTCCCTCCGGCCGGATCACCAAAGTTGCTTCATCCCCTGTATGGGCCCCCGCAAAGTTGTTTACCTGGAACTCCCCGCCTGCCACGGAAATCATAGCCTTTTCTCCTTCTTCCGACAAAACCCTTGCCTTTAAGAAATTGGCTTCACCGATAAAATCCGCCACAAATCTGGAGGCTGGATGATAATAGATCTCCCTGGGGCTTCCGATCTGCTCCACCTTGCCCTTGCTCATAATGATGATCTTATCGGAAATGCTCATGGCCTCAGACTGGTCGTGGGTCACATAGATGGCCGTAATCCCCACCTTCTGCTGAATCTTTCGGATCTCCGTTCTCATAGTTACCCGTAACTTGGCATCCAGGTTACTCAGAGGCTCGTCAAAAAGAAGAACTCCCGGCTCAATAACCAGGGCTCTTGCCAGTGCCACCCTCTGCTGCTGCCCGCCGGAAAGCTGGTTCGTCATGCGGGTTTCCATTCCCTCCATTTCCACCAGCTTTAATATGTTCATAACCCGTTCCCTGACCTCTTCCTTTGGGACCTTCCGGATCTTAAGTCCATAGGCCACATTGTCAAACACATTGTAATGAGGCAGAAGGGCATAGCTTTGGAACACCATGGCCGTATCCCTTTTATTGGGTGTCAGATGGTTGATGGCCTCTCCTCCCAGATATATTTCCCCTTCGTCAGGGCTTTCAAAACCTGCAATCATGCGTAGGGTGGTGGTTTTTCCGCAGCCCGATGGTCCCAAAAGAGTGACAAAGGTTCCCGGCTCAATATCCAGGGAAGTATCCTTAACCGCATAAAACTCCTTGCCTGTTTTTGGATCTGTATATATTTTTGAAATGCGCTCCAGCCGAACGCCCTTTTTTTGTTTATCCATTTTCTCTTCCTCCTGTTATCACTTTAGTCCTGGACTTCCTTTACAGCCCTGCTGACGCCGAAGAATTTCATCAAAGCGTTCATAATGAGGACCGCCCCATAGGTTATACAAATCAATACGGTGGCATAGGCGCAGGCCACGCCGTAATTTCCTTTTTCCGCCTGCTCATTGATCTGGCAGGTGATCAGCAGAAATTCAGGCGTCACCAGCAGAATGATGGCGGAAATCGCAGTGATGCTGCGCACAAACGCCGTCACCAGACCGCTGAAAAAAGAATCCTTAATAAGAGGAAGGGTCACGGACATGAATACCTTGGCAGAATTGGCTCCCATGTCATAAGCGGATTCCTCTATGGATTTGTCGATCTGCCGCAGAGCAGATATTCCGCTTCTGGTGCCCGTAGGAAGGCTTCGGACGATAAATACGATGATCAGGATAAGCCCTGTCCCATACAGGCCGCTCATGATGCCGGAGCGGAACAGTCCGTTTGCATATCCCCGGATATATCCAATACCAAGAACCGTTCCGGGAACAGCCATGGCCAGCATGGAAACAAACTCAATAAAACCCTTTGCCTTAAACCGCTTCTTAACCACAAGATAAGAAATCACCATGGAGAGAAAAGCCGTAAGAGGCGCAGCAATCAGGGACAGAACAAAGGAGTCCTTAAACGCCTTTAAACCGCTGGTCTTGAACATATATTGAAACCACTTAAGACTTAAGCTGTAATCCCTTCCCCAAAGGGTAAACATGGCGCCAAAAGGAACCATGATGTACATCAGCAGCACAAAGGCTGCAACCAGGCCGCAAATACAAGTCAGGGGAACGGTCACGCTCTTATCCTCTATGAGCATTCTCATGCGGGAAGCCTTACCTGTTAAGGTAGCTGCCGTCTTTTTTTCCAGATAATATTTCTGGATGAGGAACAGCACCACTGTCAGGAGCAGCAGGACCACGGACATGGCCGCCGCACCTGTGGAATCATAGGCTCCCGTTACCTGTAAATAAATGGTGGTAGCAAGGGTATCATAGGACCCGCCGATCAGCATTGGATTTGCAAAATCCGCCACAGACTCAATAAAGGTCACCAGAAAGGCATTGCCAAGTCCAGGCAGGAGAAGGGGAAAGGTAACGCTGGAAAACACCTTCCATCTGGTCGCTCCCATATCCCTGGTGGCCTCTTCCAAAGAAGGGTCTATGTTCTTTAAAAGTCCCTTCAGCATTAAATAGCATACCGGGAAAAAGGTCAGAGTCTGAACAATGGCAATTCCCCTGAGCCCATAGACATTGGAATCATATATGTGAAGCAGGGACCGGCTGATTAAGCCGCTCCTTCCAAAAAGCATGATCATGGACAAAGATAAAACAAAAGGCGGGGATACCACCGGAAGCATGGAGACAAGGCCAAAAAGCTTTTCTAAAACCCTGGTTTTCAGCTTCACATACACCTCAACATAAGCGAACAGCAGTCCGATTGCCGTAGAAGCGGTGCCGGTGACAAATCCAAGAACAAGGGTATTTTTAAAAGCATTCCGGAACCGTTCCAGATTAAGGACTCTTTTAAACACGTCAAGAGTGACAGTTCCCTCCGCATAAAAGCTGTCTACCAACAGCATAAGCAGAGGATAAAGAATAAACAGTGCAAGAAAAATAAGCAGAACAGCAATCATGCTGACCAAAACCGGATCTGAAAAAAACTTTCTGCGCTCCAGCCGGGCGCTCTGCAAACTGGCCATAAAAAATCCTCCTTTCGTCATTCCAGGCAGGCGTCCTGGCGCTCATTAAGTAAAAAATGCTGCGTAATGGTCTCTTACGCATTACGCAGCATGTTTCTCCATACAACCGGACGTTTATCTCCTGCCCCTGTCTCCTTACTGTGTCAGGAAACGGCTGGCATCCGCTTTGTCAGCAGAGCTTCCCAGGGCTCCAAAGAAATCTTCCACATATTTTGCACTGTTTTCCTTTGCATCTGCAAAATCATAATCAATGGTATTGTTCATATCCAGGCCAAACCGCTCAGCTTCTTCCGGCTGTGTGGCATTCTTTAAAACCAGGAACTGATAAGCGCCGTTTTCTTTTGCAATGTCCACACATTCCGGTGACAGGGCATACTCGATCCACAGCTTTGCTGCATTGGGATGGACAGCGCCGTTAAAGATCGCAGTCGCTCCTACTTCAAAGGAAGTTCCATCCTCAGGAACGATCAACTGAATGTTGTCATACCCCTGAAGGATCTGGTAAATGCCGTCATGAAGGAAACCGATTCCAATGACACATTCCCCAGGTCCAACCATCTTGGACGGGCCGGAACCTGATTTTGTATACTGTGCAATGTTCTTGTCCAGCTTATTGAAATATTCCATTGCAGCGTCATGTCCCTTCATCTGGATCATGGTATTGATCACCAGCTTTGCCGTACCTGCAGTATTGGGGTTGGACAGCATGATTAGCCCCTTATACTCTTCTTTTGTCAGATCATCCCAGGTCTTTGGAGCCTCCAGCCCAAGTCTTTTTAACTCTTCCGTATTCACCATGAAGCCCAGGATCCCCTTGTAAATTCCGTACCAGCAATTGGTAGGATCCTTATACTGGTCTCCTATAAGGTTCTTGGCATTGACCGCATCATAAGGCGTTAAAAGCCCTGCGGCAACCGCCTCATTATAAGGATCTGTAGTTCCCCCAAACCACACATCTGCCGAAGGCTTCCCGGCTTCTTCGGAAACCTTGGTATAAACCTCTGAGGTGGAAAGTCTCTGGAACTTTGTTTTAATGCCATAAGTCTTTTCAAAATTCTGGCAGACTGCCGCCAGATGTTCCTCTTCACAGGAGCCGTACACGGTTAATTCCCCTTCTGCCTTTGCCGCTTCAATTAAAGCAGATAAATCCCCGTCTGCACCTGACTCCTTCTTCTCTTCTCCTGCTGCCGTAGTTGCCTCGGCAACCGTGGTCTGTGCCTCCTTTGCAGTCTCCGCCTTTGTGGCCTCCTGCTTGGAGCCGCATGCGGTTAAGCTGAGCGCCGCTGTAAGCGCCAGCAGAAATGCTGTTCTTTTTTTCATAATAGATATCCCTCCGTTCTTTTTCTGTAATTTTATCATAGCAGAAAAACCTCAGAGCAAATACCGAAAAACCAGTAATAATGTCGTGATTCTTGAACTTATCCCAATTTTTTTTAGTAAAATTATACACTGCATCTTTTATTTTAAAAATCTTCCTTCCAATGCCAGAAACTGATCCAGGATCATCCGGCTGACCCTTGCCCCAAATACGGTGGCAGGATGGGCCGGATAATACATGGCATCAGAAAATTCCTTGTGGAACATGACGATGGCATAAGGCCCGTAAGGGGTAAACACAAGGCCGCCGTCATTCCTGGAGGCATCCATACTCCCGCTTTTAGAGGCAACGGTGATCAGAATGTCATCCGTATTATCGCTGTCCATATAAAACGGTGGAAAATCCTTGGTGATCATACTGTTATAATGCTGTTTCTTAAAGATTTCCAGCATCTTTTCATCGGCCGTACGGCTGATAAGCTCCCCCTTTGCCAAGCGGGTGAAAAAACCGGCATAATCCCTTGGCGTGCTGGTTCCCAGCCTTCTGTAGGTTTCAAAATGAATGGGGTTGTAAAGCACTGTATCCTTGAAGCCAAGGGCTTTGATGCACCGGTTGATCGTATCCAGCCCCAGATAATCAATGATCATATTGGTTGCAATATTATCGCTTACAATTATCATAAAAGTGGCCGCATCCTTAACCCGGAGCATTGCTCCCGGCTCCAGGGCCCCAAGGACGCCGCTTCCATCCACCACATGCGCTTCCCTGTATTCGATCATATCCTCAAGGCTTTTATTTCCTTTTTCCACCTCATCAAACAAACATGCCAGAATATAAGTCTTAATGGCGCTTGCCGTTTCAAATGTTTCATCTGCGTGAACGGCGATCACATTTCCGTGGAAATCATCCAGATAGATTCCCATTTTCCCGTCATAGCTCATGATCTCCGCTTCAATTCGTTTCTCTAATGTAAGTCTGGAATCCATGTTATCCGACCCTTTCTCTTAACTTATTAAATAACGAGCCTGGAAAACAGGCTCAGCGCCGGAGCGCAGTTATTTTTGACACCCATATCTCCCAAACCTGGAGCAGGCCTTCATAGGGGATTGCCGAAAATACTTCCCGACCCATACCAGCTTTCCGCCAGATCCGCCCGGTAGTCCTCTGCCTCCGGGTTTAAGCTGTTGATCACCACACCGCCGCTGCCAACCTTTCCCGTGGAATGAATGTAGGCTCCATTTCCCATGTACATGGCGATATGTCCCGGAAAATACATAAGATCCCCAGGAAGCATCTCATCCTTTGGAATCTCATGTACAGGAAAGCCCGGTTCTATCCTGGCATCCCGGTAGGTCAGTATCCCGTTTAACAGATAGCTTTCCGAGGTCAGCCCGGAACAGTCGATTCCTGCGGTGGACCTTCCTCCCCAGCGGTACTGGGTACCTAAATACTCCTTAGCCGTCTCCACTACCGCCTTCCGGAAAGAGGCTTCATCCACAATTTTCTTCTGTGGAAGCTCTCCCGTCCACAATCCGGACTGGGAAAATTCCTTTAGCCTTAAATTCTGGTTTCTCATATAGCCCACACGACCATCCAAAAGTTCCACCTTGGCCCAGCCCTCCTTTTCCGAATCAAAGAAAAGCACCTTTACAAGAGAACCCCGGAAAAGGCTTAAAAGGCTTATCCCCTGAACCTTGGGAAGGGAAAGGATATCCACGTAGACTCCATCAGCGACCATAAGCCCTCCCTCTTCCCAGTTCTTCAGCTCATTAAGGCTCACCCTTTTAATGTCCTCTTTCCTGATAAAACCGGAATAACCGTAAAAGGTTCGAACCGGATAAAATCCATCCGCTTCCTCCCCGGTGATAAGAAGCCCCATCCCATACAGCCCTTCATCAGAAATAGTTGACACCCTTTCTCCAAGACTGTTCTCTTTTATCTCCGACCGTCCCTCCCAAATAGTGGCAACCGGTATTTTTACAATCCCGTAAGCTTCCATCGTCATCCTGTTATCTCCTCCTGTCCTTCCTTTTATATTCCATCCGGCACTTTATGGCAGAAATGTCCGCCTCTAAAGTACCGCATCCGCTGGGGAACCGGGCACACCTGTAACCTACTACCTGTAGCCCTACTGATATGTACCGCATTTTTCATTATTATATGGTCAGATATGAGGAATGTCAATGATACCTCAAAATATAACAGACAGAATTCCCTGCGCCCATGTCATTTCTTTCATCCCATAAAAAATACGCTCCGCCCTGTGACAGGCAGCTTTTATTCCTTAAGCCGCCTGCCCCAGGAGGAGCATATTATAATTTTTCCGAAGCATCCTTCAAGATCAGGAATATCTGTAGTAACCATAGCAAATAAGGGTTTCTTCCGGTTTTTCCTTAATCAATCTCTGTACAGTTTTTTATATTCTTCTGCTTCTTTCCTGTTTGCCAGCACAAAATGCTCCGGCCTTATCTCTCTCCAGGAAGGCTTCTCCCAGGAATAATCGTGAAGGTCAGGATCATAGACCAGAAGCTTTTTCTCCTTCTCATGCTTTGGATCCGGCATGGGGATAGCCGAAAGCAGCGCCCTGGTATAGGGGTGTAGGGCGTGGGTGATCAACTCCTCCGTTTCCGCCATTTCCACGATCTCTCCCTTTCGGATGACTGCGATCCTGTCCGTAATAAACCGCATGACAGATAGGTCATGGGCAATAAACAGATAAGTGATCTGCCGTTTTTTCTTCATATCTCCAAGGAGGTTTAAAACCTGGGCTCTGACAGATACATCCAAAGCAGAAATCGGTTCATCGGCAATGATAAAATCCGGATTCATGATAAGAGACCTGGCGATTCCGATCCGCTGCCTCTGGCCTCCGGAAAACTCATGGGGAAAACGGCTTGCAAACTCCGGAAGAAGGCCCACATCCAGAAGGGCCTGATCCACCCGTTTTTTCCGTTCCTCCTCCCCTAATCCCTTTTCCATGTTCATCAGCCCTTCACTGATGATATAATCCACCTTTGCCCTTTCATTTAAAGACGCCTGAGGATCCTGAAAGATCATCTGTATTTCCTTAATGACCTTCCGGTCCAGTTCCACCGGTATCTTTCCGTTGATCTTCTCCCCTTTATAAAGGATATCTCCTCCGGAACTTGGCACGATCCTCATGACCGCCCGGCCAATGGTGGTTTTCCCTGATCCGGATTCCCCCACCAGCCCAAAGGTTTCACCTTTGTATATTTTAAAGTTTACCTTTTTCACCGCTTCATATCTCTTTCTGCGCTCTCCAAAGGTCACATCCAAATCCCTTACATCCAATAACACTTCACGTTCCATTAAAACAGACCTCCATTTCTGATTTTGCTGACCACAGGCGGCGGGTCTGCTTTCGGCGCCCTGGGATCCAACAGCCAGGTCTTTGCCTTATGGGTGGGGGATACTTGAAAATAAGGAGGCCTCTTCACAAAATCAATCTTAAGAGCCTGAGGATTACGGGGGGCAAAAGCATCTCCTTTTATCTCTGTATAAAGATTGGGAGGAGTTCCCGGAATGGAAAACAAATCCGTCCCCTTTAATCCTACCTGAGGCAGAGAGGAAAGCAATGCCCAGGTATAAGGATGCCTTGCATCATAGAAAATATCTTCGCAGGTGCCGATCTCCACAATATCTCCTGCATACATAACAGCCACCCGGTCCGCGATGTTGGCCACCACTCCTAAGTCATGGGTGATCAGGATCACTGAAAGCCTGTATTTATGCCGCAGTTCCTTTAAAAGATCCAGGATCTGGGCCTGTATGGTCACATCAAGAGCCGTGGTAGGTTCGTCACAAATGAGAACCTGAGGATTGCAGGCAATGGCAATGGCGATCACCACCCGCTGGCGCATACCCCCGGAAAATTCGTGAGGATACTGGTCAAACCTTTTTTCAGGGTCCTGGATCCCCACATCTGTCAAATATTTCAGGGTCCGCTTCTTTGCCTCCCAACGTCCCACATTCTGGTGAAGCAGCACGGCTTCCATGATCTGAACCCCAATGGTCTTTAAGGGATTTAAACTGGTCATGGGATCCTGCATGATCATTGCGATCTCATGGCCCCGTATACTCAGCCAGTCCTTTTCCCTTTTTACGGCGGTCAGCTCCACTGCCTTCCTGTCATCAGCCCCGTAATAAACAGCCTTTCCACCATCCACGTGCCCGTTCCTCTCCAAAAGTCCCATAAAGGATTTGGTAAAAACAGACTTTCCGCTTCCCGATTCCCCTACAATAGCCAGAATCTCTCCCTTATATAAATCCAGGGAAATCCCGCGTATGGCATGAAGTATTTTTCCCCTCAGTTCAAATTTAATATCCAGCTCGTTTACCTCTAAAATCTTTTCCTGGTTCATACTTTCCCTCCTTATACGTGATTCTTGGGATCAGCGGCATCCGAAAAGGCATTGCCAATGATATAAAACGATATGGTAACAAAGGAAAGAATGATCGTTGGGTAAACCAGTTGGTAGCGCAAAGCCGGGCTGGTGATTAAGGCCCGCCCTTCGTTGATTAAATTGCCCAAGCTTGGAATATTTACCGGAAGCCCCAAACCGATGTAAGTAATAAATACCTCGTTGCCGATGGCAGCCGGAATGGTAAGTGCCATGCGAAGCATAATGACTGACACCAGATAAGGAAGAAGATTCTTTACAATGATCCTGCTGACAGGTGTCCCCAGACAACGGCTGGCAACATTATAATCCCTGTCCCTGATAATGAGAATCTGGTTCCTGATAAACCTGGCCATCTGGATCCATCCGGTCAGGCACATGGCAAATACCAGAGTTTTCACACTGGGCTTTAATATATAAGAAATAAGGATCAAAACAATGGTATTGGGAATGTTGTCAATGATATTGTAAATTTCCGTAAGGATGAAATCTGCCTTTCTCACATATCCCCAGATCACTCCAACGGTTATACCAATGACCGCTTCCGCAAGAGCCACAGACAGTCCAATGATCAGAGAAGTCCTGGTTCCCGCCCAGATCCTCGCCCATAAATCCTGTCCAATGGAATTGGTCCCCAGAATAAATTCTTTTCCAGGAGGACTGTTGCGAAACTGCATCCCCTTTGCATCGTTGATGATCATGTTTGGATCATACTGCCCCGGCAGATAAGGCTGCAAAAAAGTAAATGCCAAAAGAAGGATCAAAAGCACCAGAAGGACAAAGGCCCCCCGGTTCTTTAAAAAGGCGCGAAAGGTACTGTACCAGTAGGAATAATTGCTGTACCCGGTCTTCTCCGCTTCCTCCTGGTTAAAGCCTGCAAAGGAAAACAGCTCTGCTTCCTCCATATTTTCCATGAATTCCGCTTCCTTTGTATGGCGGTAAGAAAACTGTTTCATCATCTGTCACCTTCCTTCTTTCCCAGACTGATTCTTGGATCCAGCATTACCATCAGCAAATCACCCATCAAAAGTCCCAGAACGCCTACACAGGCATAGAGCAGAACAATGCCCTGGACCATGGTATTATCATGCTTTTTGATCACCGCAACAAGAAGCCCTCCCATTCCCGGGATGCTGTACAGGGATTCAATATAAATGGAGCCGATCACTGTATTTAAAAATGCGGTGGGAATATACTGAGCCAAAGGAACAAAGGCATTGCGGAAGATATGTTTGAACATGACTCCCCCTTCTGACATCCCCTTTGCCTTGGCTAACTTCACATAATCCTTATTGCTTTCATCCACCATATACCGCCTCAGCCACATACCGTAAAAGGCCATGTTTCCAAGGGACATGGACACAACCGGAAGAATCCAGTATTTGGGATCATCAATCTGGAAGAGCAGCCCAACTCCCACCAGCCTGGTTCCATAAAGCTGGATATAGAGAAAATAAACGGCTGCAGGAACCGCCTGGATACAAACAATGAACAAGGTTCCGATCCTGTCAAACCACCTGTATTTATACCGTGCCATCAAGGCTCCCAAAGGAAGTCCCACAAGAAGAGATACGGCCATGGACCAGACACCCAGCTTCACAGAAACAGGGACCTTGTCCGCTAAAATATCAGATACGGGAACATTGGAACGGTAGATTCTGGACACGCCTAAATCCCCGTGAAGAAGGTCTTTAAAGAAATGGATCACCTGGACCGGAAGAGGATCCGTAAGCCCCATCTCCTTTAAGCCCACCTGGATCTGCTGAGGCGTCATCTTGTCAAAATTCTGGAAATATCCTTCAATTGGCATCAGACGAAGCAAACAGAACACCACGGTCAGAATGATGATCAGCGTAAGAAATGAACGAGCGATTCTTTTACCTAAATACTTTAACATCAGTTTCTCGGCTCCTTTGTGTTTTCTATTAAAAATACTCTCGGAAGAAGACGTGTCCTCCGGCACATCCTTTTCAGACGGTATTTTTCCGCCGGACCATGGCTTTAGAGCCAATGGTCCGGCGTATATACCTGCCGTTTATTTCTCGTTTGCTTCCCTTTTGGCCTTAAACTCATCCATGGAAACGTAATGGTCCTGAAGATGCTGACCCTTATATCTTAAGTTTGATACACCAAAGGGCGCATACTGGCCTTCAAATACATCCAGCTTGTCAGCTACATATCTGCTCACTGAAATACTAAGGGGCAGAACAAATGCATGGTTGATCAGGCTGGCTTCCGCTTTGGCAAATGCCTCATAACGGGCATTGATATCTACCTTTATATCCTTGCCTGCCTCCACCAGAGAAAAGTACTCCACTGCTGCATCTGCGGAAGGGGTTCCTTCTTCAATGGCCTTTGCAATATTTCCGTATTTATATCCAAGGTCATATCCCTCCTCACCCTTTGACTGGTAGAACGGGTCGGTCCAGGTTTCCGGGTCCGCATAATCAGCGCCCCAGTTACATTTCATCAATGCAAACTTGCCGTTTCGGCGCACTTCCGTTAAGAATCCATCCGCAGGGCCGGCCTCCACAATGATATCAATGAAATCCGTGCCAAGCAGACTTTCCATCTGCTGCTCCACTACCTGGCATTCTTTATCCCAGTTGATTTCAGAAGGATTATAAGGCATGAGCACCTTTACCGGGAAGGTAACCCCCTCAGCCCCAAGCTCCTCCTTTGCCAGGTCGCGGTATTCCTTTGCCTTTGTCTCATCAAAGGTCTGTCCAAGGGAGGCCATATCGCCGATGGTGGTGTAATCCACCCCGTCTGCATTAAATGTAAAGTTGGCAGGTGTAATAGAATTGATTACAAAATCGTCAGGAGTACCCGGTTCCAGAACAGATACCTCTTTTGTCTTATTTAAACCTGCAAACAACGCCTTGCGGAAATTTTCATTATTTACAGCTTTTTTCCAGTTATCCGGCTCATACTGAGCATCAAACTGCGGGTTAAAATTAAAGCAGTAGAAATAAGAATAACTGGTCTTTGGCCGCTCACGACTGATCAAATTCTTAGTATCCTCTCCTTTTAACCAATCATCCAGGATATCAGAAGAGATTTCTGCATAATCAACCTCTCCGCGTTTTACCATCTCAGGCCCAATGGTATTGTATTCTGCATTATAGATCCTCTGAATTTCATCGAGATAAACTATATTTGCATCATAATTTAAAGAGTTCTTCTTATAGACCTGTTTTTCCTGGGGAGAAAACTCTTCCAGATAGAAAGCACCGTTGTAATACATCTTATCTGCACCTGTACCAAAATCTTTTCCCAGTTCCGTAAGCTGCGGGCCATAAGCCGGCATATATACTACATAGGCCAGGGAGGAAAGAAAATATGGAACTTCTTTCTCCAAAGTATAAGTAAGGGTATGGTCATCAACTGCCTTTACTCCTACCTCTGAAAAATCAATAGGATCCCAGACCTTCCCGTCCTCATCTGCCCCGCCTTTATATGCCAATCCATTATAATATTTCTCCGCATTCGCTATGACTCCAAAGAGGTTCTGTACGTTTGCACTTTCATACTCAGGGGTCAGCTCATATTTCATGGCATCAACAAAATCCTGGGCCGTCACGTCTGCAACCTCGGCCCCGGTATTGTCCACCCACTTGGCCTCACGTAACTTAAAGGTCCATGTCAAAGAAGCTTCATCATAACTCCATTCCGTAGAAAGTCCGGGTTTAATCTGCCCCTTATTGTCATACTCAATTAAGGTGTCAACGCAGTTTGCCCCAGGTCTTTGGTCTTCTGTTGATGCGGAAACAAGATAATTTAAAGTTGTAACCTCTGAGCCATATAATCTGGTATACACAGCCGCCTTTCCGCTCTCCGCCGCCCCACTTTCATTTCCTGCCGCCTGGGAACCATCTCCTGTGTTCTTTTTCCCGCCACAGCCGCTTAGTGCCGTGGAAGCAGCAAGAACTGCGCATAGCATCGCAGCCATTAATCTTCTTTTCTTCATAAATTCTCCTCCATTTTTCTAATATTTCTAACCCATAGGGGATTAGTATCCTATCATCCTATCACTCACCAAATGCAGGAACCTTAATAATTCCCATACCAGGATCTTCATTCATAAAAATCTTAGGTCCGTCAAAAATAGGTCCTCCAGTATAAGGATCCTCCCTGCAAAGAGATGGTCCATCTAAGTCAGCCCGGGTAATGATCCCCTTTCCTGCCGCCAGATGGGCCGCCGCGCTGACCGCGATCTTGCTCTCCAGCATACATCCGATCATACACTCCATCCCAAAGCTCTCCGCAATGGCACAGATTTTCAGAGCTTCATAAATGCCCCCTGTCTTCATAAGCTTAATATTAATGAGATCCGCCGCCCGTTCCCTGATAATATGTATGGCATCCTCAGATGAAAAAACGCTCTCATCTGCCAGAATGGGAGTATATACCTGACTGGTCACAAACTTCATCCCTTCAAAGTCATGGGCATTTACCGGCTGCTCCACCAGATCCATATCAATTCCCATATCCTCCAACGTCCTGATGATCCGGACCGCTTCCTTGGCAGACCAGCCCTGGTTGGCATCAATGCGCAGCTTAATATCCGGTCCCACCGCCTGGCGAATGGCCTTGATCCGCTCCACATCCTTCCTGCTCTCTTTCCCTACCTTAATTTTCAGGATGCGAAAGCCTTGCGAAGCTGCCCTTAAGCTGTCACTGACCATTTCCTCAACATCATTGACGCTGATGGTCAGATCTGTTTCAATCTCCCTCTGTCCGCCTCCCAGAACCTTGTACAAAGGTTTCTTACAGGACTTTGCAAAAAGGTCGTAAACAGCCATATCCACCGCTGCCTTTGCTGAACTATTCTTTAATATGCAGCCATGAAGCTTCCTCATGATCCCGTCCAGATTCTCGATCTCCATGCCAATGAGGGCCGGAGCGATAAATTCCTGAATAGCAGTGAGGATAGAACCCTGAGTGTCCCCTGTGATTACTGCAGTAGGAGGTGCCTCACCAAACCCTGTCTGACCGTCATCCGTTGTGATCCTCACCACAATATCATTTACGCTGTCAACCGTTCTAAGGGCTGTTTTAAACGGTGTCACAAGAGGAATGCTGACCTTTGCCGTCTCTATCTTTACAATCTTCATTTACTTTCCCTCTGTTTCCTAAATTCCTTTATTGGTCTTCTCATACAAATCCAGAGATATCTCAGCCATAACCCTTTCAAAGGCCGGAGTATCCGTCTCATTTCCGCAGAAGCAAACCAAAAAAGGTTCCTTTCCATAAACAATGCCCACATCATGAGTAATACCAGTATCTTCGCCCGTCTTGTGAGCGATCTCCGGACTTTCCGGGAGAGCCTGCAGATAAAATGGAATCTTGCTGCAAAGCTGCTGATTCTTCAAAATGGAAATCATTGTTTCACTGGACTGCCGGTCTATAAGGATCCCGTCATACATCATTTTTAAAAGCCTGCCTGTTTCATACGCAGTTATGTAATTCTGGATCCCCCTGCTTGACCTTTCCATATCATACATTTTTCTCTGAAGAAGAGTCTGCCGGAACCCAAGCCCTCTGATTATTTCATTGATCTCCTCCATTCCAAGGATATCAATCAGAACGTTTGTCGCCGTATTGTCACTGAAAATGATCATTAAAGTGACCAGATCCATTCCCGTCACCAGGATTCCATCATGAAGATAGGTAAGGGCACCGCAGGAAGGAACCCGGTCCTCCTTTTTCACAGCAAACATTTCATCCATGTGAAAGGTTCCCTTTTTTTCCTTTTCAAATGCGGCCGCCATGACAAACAGCTTAATAACGCTGGCCGCCATCATCGGCTCTTGTTGGTGATAGGCAAGCCCATCTCCTGTCTCTAAATTCTCATATAAAAAGCTGATTTTCCCAGGAAGCCGTTCCAGCTTCTCTACTATTTCATCCTTCATGAATATGAATAAACTCCCTGCCGGCCAAATTTAATAATCTGATATAAAAAAAGAGGCACTGCACCTATTGTCTACAGCTACCTCATCGCACCTGATTCTAACGCCCATAAAGCCCTAACTTTAGTATAATAAATTCTGAAAAAAAATCAAGCTATAATTTATATAAATACTGTCTTCCGATGAAATTCTCCAAACAGATAAAAAAAAGAACAGTTTTTTCTATAATAAAATAAAACTGTTCTTCTTATGCGCCGGACAAGATTTGAACTCGCGGCCTTCTGGTCCGTAGCCAGACGCTCTATCCAACTGAGCTACCGGCGCATTTTTTAGTACATGGTTAATATACACCCTTTTATTAAATTTGTAAAGTGGTGAATTCATTCTTCCCTGGTCTGAGATGATTCCAATTCTGCATTCCTGACCTGTTTTGGTGTATCTGTTTTAGTGTTTCTGTTTTGGTGTTTCTGTTTTGGTGTTTCTGTTTTGGTGTTTCTGTTTTGGTGTTTCTGTTTTAGTATATCTGTTTTGGTGTTTCTGTTTTGGTGTTTCTGTTTTGGTGTTTCTAGTTTGATATTTTTAGTTTGGTAATACTGTTTTAATGCTCGTCTTCTGATATTCCTGTTTTAGTGCTCCTGTTTTGGCATTACTGTTTTGGCATTACTGTTTTGGTATTTCTGTTTTGGTATTCCTGTTTTGGTATTCCTGTTCTGGTATTATCCTTCTGGTATTCATATATAGATACTACATCTTTTACCGTCACTTAACAAATCCTATTTTGCTAATTAATGACCTTCCAAACGCAATGAAAACGACAAAGCAATGAGGCAACTAAGCAGAGGTGGGAGGCACGGTAACCTGCGCATATGTGCCGTTGAAACGCTCTTCACGCTGAAACGGTTTGAATAGGATGCAACCATATACGGAAAGGGAACATAGCTTTCATAACAATAGAATGAAACTTATCTCATCGATCCTCTCCTTCTGGCCTTACAACTCAACTCATAATGAACGGGTTGTATTTACAAAGGAAAGGGTATATGAGAAATAAAAAGGAAGTCTTAAAGAAGACTGTTTTTCTATTAAAAACGACAAGATTGAAAACACAGCTTAATTATAATAATGTTACCCTTGGGCATAATATGAATAATATATAACAGGGGCAAAACAAGGAGGGGAATTTATGAGGAGCTATTTGTCCATCGGAATATTTTTTGCAGGAATAATTTTAGCTGTATACATCGGATATTGGACTCTATTCATTAAACCTATTATGGTTTGTGTTTCGGCAGCAGACGCAGGGATGCTGACCGCCGCAATGACAACGATGACAATAATTAAATGTGCCTTATCATGGTTGGTTGCGGGAGTGATCTTCGGATTAGGATATATCGCTGCAATGATTGTGAGTCACAGATAATCCAAGACGCTGTATTGGAGGTAGAAAGAATGTTAAACGATGAAGTACAAGCATGGATAGATTTGGGGTTTCCACATGAAGAAGCAATTGCTATGGCAAATATGATGAATGCCGTAAATGATGATGTTAAAATAACAGATGATGACCCTATTACTTCTTTTACCGATTCATCTAAAAAGAATATGTCCCAAAGCGATATATAACGCCAATACATCGGGCATCATAATGCAAACGTAACCCTGATACAATCCTCCACGAAATACATTTGGATTGCTTACATCACCCATAACAATATTCAAATATAAAATTATCCGGCATTTTGAATCAATGCACACCAAAAATAAAAAAACCGGTAAATACCAGACTTTTTGAGGGGAACAGACGGGAGCTAAACCGTACTGGCAAAATAAAAATGCTAATCAAACGTTAATCAAATACGAAAAAGGCACCTTTCACAGGATGCCTTAAATTATGAAAACCCTTATAAAATAAGGGTTTTCTGTACGTGCGTGAGAAGATTCGAACTCCCGACACCTTGGTCCGTAGCCAAGTGCTCTATCCAGCTGAGCTACACACACATATTCACTTATTTGCCTCATTAGGCAAATGCCGGCGACCGGAATCGAACCGGTACGGGAGATTAGTCCCGCAGGATTTTAAGTCCTGTGCGTCTGCCAGTTCCGCCACGCCGGCATTCTCATGATTTGCGCGAGCAATGAACCAAGCGAACATGCTTGCATGTTCAGTTGACGACTGCCGCGACAACGAGCGAAATTCGCAAAGCGTATTTCGTATCGTTCTCATGGAAATGGGACCTATAGGGCTCGAACCTATGACCCTCTGCTTGTAAGGCAGATGCTCTCCCAGCTGAGCTAAGATCCCATATACGATGTGGTAAGTATTATACAACTTACCTGCTGGTTTGTAAAGCCTGTACTTTTAAAGCACAGAACGACCCGGATGGGATTCGAACCCACGACCTCCGCCGTGACAGGGCGGCGCTCTAACCAGCTGAGCCACCAGGCCAGATTATCAAATATTTAGTTCAGTGTCAGTGGACCTTCGGGGACTCGAACCCAGGACCGACCGGTTATGAGCCGGTTGCTCTAACCAACTGAGCTAAAGGTCCTAAACATTATAATCTGCAAATGTATTAAACTTTTTAAAAGCCGATGATCGGACTCGAACCGATAACCTGCTGATTACAAATCAGCTGCTCTGCCAATTGAGCCACATCGGCATTAAATGACCCCAACGAGATTCGAACTCGTGTTACCGCCGTGAAAGGGCGATGTCTTAACCGCTTGACCATGGGGCCATACACTTATATTTCGTTCTCCTCATAGTCTTCTCTTGAGTATCACGAACTCCCCGAGTAGGACTTGAACCTACGACCCAACGGTTAACAGCCGTTTGCTCTACCAACTGAGCTATCGAGGATTACTGA